>PHEV01000013.1 GCA_002843035.1 Actinobacteria bacterium HGW-Actinobacteria-5 | reverse complement strand
GCGGTGAGCGTGGTCTTGCCGTGGTCGATGTGCCCGATGGTGCCGATGTTGCAGTGCGGCTTGGTCCGCTCGAACTTGGCCTTTGCCACTTGGGCTCCTCTTTCGGAATAGTCGCCACGCGGGTCGCGGGGCGTTACTGGTTGATTGACTGCCTGGTCACGGTCCGCGCTGGGCACGGACCACGCCAAGTTTTCTCTACCGTGGTGCCTGAGTCAAACTCAGGCGCCACCGCGTCCCTTCGCGATGATCTCGTCGGCAACCGACTTCGGGCATTCGCCGTAGGAGTCGAATTCCATCGAGTAGGACGCCTGCCCGGACGTCTTCGACCGGAGGTCGCCGACGTAGCCGAACATCTCGCTCAGCGGCACCAGTGCCTTCACGACCTGGTTGCCGTGCGCCTCCTCCATCGACTGGACGTGGCCGCGGCGGCTGTTGATGTCGCCGATCACCGTGCCCAGGTAATCCTCCGGAGTGGTCACCTCGACCGCCATCAGCGGCTCCAGCAGGGCCGGGTCGGCCTTGCGCGCTGCCTCCTTGAAGACCATCGAGCCGGCGATCTTGAAGGCGAGCTCGGAGGAATCGACGTCGTGGTAAGCACCGTCCAGCAGCGTCACCTTGATGTCCTCCACCGGGTAGCCGGCCAGTGGGCCGAAGGCCATCGCGTCCTGAATGCCCTGGTCGACCGCCGGGATGTACTCCCTCGGGATCCGGCCGCCAGTGACGGCGTTCACGAACTCGTAGCCCTTGCCGGCCTCCTGCGGCTCCAGCGCGATGATCACCTTGCCGTACTGGCCCGAACCACCCGACTGCTTCTTGTGGGTGTACTCGACCTTGTCCACCGCGCGGCGGAGGGTCTCGCGATAGGCCACCTGGGGCTTGCCGATGTTCGCCTCGACCCGGAACTCCCGCTTCATCCGGTCGATCATGACCTCGAGGTGCAGCTCGCCCATGCCGGCGATGATCGTCTGCCCGGTCTCCTCGTCGGTGTGGACGCGGAAGGTCGGATCCTCCTCGGCCAGCCGCTGGATCGCTGCGGAGAGCTTCTCCTGGTCGGACTTGGTCTTCGGCTCGATCGCCTGCTCGATCACCGGTGCCGGGAAGTCCATCGACTCCAGCACGACGGGGTTGGCCGGATCGCACAGCGTCTCACCGGTGGTGGTGTCCTTCAGGCCCATCACAGCGATGATCATGCCGGCGCCGATCTGGTCGATCTCCTCACGCTTGTTGGCGTGCATCTGGTAGATCTTGCCGATCCGCTCCTTGCGACCCTTGGTCGAGTTCAGCACCTGCTGGCCGGCCTTGAGCACGCCCGAGTACACCCGGATGTAGGTCAGCTTGCCCAGGTGCGGGTCGGCCGCGATCTTGAACGCGAGCATGGCCAGCGGCTCCTCGTTCGAGGTGTGCCGCTCGATCACCTGGTCGGGATGGCCGGGCTTGAATCCTTGGATCGCCGGGATGTCCAGCGGCGAGGGCAGGTAGTCGATGACCGCGTCCAGCATCGGCTGGACGCCCTTGTTCTTGAACGAGGTGCCGCAGACCACCGCGGTGATCCGGTTCGAGATCACGGCGCGCCGGATCGCGGCCTTGATCTGGGCGACGGTGAGCTCCGCTCCGGTCTCCTCGGCCTCGAGCCAGGCCTCGGCGAAGTCGTCGTCATGGTCGGCCAGCACGTGGATCAGTTCCTCGCGCGCGGTCGCCGCGGCGTCGGCCAGGTCGGCCGGGATCTCCTCGACGGTGTAGTCCTCGCCGATCTTCGTCTCGCCGTGCCACATCAGGGCGCGCATGCCGACCAGGTCGACAACGCCGGTGAACTTGGCCTCGGCGCCGATCGGGAGCTGCAGGACCGCTGCCACGGCGTTCAGCCGCTCGCGGATCGTCTTCACGCAGTAGTCGAAGGAGGCGCCGGTGCGGTCCAGCTTGTTCACGTAGCAGATCCGCGGCACGCCGTAACGGGTGGCCTGGCGCCACACGGTCTGGCTCTGCGGCTCCACGCCCGCGACGCCGTCGAACACCGCGACCGCGCCGTCAAGCACACGCAGCGAACGCTCCACCTCGATGGTGAAGTCGACGTGGCCAGGCGTGTCGATGATGTTGATCTGGACGTCTTTCCAGAAACAGGTGGTCGCGGCGGAGGTGATCGTGATGCCGCGCTCCTGCTCCTGCTCCATCCAGTCCATCGTCGCGGCGCCGTCGTGCACCTCGCCGATCTTGTAGTTGATGCCGGTGTAGAACAGGACCCGCTCGGTGGTGGTGGTCTTGCCGGCATCGATGTGGGCCATGATGCCGATGTTGCGAACCTTGGCCAGGTCCTGCTTGGTGTCGATCGCCACGGGGGCTCAACCTTCCGTTCTACTCAGTCTCGACGTCCCGTCCTGGACGCCCCGGTCAGTGTGCAGGGCACGGCGTGGGTCTGCCGTGCCCTGCGTTGGGTCAGTCGTTGGTGCTGGTCACCAGCGGTAGTGGGCGAACGCGCGGTTCGCCTCGGCCATCTTGTGGGTGTCCTCGCGCCGCTTCACGGAGGCGCCGAGGCCGTTGGAGGCGTCCAGCAGCTCGTTCATCAGCCGCTCGGTCATGGTCTTCTCGCGACGCTGCCGGGAGAAGCTGACCAGCCAGCGCAGTGCCAGGGTGTTCGCCCGCGCGGGCTTCACCTCGACCGGCACCTGGTAGGTGGCGCCACCGACCCGACGGCTCTTCACCTCGAGGGCGGGACGGATGTTGTCCAGCGCCTTCTTGAGGGTCTGCACGGGATCGACGCCGGTCTTCGACCGGGTGCCCTCGAGGGCGTCGTAGACGATGCTCTGCGCGGTGGTCTTCTTGCCGTCCAGCAGGATCTTGCTGACCAGCTGGGAAACCAGCGGCGAGCCGTAGACCGGATCGACGACGACCGGACGCTTCGGGGCGGGACCCTTGCGAGGCATTACTTCTCCTTCTTCGCGCCGTAGCGGCTGCGCGCCTGCTTGCGGTTCTTCACTCCCTGGGTGTCCAGGGAGCCGCGGATGATCTTGTAGCGGACGCCCGGGAGGTCCTTCACACGACCACCGCGGACCAGCACCATCGAGTGCTCCTGCAGGTTGTGACCGACGCCCGGGATGTAGGCCGTGACCTCGACACCGGAGGACAGCCGGACGCGGGCGACCTTGCGCAGGGCCGAGTTCGGCTTCTTCGGGGTGGTGGTGTACACGCGGGTGCACACGCCGCGGCGCTGCGGGGAACCCTTCAGCGCAGGGGTCTTGTTCTTGCTGACCTTGTCCGTGCGGCCCTTGCGGACCAACTGCTGGATAGTGGGCACCGGCTGCTATCTCTTTCCGTTGATGATGGCGGGGCGCGCGCCGAGCGCCACCAGCCCCCGCTCTTCGAGCAAACCTCGGAGACGGCGGCCGGACGCGGCGCACGCACGCATGGTTCGGTCGCCCGAACACAACGGTCAAGGCTACTTGATGGCTCCGCGAGCGTCAAAATGCCTCCGGATGAGCCAGAATAGGCGCAAGGGAACCAAGCACGCCGGTTGTCTATGAGAGAATGTACTTACAGCTGGTCGCCGGAGTCACTCACAGTCGCCGGCCCGGTCTCATCGGGGAGGCTGCCATGCAGGAGTTGTCCGAACGCACCAGCGTTGCCATCACCGTCGACGGACGCGACGTCGAGGTCGAGTCCGGGCTCACCATCCTGAGCGCGCTGCAGAAGGAGGGCTTCGACGTCCCTGCGCTCTGCAATGACGTCCGCCTGGAGCGCGCCAACGGCAACTGCGGGTTGTGCGTGGTGGAGGTGGGCAGCGAGCACCGAGAGGTGAAGTCGTGCATCACCCCGGTCGAGGCGGGCATGGTCATCCAGACCCGGTCGGCCACCATCGACGCCTACCGCAAGGTGCGCGTGGAGCAGTTGCTGTGCGACCACAACGCCGACTGCGAGCCGCCCTGCCAGCAGACCTGCCCGGCCCACATCGACATCCAGCGCTACCTCGCCCTGGTCGCGGACGGGAACTTCGAGGCGGCTGTCCGGGTGATCAAGGACCGCAACCCGTTCCCGTCCGCCTGTGGCCGGGTCTGCCCGCACACCTGCGAGGCACAGTGCCGGCGCAACCTGGTCGACAGCGCGGTGGCGATCAACAACGTGAAGCGGTTCGCCGCCGACTGGGACCTCGGCCGCGAGCAGCCCTGGCTTCCCACCGTCGCCCGTCCGACCGGCAAGCGGATCGCGATCATCGGCGCCGGCCCTTCCGGGCTGAGCGCGGCCTTCTACGCCGCCGCGTCCGGCCACGAGGTGACCGTGTTCGAGGCGATGCCGCACCCGGGCGGCATGATGCGCTACGGAATCCCGGAGTACCGGCTGCCCAAGGCCGTCCTCGACGCCGAGATCGCCACGATCACCGCGCTCGGCGTGCGGATCATCTGCAACAAGGCGCTCGGCACGCACCTGCACCTGGAGGACCTCCAGCACGACTTCGACGCGGTCTACCTGGCCATCGGGTCGTGGACGGCCACCCCGATGAACCTGCCCGGCGAGAACTCCGAGGGCGTGTGGACGGGGATCGGCTACCTGCGGGAGGTCACCAAGGGCACCGACCCGGCACCCGGAGACTCGGTGGTGGTGGTCGGCGGCGGTAACACCGCGATCGACTGCGCGCGCACCGCGATCCGTCGCGGAGCGAAGCGGGTCGTGCTGCTCTACCGGCGCACCAGGGACGAGATGCCGGCGCAACCGCACGAGGTCGTCGATGCGGAGGCCGAGGGCGTCGAACTGCGGTTCCTCGCCGCGCCGACCTCGATCGTGCGTGAGAACGGCGGTCTGGTGCTGCGGTGCATGGAGATGGTGCTGGGCGAGCCCGACCGGTCCGGCCGTCGGCGCCCGGTGCCGGTGGAGGGCAGCGATTTCGCGATCAAGGCCTCCCTGATCATCGGGGCGATCGGTCAGAGCACCAACACCCAGTTCCTCTACAACGACCTGCCGGTCCGGCTGAACAAGTGGGGCGACATCGAGATTGACGGCTCCACCATGGAGGCATCGGAGTCCAAGGTCTTCGCCGGTGGCGACTGCGTCACCGGGCCCGCCACTGTGATCGAGGCCGTGGCCGCGGGTCGCAGGGCCGCCTGGGCGATGGACCAATTCGTCACCAAGGGCTACGTCCGGGGCGAGCCGGCCTCCTACAACTGCAGCCGCGGATCGCTGGAGGACCTCCCCCGCGACGAGTTCGAGGCACGTCCCACGCTGCTCCGCCACGAGATGCCGGCCGAGTCCGTCAGCGCGCGGCTCACCGACTTCCGGGAGGTCGAACTCGGCTACACGGCGGCGGATGCCCGGGCCGAGGCGGCGCGCTGCATGAAGTGCGGCTGCAAGGAGCGGTTCGACTGCGACCTGCGCCAGGTGGCGACCAAGGCTGCGGTGACCTACGTCGAGCCACTGCACCTGCGGCCGCACTCCCTGATCGTGCGCGATCACCCCTTCATCATCCGCGACCACAACAAGTGCATTTCGTGCGGACGCTGTGTCGCTGCCTGCGCCGAGATCGAGGGACCCGGCGTCCTGGCCTTCCAGTTCCGTGGCGGCCAGCTCAGGGTCGGCACCCACGACGGCCGGCCACTGATCGAGACCGACTGCGTCTCCTGTGGCCAGTGCGTCACGGCCTGCCCCTGCGGCGCACTGGACTACGTCCGCGAGCGTCCCGAGGTGTTCCACGCCATCAACGACCCGACCAAGGTCGTGGTCGGCTTTGTCGCGCCCGCGCCGCGAAGCGTGATCGCGGCCCAGTACGGCAAGACACCGGAAGAGGCGTCCCCGTTCGTCGCAGGGCTGATGCGCGCGATCGGGTTCGACAAGGTGTTCGACTTCAGCTTCGCCGCCGACCTGACCATCATGGAGGAGACCACCGAGTTCCTGAACCGGGTCAGCGCCGGCGGCGTGATGCCCCAGTTCACGTCCTGCTGCCCCGGCTGGGTGAACCTCGTCGAGAAGCGCTACCCCGAACTGATCCCGCACCTGTCCAGCTGCAAGTCGCCGCAACAGATGATGGGCACGACGGTCAAGACGCACTTCGCGCAGACCTACGGGATCTCGCTGGACGACCTGTACGTGGTCTCGATCGTGCCGTGCCTGGCCAAGAAGTACGAAGCGGCCCGGCCCGAGTTCGCCACCGACGGGATCCGCGACGTCGACGCCGTCGTCACCACCAGCGAGTTCATCGAGATGATGAACATGGTGCGGCTCGACCCCAAGCAGATCGCGCCCGACCGGTTCGACGACCCCTACTCCCGGGTCACCGGAGCCGGCGTGATCTTCGGTGCCTCCGGCGGCGTGGCCGAGGCCGCCCTGCGGATGGCCGTCGAGAAGCTCACCGGCGAAGCGCACCCCGACCACCTGGAGTTCCAGGCGGTGCGAGGACTGCAGGGGATCAAGGACGCGACCATCACCGCCGGCGGGAAGACCGTCCGGGTGGCGGTGATCTCCGGGCTGGGCAACGCCGAGCCCCTGGTCCAGCGCGTGGTCG
Organism: Actinobacteria bacterium HGW-Actinobacteria-5; assembly: GCA_002843035.1. Taxonomy (GTDB): domain Bacteria; phylum Actinomycetota; class Actinomycetes; order Propionibacteriales; family Propionibacteriaceae; genus Propionicimonas. The sequence continues at coordinate 31,666 of PHEV01000013.1, read as the reverse complement.
CCGGTGAGGACGTCGGCTACGACCTGATCGAGATCATGGCCTGCCCCGGCGGCTGCATCGACGGCGCCGGCAACCCCGCACCGGCCAAGGTCGGCGAGCTCCGCCAGCGCACCGAAGTGCTCTTCGACATTGACCGGTCCAGCAAGTACCGCCGCTCCCAGGACAACCCCGACATCCAGCGGCTCTACGACGAGTTCTACGGCGAGCCGAACTCGGAGAAGGCGCACCACCTGCTGCACACGACCTACCAGCCCTACAGGGAGAAGGCTGCCGTCCCGGTCACGATGCCGATCAACTGAGCCGGCGCAGCGGCGGGCCGTCCAGCCGAACGACCGCGGCGCCCAGCGCCGCCGCCTGCTCGGGCAGGTGGGTGACCAGCACGGTCAGCCGGTTCTCGTCCGTCGCGCCCGAGAGGAGGTCCGCGGCCTGCCGCCAGGCCGTCTCGTCCAGCCCCGTGAACGGTTCGTCGAGGAGGAGCAGTTCGGCGTCGGACGCGAGCGCCCGGGCCATCGCCACCCGGCGCTTCATTCCACCGCTGAGTTCGCCGGGACGCCGGTGCAGGCTCTCGCCGAGCCCGAGCCGGACCAGCCAGTCCCGGGCCCGTTCCCGCTGGCCGTCGTCAGGGCGGGTGACGGCGTTCTGCCAGGCGGTCTCCCATGGCAACAGCCGGTCCTCCTGGAAGACCACTGCCGCCGGACGCCCGTCCAGCCCGACGATCCGGCCGGACTGCGGCACCGCCAACCCCGCGAGCAGCCGGAGCAGCGTCGTCTTGCCGCAGCCGGAGGGTCCGAGCAGGCAGACCGTGCCCGCCTCCGGCAGGTCGAGGGAGAAGCCGGACAGCACCGGACGCGAGAGGTCGTAGCCGAACCCGACCTGCTCAAGCCTCGGCATTGGTGCCCCCCTCCCCCGCAGGAGCGGTCCCGACCGCGAGCCAGGTCGTCGCCCGGCCGGCGGCCCAGCGCAGGATCCCCTCCAGAGCCAGACTGAGCACCACCACCGTGATCGTCCAGGCGAACACCTGCGGCGTCTCCAGGTAGATCTTGGCGTCCTGCAGCTGCGACCCGACCGCGATCGGTGGCCGGCTGATCACCTCCGCCGCGATGCCCGACTTCCAGGCCAGCCCCATCCCGGTGGCACAGGCGGCGGCGAAGAACGGCAGCAGCAGCGGGATCCGGATCCGGCGCAGCGTGTGCCACCAGCCGAACCCGAAGACCTCGGCCACCTCGAGCAGGTCACGGTCCTGCCGGGCAATGCCCTGCACCATGCTCTCCCAGACGACCGGGACGACCATCAGGAAGGAGATGAAAGCCGGCAGCCGGCCGGTCGGGATCCAGACCAGCGCGAGGATGATGAAGGACGCGACCGGCGCAGCGCGCACGACCCGCAGCAACGGGGAGACCAGCGCGTCCACCAGCCGGTAGCGGGTCGTCAGCACCGCGGCGACCACACCGCCGAGCACACCGGCAAGGAAGCCGAGCAGCACCCGGAGCAGGGACGTGGCCGTGGTCTGCCAGAACGCCGGCGTCACGGCGAGCTGCGCGAGCGTGACCAGCACCGTCCCGGGCGAGGGCACGAGGAGTTCCTGGCCCACGGCCATGCTCACCAGCTGCCAGACCGCCAGCCAGAATGCCAGCGCGGCAACACCGAGCAGGGGCTGGTGGCCCCGCTGGTTAGGTCGTGTAGTAGAACCCGGCATCAGGGAGCGATCCTCCCACGGCCTTGGGGTTCGCGTCGTAGAGCACCCGGAAGTAGCCCTCGAGGCCTGCCTTCAGGTCCGCTCCGGTCAGGAAGGTCAGGTTGAGTCGCGGCAGCGCCTGCTTCGCCACGGCGGCGCTCGGGATGATCCCGTACTGCGCGCACAGCTCCGACGTGGCCCCCGCATCGCTCTTCGCCTCGTCGATCGACGCGGAGTACTCGGCGAGGAACGCCTTCACCGCGTCCGGGTGCTGCCGGGCGAAGTCCCTGCGGACGATCACGCCGCCCATCATCAGCTGGCTGCCGTCGGTGACGACCTTCGCCCATTCCGTCGTGAGGTCGAGGGCGACGCTCAGCTTCGGGTCCTTCACGGTCACGGCGGTCACGAACGGCTCGGGCAGCAGCGCCACCTTGGCCACTCCGCTGGCGACCAGCGTGGCGACCTCGTCGTGTTCGCTCTTCCAGACGATGTGGACGTCGGTGTCGGGGGCCAGGCCGTTCTTCTGCAGCAGGAAGCGCAGCACGTACTCGGGGTTGGAGCCCTGGCCCGAGGCGTAGATCGTCAATCCCTTCAGGTCCGCCACGCTCGTCACCCGGGTGCCGTCCGTGACGATGTACATCACGCCGAGCGTGTTCACCGCGAGCATCTGGACCGCGCCGGAGGTCTTCGCGTACAGGGCCGCGGCGAGGTTGGTCGGGACCGCGGCGATGTCCACGTCACCGCTGGCGACCTTGGCCACCACGTCATCGGGCGCATCGGTGACGGTGAAGGTGTAGTCGTTGGCGCTGGTGCCCTCGCCCTGGGCCTGCATCAGGTGCACCATGCCGACGCCGGTCGGGCCCTTCAGCGTCGCGATCCGGACGGGGGTGCGTTGCGCCTGGCCCGAGCCGGTCGCCGCCGGCGTCCCCGTGCTGCCCGCACAGCCAGCCAGCAGGGCGGTAACGGCGACCAACGCGGCCAGCAGGGTCGCCCCGCGACGAAGGGCAGTTCCGCCCGAAAATGTCCTCACAAATGGAGTTTAGGACACCGAGGCGTCCCGCGTGACCGTTTCCAGATCGGTGATCAGGCCGACCCTGCGAGCGTGCCGGCCACCCTCGAACTCGGCGGCGAGCCATTCGGCGACGATCATGCGGGCCAGCCCGGGCCCGACCACGCGGGCCCCTACGGCCAGCACGTTCGAGTCGTTGTGCTGCCGGGACAGCTTCGCCGAATACGGCTCGGAGCAGACCACTGCCCGGATCCCCGGCACCTTGTTCGCCGCGATCGAGATGCCGACGCCGGTGCCGCAGGCGAGCAGGCCGAGGTCGTACTCGCCGGAGGCGACGAGCCGTCCGACCTTCGCGCCGTTCACCGGGTAGTCGACGGCCTCGCCCGGCGCCGGGCCGAGGTCGGTGACCTCGTGTCCCAGCGACCGGGCCTCGTCAGCCATCTCCTGCCGCAACTCGACGGCGGCGTGGTCGGAGGCAATGACGATCCGCATCTGAGCCGCCTAGCGGAGTTCGCCGGTGTCGTACTCGTCCAGGCCGACCGCCGAACCGCCGACGCTCAGGTCGTAGTCGTACGGGTCGTAGGAGAGGTCGTACGCAGCGGCGCGAGCCTCCGCGGTGGGCTCCACCCGGATGTTCCGGTACCGCTCCAGGCCGGTGCCGGCCGGGATCAGCTTGCCCAGGATGACGTTCTCCTTGAGACCGACCAGGGAGTCCGACTTGGCGTGGATCGCCGCGTCGGTGAGCACCTTGGTGGTCTCCTGGAACGAGGCCGCCGACAGCCACGACTCGGTCGCCAGCGACGCCTTGGTGATGCCCATCAGCACCGGACGACCCAGCGCCGGGGTGCGGCCCTCGGTGACCATCTGCCGGTTCTGCGCCTCGAACGACTTCCGGTCCACCAGCTCGCCGGGCAGCATCGAGGTGTCGCCCGACTCGATCACCGTCACGCGACGGAGCATCTGCCGGATGATGATCTCGATGTGCTTGTCGTGGATCGGCGCGCCCTGCGTCCGGTACACGGCCTGCACCTCCTCCACCAGGTGCTCCTGCACCCTGCGGAGGCCGGAGACGCGGAGCACGTCCTGCGGGTCGGGCGTACCGGCGTACAGCTGCTGACCGGCGGCCACGTGGTCGCCGTCGGCGACCGAGTGCCGCTGGCCGGCGGCGTCCTCCCACTCGAGCCGGACGCGGCGCGGCAGCGGGTACTCGACGTCGGGCTCGCCGTCATCGCGGACGATGACCAGCTTGCGCGTACGCTCGCCCTCCTCGATCCGCACCCGGCCGGCCGCCTCGGCGATCGGAGCCTTGCCCTTGGGCTGGCGGGCCTCGAAGAGCTCGACCACGCGGGGCAGGCCCTGGGTGATGTCGTCACCGGCCACACCACCGGTGTGGAAGGTCCGCATCGTCAGCTGCGTGCCGGGCTCGCCGATCGACTGGGCGGCGACGATACCGACCGCCTCGCCGACGTCCACGAGCTTGCCGGTGGCCAGCGAGCGGCCGTAGCACATCGCACAGGTGCCGGTGGCCGCCTCACAGGTGAGGACGGAACGCACCTTCACCTCGGTGACGCCGTTCTTCAGCAGCGTGTGGATGTTCACGTCGCCCAGGTCGACCCCGGCCTTGACCAGCACCTCGCCCTTCGGCGTGACCACGTCGGACGCGAGCGTCCGGGCGTACACCGCGGTCTCGATGTTGCGGGCCGGCACCAGCTTGCCGCCGCGGCCCTCCGCCGCGATGACCTTGGTCAGGCCGCGCTCGGTCTGGCAGTCCTCCTCGCGGATGATCACGTCCTGGGAGACGTCGACCAGACGACGAGTCAGGTACCCGGAGTCGGCGGTCCGCAGCGCGGTGTCCGCCTGGCCCTTCCGTCCACCGTGGGTGGAGATGAAGTACTCCAGGACCGAGAGGCCCTCACGGAAGTTCGACTTGATCGGCCGGGCGATGATCTCGCCCTTCGGGTTGGCCACCAGGCCTCGCATGGCCGCGATCTGGCGCATCTGGGTCATGTTCCCTCGGGCGCCGGAGTGCACCATCATGAAGATCGGGTTCGACTTCGTGAAGTTGGCCTCCATGGCTGCGGTCAGCTCGGCCGTGGCGTCCGTCCAGAGCTGGATCAGCTCCTGGTGCCGTTCCTCCTCGGTCACCTTGCCACGCTCGTACTGCTTGGTGATCTTGTTCGCCCGGGCGTCGTACCCGGCCAGGATCTCCGGCTTGGACGGCGGGGTCTGCACGTCGGCGATCGAGACGGTGACGCCGGACCGCGTCGCCCACTTGAAGCCGAGGGCCTTCAGCCGGTCCAGGGTGACCGCCACGTCGACCTTCGGGTACCGCTCGGCGAGGTCGTTCACGATCTGGCCGAGCTTCTTCTTGCCGACCTCCTCGTTCACGTACGGGTAGTCGGCCGGGAGCGCCTCGTTGAACAGCGCGCGGCCCAGCGTCGTGCTCAGGATGATCGAGCCGTCGGCCCGAGTCTCCTCACCAGCCGGCGGGACGATCCCGGTCAGCCGGATCCGGCACGGTGCACCGATGCCCAGTTCCTTGTTGTCGAAGGCCATGTAGGCCTCGGACACCGAGGAGAAGGCGCGGCCCTCACCGGGCAGCCCCTCGCGCTCGATGGTCAGGAAGTAGTGGCCGATGATCATGTCCTGCGTGGGCAGGGTGACCGGACGACCGTCAGCCGGCTTCAGGATGTTGTTGGTGGACAGCATCAGGATCCGAGCCTCGGCCTGGGCCTCCGCGCTCAGCGGCAGGTGAACTGCCATCTGGTCGCCGTCGAAGTCCGCGTTGAACGCGGTGCAGACCAGCGGGTGGAGCTGGATGGCCTTACCCTCGATCAGCTGCGGCTCGAACGCCTGGATGCCGAGCCGGTGCAGGGTCGGTGCACGGTTCAGCAGCACCGGGTGCTCGGCGATGACCTCTTCGAGCACGTCCCACACGACCGGGCGCTGACGCTCCACCATCCGCTTGGCGCTCTTGATGTTCTGCGCAAGGTTCAGGTCGTCGAGCCGCTTCATCACGAACGGCTTGAACAGCTCCAGAGCCATGTTCTTGGGCAGGCCGCACTGGTGCAGCTTGAGCTGCGGGCCGACCACGATCACCGAACGGCCCGAGTAGTCGACGCGCTTGCCCAGCAGGTTCTGGCGGAACCGGCCCTGCTTGCCCTTGAGCATGTCCGAGATGGACTTCAGCGGACGGTTGCCCGGTCCGGTGACCGGACGCCCGCGACGGCCGTTGTCGAACAGCGAGTCGACGGCCTCCTGCAGCATGCGCTTCTCGTTGTTCACGATGATCTCGGGCGCGCCGAGGTCGAGCAGCCGCTTGAGCCGGTTGTTCCGGTTGATCACCCGGCGGTACAGGTCGTTCAGGTCGGAGGTCGCGAAGCGGCCACCGTCCAGCTGCACCATCGGACGCAGGTCCGGCGGAATCACCGGGACGGCGTCCAGCACCATGCCCAGCGGGGAGTTGGTGGTGTTCAGGAACGCCGCCACCACCTTGAGCCGCTTCAGCGCGCGGGTCTTGCGCTGGCCCTTGCCGGTCTGGATGATCTCGCGCAGCGACTCGGCCTCCGCGGCAAGGTCGAAGGTGGCCAGGCGGTTCTTGATCGCCTCGGCACCCATGAAGCCCTCGAAGTACTTGCCGAACCGGTTCTTCATCTCCCGGTAGAGGATCTCATCACCCTCGAGGTCCTGGACCTTGAGTCCCTTGAACCGGGTCCAGACGGCCTCCAGCCGATCGAGATCACGCTGCGCACGGTCGCGCAGCTGCTTGACCTCGCGCTCGCCGCTCTCGCGGACGCGCTTCTTGATGTCAGCCTTCGCGCCCTCGGCCTCCAGCTGGGCGAGGTCCTCCTCGATCTTGGCGAGTCGGGCGTTCACGTCGTTGTCCCGGCGAGCCTCGAGCTGCTTGCGCTCGACCTCCACCTTCGCCTCCAGGGACGGCAGGTCGCGGTGGCGCGCCTCCTCGTCCACAGCGGTGATCATGTACGCAGCGAAGTAGATGACCTTCTCCAGGTCCTTCGGCGCGATGTCCAGCAGGTAGCCCAGCCGGCTCGGCACGCCCTTGAAGTACCAGATGTGCGTGACCGGGGCGGCCAGCTCGATGTGGCCCATCCGCTCACGACGGACGTTGGAGCGGGTCACCTCGACGCCACAGCGCTCGCAGATGATGCCCTTGAAGCGCACCCGCTTGTACTTGCCGCAGTAGCACTCCCAGTCCCGGGTCGGGCCGAAGATCTTCTCGCAGAACAGGCCGTCGCGCTCGGGCTTCAGGGTCCGGTAGTTGATGGTCTCCGGCTTCTTGACCTCGCCATGAGACCACTCCCGGATCTGGTCGGCCGTGGCCAGCCCGATGCGGAGCTCGTCGTAGAAGTTCACGTCCAGCACGTTGCTTCTCTTTCTCCTGTTGCCAGGAATCCCTAGAAGGATGTTGTTGGGGAGCCGGAGCTCTTCTTAGACCTCGTCGACGGAGTGGAACGAGTCAGCGCCGGGGCGCCGGGACAGGTCGATGCCGAACTCCTCGCTGGCGCGGAAGTCGTCCTCCGAATCGCGCAGTTCGACCACCGTGCCGTCGCTGGAGAGGACCTCCACGTTCAGGCAGAGCGACTTCATCTCCTTGACCAGCACCTTGAACGACTCCGGGATGCCGGGCTCGGGGATGTTCTCGCCCTTGACGATCGCCTCGTAGACCTTCACGCGGCCGGGCACGTCGTCGGACTTGATGGTGAGCAGCTCCTGCAGGGCCCAGGCGGCGCCGTACGCCTCCAGTGCCCACACCTCCATCTCGCCGAAGCGCTGGCCACCGAACTGCGCCTTGCCGCCCAGCGGCTGCTGGGTGATCATCGAGTACGGGCCGGTGGACCGGGCGTGGATCTTGTCGTCCACCAGATGGTGCAGCTTCAGCATGTAGATGTAGCCGACGCCGACCCGCTCCGGGTACGGCTCGCCGGAGCGGCCGTCGAAGAGCTGGGCCTTGCCACCGGCGTCCACCAGCTGCAGGCCATCGCGCTGCGGCAATCCGTGCTCGAGCAGCCCCGCGATCTCCTGTTCGTTGGCGCCGTCGAAGACCGGAGTGGCGAGGCGGGCGTTGCCCTCCACGTGCTCCAGGCCGACGTCGCGCAGGCGGGCCGCCCAGGCCTCTTCCACGCCCTTGATGTCCCAGCCGGACTTGGCGACCCACCCGAGGTGGGTCTCCAGGACCTGGCCGACGTTCATCCGGGACGGGACGCCGAGCGGGTTCAGCACGATGTCCACCGGGGTGCCGTCCTCGAGGAACGGCATGTCCTCGACCGGCAGGATCTTCGAGATGACGCCCTTGTTGCCGTGGCGTCCGGCGAGCTTGTCGCCGTCGGAGATCTTGCGCTTCTGGGCCACGTAGACGCGGACCAGCTGGTTCACGCCCGGAGGCAGCTCGTCGTCGTTCTCGCGGTCGAACACGCGGACGCCGATCACCGTGCCGGTCTCGCCGTGCGGCACCTTCATCGAGGTGTCGCGCACCTCGCGGGCCTTCTCGCCGAAGATCGCGCGCAGCAGCCGCTCCTCCGGAGTGAGCTCGGTCTCGCCCTTCGGGGTGACCTTGCCGACCAGGATGTCGCCGGTGCCGACCTCTGCGCCGATCCGGATGATGCCCCGCTCGTCCAGGTTGGCGAGCATGTCCTCGCCGATGTTCGGGATGTCGCGGGTGATCTCCTCGGCACCGAGCTTGGTGTCACGGGCGTCGATCTCGTGCTCCTCGATGTGGATCGAGGTGAGCACGTCGTCCTGCACCAGGCGCTGGGACAGGATGATCGCGTCCTCGTAGTTGTGGCCCTCCCACGGCATGAACGCCACCAGCAGGTTGCGGCCCAGGGCCATCTCGCCACCGTCGGTGCAGGCACCGTCGGCGAGCGGGCTGCCCACCTCGACCCGGTCGCCGGCGGCTACCAGCGGACGCTGGTTGATGCAGGTGGCCTGGTTGGAGCGGCGGAACTTGTCCAGCCGGTAGCTGGTGTAGGTGCCGTCGTCGTTGGTGACGTCGATGATGTCGGCGCTCACCGAGGTGACCACGCCGGGCTTGTTGGCAACGCTCACGTCACCGGCGTCCACCGCACCGCGGTATTCCATGCCGGTACCGACGAACGGTGCCTCGTTGCGGATCAGCGGGACGGCCTGACGCTGCATGTTCGCGCCCATCAGGGCCCGGGACGCGTCGTCGTGCTCGAGGAACGGGATCAGCGCGGTCGCCACCGACACCATCTGGCGCGGCGAGACGTCCATGTACTGCACCTCGAGCTGCGGCACCTCGTCGGCGTCGCCGTCCTTCTTGCGGACCAGGACGCGATCCTCGGTGAACCGGCCATCGTCAGCCAGCTTCGCGTTGGCCTGGGCGATGATGTAGCGGTCCTCCTCGTCCGCGGTGAGGTAGTCGATCTGCTCGGTCACCCGGCCCTCGACGACCTTGCGGTAGGGCGTCTCGATGAAGCCGAAGGCGTTCACGCGGGCGAAGGACGCCAGCGAACCGATCAGGCCGATGTTCGGGCCCTCAGGGGTCTCGATCGGGCACATCCGGCCGTAGTGGCTGTGGTGCACGTCGCGCACCTCCATGCCGGCGCGGTCGCGGGACAGGCCGCCGGGGCCGAGCGCGGAGAGCCGCCGCTTGTGGGTCAGGCCGGCCACGGGGTTGGTCTGGTCCATGAACTGCGACAGCTGCGAGGTGCCGAAGAACTCCTTCAGCGCCGCGGAGACGGGCCGGATGTTGATCAGGGTCTGGGGCGTGATCGCCTCGATGTCCTGGGTAGTCATCCGGTCACGGACGGTGCGCTCGAGCCGGCCGAGGCCGATCCGGAGCTGGTTCTGGATCAGCTCGCCCACGGTGCGCAGCCGCCGGTTGCCGAAGTGGTCGATGTCGTCGGTCTCGACCGGACGGTCCTCGAACTCGGTGCGGCCCTCATGCAGCATCACGATGTAGCGGATCGCAGAGACGATGTCGTCGATCGTGAGCACCTGGGTGTCGAACGGCAGCCCGACGCCCAGCTTCTTGTTGATCTTGTACCGGCCGACCTTGGCCAGGTCGTACCGCTTCGGGTTGAAGTAGTAGTTCTCCAGCATCTGCTGGGCGGCCTCGCGGGTCGGCGGCTCGCCCGGGCGCAGCTTGCGGTAGATGTCGAGCAGGGCCTCGTCGGTGTTGGCCGTGTGGTCCTTCTCCAGGGTCAGCCGGATGGACTCGAACTCGCCGAACTCCTCGAGGATCTGCTCGTTGGTCCAGCCCAGCGCCTTGAGCAGGACGGTGACGTTCTGCTTGCGCTTGCGGTCCACGCGCACGCCCACCATGTCGCGCTTGTCGATCTCGAACTCGAGCCACGCACCGCGGGACGGGATGATCTTGCAGGTGAAGATGTCCTTGTCCGAGGTCTTGTCCGGGGTCTGCTCGAAGTAGACGCCGGGCGAGCGCACCAGCTGGCTGACCACGACGCGCTCGGTGCCGTTGATGATGAACGTGCCCTTGTCGGTCATCAGCGGGAAGTCGCCCATGAACACGGTCTGGCTCTTGATCTCGCCGGTGTCGTTGTTCATGAACTCCGCAGTGACGAACAGGGGCGCCGCGTAGGTGAAGTCCTGGTCCTTGCACTCCTCGACGGTGTGCTTGGCCTCCTCGAACCGGTTGTCGCGGAACGACAACGACATGGTCTGGGAGAGGTCCTCGATCGGCGAAATCTCCTCGAAGATCTCCTCGAGGCCCGACTTGGTGTTGACGTCGGTGCGCCCCTCGGCCTGTGCCGCGGCCACCCGCTTCTGCCAGGTCTCGTTCCCGATCAGCCAGTCGAAGGACTCGACCTGGAGATCCAGAAGATTCGGAACCTCGAGCGGTTCGTGGATCTTCGCGAAGGAGATCCGTCCGCTGGGTGAGACAACATTGGTGTTCTTCGACGCAGTGCGCGAGACGGCCAAGGTGGAGTCCTTCCGCAAAACCCGGCTGCTACCGGTGTCGTTGCACGCAGAACGGCCCGCGTCAAGTTCACGGGTCGTCGATGGCAATGGGCAAAGCGTTAGCTTACATCGACGTCCACTGGCTCGCAAATCGGCCGGTCGGATCTGCTGCCCGCCGGAGGGGGAGGCGGGAGCCGGGTCCGACCGGCCGATTAGCGGTGTCGAGATCGGGTGCCGACTCCTGCCGGCGAACCGTCCCGGGACGCCACGGGGCCGGTGTCTGCGGCAGGCACGGGAGGGGTATCCATACGCTGCAGAACACCGGCCCAAGTGGTGTACTCATCCGACGCATTAGGGGGGCGCCGACAAGTAGATTCCATCAGACTTGACTCGGACTTGTCAACCCACTGTCAAGAAATCTCCTGAAACTTCTTCTCCAACGCTTCGCCGCCAGGCGTTGACGGCGGCCCTGAGGCGCCCTTCTTCCTCGAACTGCAGAGCCGCGAGCTCGTAGCGCCGGCGGGCGGCCTCAACCTGGCCGAGGGCCCGGAACGCGTGCGCGAGCACCATCTCCGAGTTGCCTCGCGACATGCCCTCGGCGCCGAGAACCGGATCCTCCAGGACCTCGGTCATGATCCGGGCCGCCTCGAGCGGTTCGCCCCTGCGGATGGCGTACATGGCCTCCACCTGGCGCAGCTCAACGACGTCGTAGTTGTTGCCGAGGATCTGCAGCCCCAGCGACGCCGTCTTGAGCATGTCGTCCACGCCCTCGGTGATGCCGCAGTTCAGTCGCCACCGGGCGGCTGTGCTGTTGTAGCGCAGCCACATCCGGAGGTCACGCCGACGATCGAGCAGGTCCTTGGCGAGATCGTGCTGGCGGATGCCCTCTTCGATGTCGCCACCGTTGAAGGACACCGAACCGATCGTCCAGGCGATCATCCCTCGCGAGTGGTCCGAGGTGAGCCTGGGGCTGAGCTCGGTGAGCCTGCGCATGAACGGAGCGCTCTCCACCAACGAGTGCCCCGCCTCGGTCATGGCTGTGACAAGGGCCATCAGTGCCTCAGCGAGGATGATCGGAGGCGCAGTGTCGGCGGCCTCAACCGCCCGGGCCCCGTATGCGACCGCCCAGCCGAGATGGTCCGAGGCCCGGTTCGCGACCGATGCCAGGCTCAGCGCCTGCGCACGCGCGACCGCGAACCGACGGGCGACCTCGTGCGCCGACAACACCTCGGCACGCCTCGCGGCCTCGGCGAACTCCCCCGAGGAGAACTTGGCCTGGGCCACAACGTAGAGGGCCTCCCAGTGCCGGCCGGTGTCGCCGACCGCCTCAGCCCGGGACGCAGCCTCGGTCGCGTGAGTGATCGCAGCCGCCCAGTCGTGTTCGGCGCGCGCACGCTCCGCCACGAGCAGGTCCTCGATCGTGTTCCCGAGCGGGGCAACCGAAGCCGGCGCGGGCGCGAGCCCCCATTCCAGCAGCGAGACACCCAGGCGGCGGGACAGGAACTCCACGACCTCCGGAGTCGCGCTCCGCCTGCCGCTCTCGAGATGGGAGATGTAGCTGCCGGAGTACTTGTCACCGCCGAGCGCAGCCTGCGAAAGCCCCTTCCGCCTGCGGGCCTCTCGAAGCAGGGTGCCGAACTGCGCAGCATTGGACGTGTCCACACGACCTCCCAGATTTGGTTCTCAGAAAACTCTGTCAAAACTTGACAGGCTAGTCAAGTACCGGCTACGTTCTTGCCATAGAGCCAGTCAAGAGAAAGGCCTCGGGGAAATGACCATCGTTCGTAGGATTATCGCCGCCGCCGCGGTTGCCGGAACCCTCGCCGTGCTTCCGATCAGCGTGATCGCTACCAACGTTCAGGACGCCGGTGGCTTCGTGACCATCATGGGTGGTCAGGGAAGCTACCCGCTCAAGTGATCGCCTGAATAGCAAGCTTCACCTCACACACAACCACCCCCAGTAGAGTCAGAACGGCGGTAGCCTCGATGGCTACCGCCGTTCTGCTGTTCCCGCGTCGCACTGCCCCGCTGCGCTGCGTTGCGGGACCGCGGACATGCCAAACGGCGGCGACCCCCTGAGGGGATCGCCGCCGCATGAGTTGCAGGCTGCGTCAGCCGATCACTTGATGGTGACCGCGGCGCCGGCGGCCTCGAGGGCCTCCTTCGCCTTGGCAGCGGCCTCGCGGGCCACCTTCTCCAGGACGACCTTCGGAGCGGCCTCGACCAGGTCCTTGGCCTCCTTCAGGCCCAGGTTGGTCAGCGCACGCACCTCCTTGATGACCTGGATCTTCTTGTCGCCGGCGGAGTCGAGGATCACGTCGACCTCGCTGCTCTCCTCCTCGGCCTCTGCGGCCGCGCCACCGTCACCAGCAGCCGGAGCGGCGGCGGCGGCCACGGCCACCGGAGCGGCAGCGGTGACACCGAAGGTGTCCTCGAACAGCTTCACGAACTCGGAGAGCTCGATCAGGGTCATCTCCTTGAAGGCCTCAAGGAGCTCGTCAGTAGTGAGCTTCGCCATTTCGGGCGTCCTTTCTCTTCTTACTCGGATGCAGCGTCAGCCGCGTCGGTGGTGGCCTCAGCAGCGGGCGCTGCATCGGTTGCCGGGGCATCCCCGGCGAGCTTCTGGGACTTCAGGGCGTCCAGGGCGCGAGCGGCCTGGGACAGCGGCGCGGCGAACAGACCCACGGCCTTGGCCAGGTTTCCGTTCATCGCACCGGCGAGCTTGGCGAGGAGCACCTCGCGGGACTCGAGATCGGCCAGCTTCTTGACCGATTCGGCGTCGAGGACACGACCGTCCATGACGCCACCCTTGATCACCAGCAGCGGGTTCGCCTTGGCGAAGTCGCGCAGGCCCTTGGCCACGGAGGCAATGTCTCCGCGGATGAAGGCGATCGCAGTAGGGCCGGCGAGCTGGTCGTCCAGGCCCTCGATGCCCGCTTCGCGGGCAGCGATCATGGTCAGCGTGTTCTTCGTCACGGCGTAGGTGGCGGCGTCACCAAGGGACCGGCGCAATGCCTTGAGGTCCTTGACGGTGAGTCCGCGGTACTCGGTCAGCACAGCGGCGTCGGAGTTGTTGAACTGCTCAGCAAGCTCCGCGACGGCGGCTGCCTTGTCCGGCCTCGCCATGGGTCTCCTTCCATCTGGTTCGTGCCATCGACCACTGGAAAAGGAAAACCCCGGTTGCAGCGCAGGCAACCAGGGCGAACAACTCGGATGAGCATTCAGGTTTCACCTGCGCGGGATTTGCCTGCCTGGCGAGCCAGGACGAGTACCAGCGGTCTGCGGCATCACACAGTTTACCGGTACCGGGGCGGACGGCAAAATCCGGACGGAGAAATACCAACGCCGGTCCGGGCATTCCCGGACCGGCGTTGGCGAATTCTCGTCACTCTGCGGACGGCTTGACCTTCGTCGGGTCGACCGGGACGCCCGGGCCCATCGTGGAGGCGATCGTCGCCTTCTTCAGGTAGCGGCCCTTGGACGCGCTCGGCTTGAGCCGCATCACCTCGTCGAGCGCCGCGAAGTAGTTCTCGACGAGCTGCGGCTCGCTGAACGACGCCTTGCCGACGATGAAGTGGAGGTTGGCGTGCCGGTCCACCCGGAACTCGATCTTGCCGCCCTTGATGTCGGACACCGCCTTCGCGACATCCATGGTGACGGTGCCGGTCTTCGGGTTCGGCATCAGGCCGCGCGGGCCGAGCACCCGACCCAGCCGACCGACCTTGCCCATCAGGTCGGGCGTGGCCACGACCGCATCGAAGTCGAGGTAGCCGCCGGCGATCTTGTCGATCAACTCGTCCGCGCCCACCTCGTCGGCGCCCGCCGCGATGGCCTCCGCCGCCCGCTCACCGGTGGCGAAGACGAGGACCCTTGCCGTCTTGCCGGTGCCGTTGGGGAGGTTCACAGTGCCGCGGACCATCTGGTCCGCCTTGCGGGGGTCGACGCCCAGGCGGAGCGCGACCTCGACGGTCTCGTCGAACTTGGCCGACGCGTTCTTCTTCACGATCGCCAGGGCAGCCTCGGGGCTGTAGAGCTGGTTCTCGTCGATGTTCTCGGTTGCGGCCCGATAGGCCTTGCTGTGCTTCATGCTGGTCTCCTTGTCAGGGGAGTCCTCGTGTGGACTCCGGTGCCAGTCGTGGTCCGGGCGCGTGCCCTCCCACTCCTTCTCGGTCCGATGGCGCGGACCTCGCTGGGACTTCTTCCTCCCCGCCGGTGAGCCGGCCGGGCGGTCGTCGTCTCGGTGGTGCTGATCCCTAGCTCTCGACGGTGACGCCCATGGAACGGGCGGTGCCCGCCACGATCTTCATGGCCGCGTCGACGTCGTTGGCATTCAGGTCGGGCATCTTGGTGAGGGCGATCTCGCGCACCTGGTCGGCCGTGAGAGAGCCCACCTTGTCCTTGTGCGGACGCGCGGAGCCGCTCTTCAGGCCGGCAGCCTTCTTGATCAGTTCCGCGGCCGGCGGGGTCTTCGTGATGAAGGTGAAGGTGCGGTCCTCGTAGATCGTGATCTCGACCGGGATGATCGTGCCGCGCATCGCCTCGGTCTCGGCGTTGTAGCGCTTGCAGAACTCCATGATGTTCACGCCGTGCGGGCCGAGGGCCGTACCGACGGGCGGCGCCGGGGTGGCTGCGCCCGCGTTCAGCGCCACCTTGACGATGGCGGCCACTTTCTTCTTGCCAGGCATTTGTGGTGGGTCCTTCTGTTGGTTCTTTCCCTGGTGCCGGACGACCGGGTTGGCCGCCGGCGATGCGACGCTGCTAGACCTTCTGGATCTGGCCGAGGGTCAGGTCGACCGGGGTCTCCCGGCCGAGGATCTCGACCAGCGCCTTGAGCCGCTGGCTGTTCGCATTGATCTCGGTGATGGTCGCGTGCACTCCCGCGAAGGGGCCCTGGACCACCATGACCGAGTCCCCGACGTTGAAGTCGGCGATCTCGATCTTCTTGCTGCGCGGCCTGGTGCCACTCGATGCCGCTGCTGCCCGGGCCAGCGCGGCCGGGGCGAGCATCTTCTCGACCTCCTCCAGGCTGAGCGGGACGGGGGCGTTGGCGTGCGCCACGAAGCCGGTCACCGACGGGGTGTGCCGGACCGCGGCCCAGGACGCGTCGGTGAGGTCCATCCGGACCAGGACGTAGCCGGGCAGCACCGTCCTGGTGACCGACTTGCGGGCGCCGTTGCGGGTCTCGATGACCTCTTCGGTCGGGACCACGGCCTCGTAGATGTAGTCCTCCATGCCCAGGGTCTTCACCCGGTTGTCCAGGTTCTGCTTCACCCGGTTCTCCATGCCGGAGTAGGTGTGGATGACGTACCAGTCGCCGACCTGGCTGCGCAGCTGCTGGCGCAGCTCCTCCAGGACGGCCTCCTCGTCGGTGTCGGAGACGACCGGCACCGGTTCGGGTTCGGGCTCGTCCTCAACCCCGAGGTTGAGCACGATGTCGTCGGCCTCCTCGATCGGGCCGCCGAAGTCGAGGTTGAGCTCGATGTCGTCCTCGGTCGTCGCCTCGGGCAGGCCGAGGTCGATCTCGAAGTCGTCCGACGCCGTGCCGAAGTCGTCCTCGGGCGCGTTGTTCTCAGTCAATGCCTACTCGCTTCCTTCGTGATCAGCCCAGGGCCTTCAGCAGCAACCAGCCGAACCCGAGGTCGAGTGCAGCCACGATGCCGATCATGATCAGGACGAACACCAGCACAACGACGAAGTACTGCTGCAGCTGGTTGCCGGTCGGCCAGACCACCTTCTTCAGTTCCGCCACGGACTCCCGGACGAACTCCGCAGGCGTCGAACGCCGGTGCTCCTCACCCGGCTTGCCGCGCCGCTGCTTCGGAGTCGCGCGGCCCTTGCCGGGCCCGTCCTCCGCGCCCCCCTCGGTCTTGCGGGCCGGGCGGGCCTTGGCGGCCGCCCGTGCGACCTGCTCCTCCTCGGTCAGCTCGACGTCCTCCAGCCCCATGGCCGCCAGGTCGAGGTCGGCGGTGGGGTCGCGAGGGACATCGGCGTCTGCCAACTCCGGTTCGTCCGCCACGGGGCCGTCCTTCACTTCTCGTTCGATGGGTGGTGCTGGCCGGTCGTCGAAACGGCTGCCCAGCAGGGCAAGAGGGACTTGAACCCCCAACCTGCGGTTTTGGAGACCGCTGCTCTGCCAATTGAGCTATTGCCCTCCGGTGCCCGCCACCGGCCCGTCCAACGCACTGAGGGCATGGCCGAGCAGGTGATGGTCACCAAGTACAGGATTGTACGGTGACACCGGCGGCGAAGTCGAACCGGGCGACTCAGTGCACCCGGAGCCCGGGAGCCGCGCCCGCGTCGGCCTCGAGCAGGAAGATGCCGGGGTTCGCGGCCTCGTCCGCGTGTGCCGCCGCCAGGATCATCCCCTCGCTGATGCCGAACCGCATCGTTCGCGGCGCCAGGTTCGCAACCACCACGGTGAGCCGGCCGACCAGGTCTGCCGGGTCGTGGCTGCCCGCGATTCCGGAGAACACCTGCCGGGTGTGGCCCTCGCCCAGATCGACGACCAGGCGCAGCAGCTTGCGGGCACCCTCGACCGCCTCCGCCGAGACGATTCGGGCCACCCGCAGATCCACCTTCGCGAAGTCGTCGATCGTGATCTGCTCCGCCACCGGCTCACCGCCCGGCTCGACCGGTGGCTCGGGAGCGGCCGGCTCCGGATCGGGCTCCCCGCCGGGGGAAGGGACGAACAGCTCGGCGAGCACGTCCGGATCGATCCGCTGCATCAGGTGCGCATAGCGGCCGATCGAATGCTCACCGAGGGGACGGGTGGCGTCCGCCCAGGTGAAGTCGGGCACCTGAAGGAACTCCGCGACCTGGTCGGCCACCTTGGGCAGGACCGGCGCCAGCAGGACGGTGAGGACGCGGAACGCCTCGATCCCGGTGCTACAGGTCTGGTGCAGCTCGAGCTCCGCCCCCTCGGCCTTCGCCAGGTTCCAGGGCTTGTGCCGTTCGACGTACTCGTTCACCCGATCGGCCAGGGCCATCACCTCACGCAGCGCCTTGCCGAACTCCCGTTCCTCGTAGAGCTCGCCGACCACGGACACCCGACTGTGCAGGTGCGCCAGCAGCTCCCGCCCGTCCTCGCCGAGGTCGGTGCTGAGCCGCCCGTCGAACCGCTTGGCCAGGAAGCCGGAGAGTCGGGCGGCAATGTTCACGTACTTGCCGACCAGATCGGAGTTCACCCGGGTGACGAAGTCGTCGGGGGTGAAGTCGACGTCCTCGACGTGCGAGTTCAGCTTGGCCGCGATGTAGTAGCGCAGCCAGTCCGGGTTGAGCCCGAGTTCGAGGTAGCGCAGCGGGCTGATCCCGGTGCCGCGGCTCTTGCTCATCTTCTCCTCGCTCACGGTGATGAAGCCGTGCACGAAGACGTTGTCGGGGACCTTGCGGCCGGAGAACTTCAGCATCGCCGGCCAGAACAGCGTGTGGAAGTAGACGATGTCCTTGCCGATGAAGTGGATCTGCTCGACGTCTGGACGGGCCAGGAACGCGTCCACGTCCTCGCCGCGCTTCGCGAACAGGTTGGCCAGCGACGCGAGGTAGCCGATCGGCGCGTCCAGCCAGACGTAGAAGTACTTCCCGGGCACACCGGGGATCTCGATGCCGAAGTAGGGCGCATCCCGGGAGATGTCCCAGTCGGACAGGCCCGGGTTGCCGGCCTCGTCCCGGACGAACCACTCCCGCACCTTGTTCGCCACCTCGGGCTGGAGCTTGCCGTCCTGCGTCCACTCCTCCAGGAAGGCCACGCAGCGCGGATCCGAGAGCCGGAAGAAGAAGTGCTCGCTGGAGCGCAGCTCCGGCACCGCACCGGACAGCGCCGAGTAGGGATTGACCAGGTCCGTGGGCGCGTAGACGCTGCCGCAGACCTCGCAGGAGTCGCCGTACTGGTCGGCCGCCCCACAGCGCGGGCACTGGCCCTTGATGTAGCGGTCGGGCAGGAACATCGCCTTGACCGGGTCGAAGAACTGCTCGACCTCGCGGACGTCGATCAGGCCCGCCTCGTCCAGCGCCAGGTAGATCGACTGCGCGAGCTCGGTGTTCTCCGGGCTGTCGGTCGAGTGCCAGTTGTCGAAGGAGATGCCGAAGCCATCGAGGTAGGCCTGGCGGCCGGAAGCGATGCCCGCGACAAACTCCTGCGGGGTCAGCCCGGCCTTCTCCGCCGCGATCATGATCGGTGCACCGTGGGCGTCGTCGGCTCCGACGAAGTGCACCTCGGCGCCGTTGAGGCGCTGGTAGCGCACCCAGATGTCGGCCTGGATGTACTCCATCATGTGCCCGATGTGGAACGGCGCGTTGGCGTACGGCAGGGCTGTGGTGACGAAGAGGGTACGGCTCACCCTTCGAAGCCTAGAAGCCCGGGCCACCCGGGCGCCAACCCGGCCGCCCCGTCTCGCCCCGGGGGTACCTAGAGGACGGACGCGACAGCGTGTGCGACCCGATCGATGTTGGCGGGGTTCAGCGCAGCGACGCAGATCCGGCCGGCGTCCGTGCCGTACACGGCGTGCTCGGCGCGCAGCCGCCGCATCTGCTCGGCGGACAGGCCGCAGTAGCTGAACATCCCGACCTGGCCGGCGATGAAGCCGAAGTCACGCTGCGCTCCCGCTGCGGACAGGGCGTCCACCAGCGCGGAACGCATGGCGCGGATCCGCAGCCGCATGCCCTCCAGCTCGTCCTCCCACTGCCGGCGCAGGGCCGGATCGCCGAGTACGGCCGAGACCACCGCGGCGCCATGGGTGGGCGGGTTGGAGTACGTGGTGCGGATGGTGACCTTCAGCTGGGATCGCACCCGGGCCGCCTCCTCGGCGTCCGCCGCGACCACGCTGAGGCCGCCGACCCGCTCTCCGTAGAGGCTGAAGCTCTTGCTGAACGAGGACGCGACCAGCATCGGCACGCCCAGGGACGCGAACCGGCGCACGACCGCCGCGTCCGCCTCCAGCCCCTCGGAGAAGCCCTGGTAGGCGAGGTCGAGGAAGGGCACCAGCCCGCGCGCGGCCACGACCTGGGCCACGCGCTCCCAGTCGTCCCCGGTGAGGTCGTAGCCGGTCGGGTTGTGACAGCAGGCGTGCAGCACGACGACCGTGCCGGGCTCGGCCGCGGCCAGGTCGGCCACCATGCCGGCCACGTCCACCCCGCCCGAGGCGGGGGCGTAGTAGCGGTAGCTGCGCACCTCGTAGCCCGCCCGGCTGAACAACGCCTGGTGGTTCTCCCACGACGGGTCGGAGATCAGCGCGGTGGGCCGGGCGCCGGTGCGGCGCAGGAACTCGGCCCCGATCCTGAGCGCCCCGGTGCCGCCGAGGCCCTGGACGGTGACCACGCGGTCCGAGGCGACCGGCTCGGAGCCGGCCCCGAACACCAGGTCGCGGACGGCCTTGGTGTAGGTCGGCATCCCGTCGATCGGCAGGTAGCCGCGCGGTGCGGGGTGCTCGGCCAGCCGCGCCTCTGCCGTCCGGACGCACCCCAGCAACGGGACCCTGCCGTCCTCGCCGAGGTAGACGCCGACGCCGAGGTTCACCTTGCCCGGGCGATCGTCCGCCACGAACGCCTCGGTCAGTCCGAGGATCGGGTCACGCGGCGCCATTTCGAGGTTCGTCAGGATGCTCACGGCTGCCCACCTCTCCCGGCCCGTCCGTCGCGGGCCGGGGGTCAGTCTAGGGCGAGCCCCACCAGCACCGGCTCCGGCACCAGCCGGACGCCGTAGGCGTGTTCCACGCCGTCGCGGATCTCGCGGGCCAGAGCGATGACGTCGGCAGCTGTGGCACCGCCGCGGTTGGTGATCGCGAGCGTGTGCTTGGTGGACAGCCGGGCCAGCCCCGACCCGAAACCGCGGCTGAAGCCGGCGTGCTCGATCAGCCAGGCCGCGCTGGTCTTCACCCTGCCGTCGGGCTGCGGGTAGCGCGGGGCCTCGGCAGGGAGCCCGTCCGCGAGCGCCCCGTCGACCACAGGGTTGGTGAAGAAGCTTCCGGCACTCCAGGTGTCACGGTCGTCGGGGTCGACGACCATGCCCTTGCTGCGGCGCAGGGCGAGGACGGCTTCGCGAACCTCGGCCATCGGGGCACGCTCCCCCGGCTCGATGCCCAGCGTGCGAGCGAGTTCGGCGTACCGGACCGGCGCGGAGAGCGTGCCGAGCCGGAACTGGAAGCTGACCGTGAGCACCACGAACCGGTCCGGGAACGCCTTGAACACCGACGTGCGGTAGCCGAAATGGCACTCGACCGCGCTGCGGGTGACCACGCGCCGCTCCTTGCGGTCGTACACCCGCACCCGGGCAATGGTCTGGGACACCTCCTGGCCGTACGCGCCGACGTTCTGGATCGGCGTCGCGCCGACCAGGCCCGGAATGCCGGACAGCGCCTCGATGCCCACCTGCCCGGCGCCGATCGTGGTCGCGACGAAGGCGTCCCACGGCTCGCCGGCGGCAACGGTCATGAAGGCTCCGGAGCAGGCGGCGACGTCGTCGGCACGGGCGCCGCGCAGACCCCCGGTGTGCACGACGGTGCCGTCGAAGCCCGCGTCCGCGACAACCACGTTCGATCCGCCGCCGAGCACCAGCAGGGGCTGACCGGTCTCGTCCGCGGTGTGCACGACATCGATCAGGTCGGCCTCGGTGCCGGGCTCCAGCCAGGTCCTCGCCGGCCCGCCGATCCGCAACGTGGTGTGGTCGGCGAGTCGTTCAGCCAAGGAACACCTCTGCCGTGGCGGCGCCGAGCACCAACACCCCGTCGCAGGTGGCCTCGATGCTGACGGTCGCCACCCCGTCCTCAACCTTTGTCACCGTGCCGCCGAACCGGACGACCGCGCCGCCGTCGGCGGGCACGACCACCGGCTTGGTGAACCGCACGGAGTAGCTGCGCACCCGGGCCGGGTCGCCGCACCAGTCGGTGACGACGCGCAGGGCAGTGCCCATGGTGAGCATGCCGTGGGCGATCACATCGGGCAGGCCGAGCGCGGCGGCGGCACCGTCGGACCAGTGGATCGGGTTGAAGTCGCCGGACGCCCCTGCGTAGCGGACCAGGTCCGCCCGCTCGAGGGTGCGGGAGAAGGAGGGCAGCACCTGCCCGACCTCCGCTGCCAGCGCGCTCATGCCGCCTCCTCATTGGTGTGCATCAGGGTCGACGCGGCGGTGCACAGAGCCTCGCCGGAGGCGGTGGACAGTGCGACGGCGATGGTGATGATCGCGGTCGCTCCCCTGGCCCGCACCTTCTCGATGGTGAGCGTCGCGGTCACCTCGTCGCCGGCCCGCAGCGGGCGCTGCCAGGTGAACTTCTGGTCGACGTGGACGGTACGGCTCAGGCTCAGCCCCAGCTCGGGATCGGCGAACATGGCGTCCCACGCTGCGGCGGCGAGCACCACCGCAAAGGTGGGCGGGGCGACGGGCGCCTCGCCGGCGTAGGCCGGGTTGTCCGCGTCACCGAGGGCTGCGGCGAACTCGGCGATCTTCGCCCGGCTCACCTCGTAGGGGGCCGTGGCCGGGTAGCTGCGCCCCACATGGTCTTCGCTGATCGGCATGTGCACAGGCTAGCGGGCGCCCCCCTGGACGCAGCAGAGCCGCCCGCAACAGCGGACGGCTCGGCGGGCTCGGATCAGGTCAGCGGGTCTCGCGGTGCGCGGTGTGCGCGTGACACTTCGGGCAGAACTTCTTCAACTCCATCCGGTCCGGGTCGTTACGCCGGTTCTTCTTGGTGATGTAGTTGCGCTCCTTGCACTGGGTGCACGCCAAGGTGATCTTCGGCCGGACGTCGGCTGCCTTCTTGGCCATCGCTTCCTCTTCTCCTACGTAGCACTGCTCGCTCCTGGTAGCGGGAGCGGGACTTGAACCCGCGACACAGCGATTATGAGCCGCTTGCTCTACCGCCTGAGCTATCCCGCCCCCGCCCGGAACCCAGTGTGCCTGGCCGACGGGCGGTAACTCCGTCTTTCCGGACGCAGAGCCCCCATGCGGAATCGAACCGCAGACCTTCTCCTTACCATGGAGACGCTCTGCCGACTGAGCTATAGGGGCCGGACGGGGGATGACACTACCCCACCGGGCGGGCGCGCCCCAAATCGGCAGACCGGCCTCAGCGGACGTCCCGCCCGCCCCGCTCGCGGGCGGTGGCGAACACCTCGTCCAGCATCGCCGGCGTGAGCCGGCCGGTGAAGGTGTTCTGCTGACTGGGGTGGTACGACCCGAGCAGCCACAGATCGCCCACGGGCGCGACGACGCCGTGACCGAACCTCGGCCGCGGCCGCGGTACCGGCCGTCCGGTGCGCGCGAGCTGGTGCAGCGCGACGTCCCAGGCGAAGCCGCCCAGGCACAGCAACACGCGGACGCTGGGCAACAGCGCCAGCTCCGCGGCCAGCCAGGGCGCGCAGGTGTCCCGCTCGGCCGGCGTCGGCTTGTTCGCCGGGGGCGCGCAGCGCACGGCCGCGACGATCCGGACACCGGTGAGACGCTGCCCGTCCCCGGAGTGCACCGACGTCGGCGAGGCGGCCAGCCCGGCGCGGTGCAGCGCGGCGAAGAGCCAGTCGCCGCTGCGGTCACCGGTGAACACCCGTCCGGTCCGGTTGCCGCCGTGGGCCGCGGGCGCGAGCCCGAGCACGACCAGCCAGGGATCCGGGTCGCCCCAGCCCGCGATCGGCCGGCCCCAGTAGGGCTCGCCGGCGAAAGAGGCACGCTTGGCCGTGGCCACGTCCTCGCGCCAGGCGACCAGGCGCGGGCAGGCACGGCAGACGCTGACCCGGGCGTCCAGTTCGGCGAGGTCGCCAGTGTCGGCCAGGCTGACCACCTCTGCCGGCGTGTGGGCGACCGGTGTGGTGGCGGCGCCGGGGTCGTCCGGCCAGCCCGAGCCGGGCGGGACGGGCGAGGCGAACCGCGCGCCGGTGACGGGGTGCGGGAGGCTCATTCGAGCTCGGCGCGATAGCGGGCGAGGTCGACGCGTCCCTGCCGGGTCGGGACCCCCTCCTCGGCGAGCCGCCGGGAGCCCTCCGCGACCAGTTGCTCGGCGATCGTGCCGTTGGACCGCACCACGCGCCACCAGCACGCCTGCCCGCCACTGGTCGCGAGCACCCGGGCGACCAGGCGCGGACCGCAGCCCACCACCTTCGCGATATCGCCGTAGGTGCTCACCCGGCCCGGCGGGATCGAGTCCGCGGCGAGCAGGATGCTGTCGGCGAGCTCGGCCATCGTGCGTGCCATGACCGCACTCTACGGGCGGTCCGGCGCCGCAGGAGCGACTTATGGTGGAGGAGAAGAAGGGAGCCTTCCATGACTGAGTACCGGATCGAACACGACACGATGGGTGAGGTGAGGGTCCCGGCCGACGCCCTGTACGCCGCGCAGACGCAGCGCGCGGTCGAGAACTTCCCGATCTCCGGACGCGGGCTGTCCAGCCACCACATCGCCGCCCTCGGCCAGATCAAGCGTGCCGCTGCGATCGCGAACGCCGAACTCGGCGTCCTGCCCGGTCCGGTGGCGGACGCCATCGTCGCGGCGGCCGACGAGGTGATCGCCGGCCAGCACGACGACCAGTTCCCGATCGACGTCTTCCAGACCGGGTCGGGCACGTCGTCCAACATGAACACCAACGAGGTGGTGGCGACCCTCGCCTCCCGGCGCCTCGGGCAGCCGGTGCACCCCAACGACCACGTGAACGCGTCCCAGTCGTCGAACGACGTGTTCCCCTCCTCGATCCACATCGCCGCCGTGCAGGCGGTGACCAGCGAACTGATCCCCGGGCTCGAGGTTCTCGCGGCGTCCCTGGAGGCGAAGTCGGCCGCGTTCGCCGATGTGGTGAAGTCGGGCCGCACCCACCTGATGGACGCCACCCCGATCACGCTCGGCCAGGAGTTCTCCGGCTACGCGACCCAGGTGCGCTACGGGATCGACCGGGTCCGGGCCGCACTCCCCCGGCTGTGCGAGCTGCCGTTGGGCGGCACCGCGGTCGGCACCGGCATCAACACCCCGCCCGGCTTCTCTGCCCGGGTGATCGAGCTGGTCGCGGAGCACACAGGGCTGCCGCTGGTGGAGGCCCACAACCACTTCGAGGCGCAGGCAGCGCAGGACTCGCTGGTGGAGACCTCCGGTGCTGTGCGCACGATCGCCGTGTCGCTGGTGAAGATCGCGAACGACCTGCGCTGGATGGGCTCGGGGCCGCGGACGGGTATCGGAGAGCTCGCGCTGCCCGACCTGCAACCGGGCTCCTCGATCATGCCCGGCAAGGTGAATCCGGTGCTGCCGGAGGCCACCGTCCAGGTGGCGGCGCAGGTGATCGGCAATGACGCGGCGATCGCCTTCGCCGGCGCCCAGGGCAACTTCGACCTGCTGGTGATGCTTCCGGTGATGGCTCGCAACCTGCTCGAGTCGATCACGCTGGTCGGGAACGTGTCCCGGGTGCTGGCCGAGCGCTGCGTGGACGGGCTGGTCGCCAACGTCGACCGCTGCCGGCAGCTGGCCGAGTCCTCCCCGTCGATCGTGACTCCCCTGAACCGGATCATCGGCTACGAGGCTGCGGCGAAGATCGCCAAGCACTCGGTGAAGGCGAACCTGACGGTTGCCGATGCGGTGCGTGACCTCGGCTACGTTCAGCGGGGCGAGATCAGCGAGGAGCAGCTCGCCGCAGCGCTCGACGTGGCCGCGATGACCGGCCACTGAGCCTGTGAAAAAGGCCCCTGACCAGGGGTCTCACCTGGTCAGGGGCCTCGCGCGTGGCAGGTGTAGGGTTCGAACCTACGTAGGCTTAGCCGACGGTTTTACAGACCGCTCCCTTTGGCCACTCGGGCAACCTGCCGTGCCCGGACACTGTAGCAAAGCAGCCCACGGCCGACGAATCGGCAGCGGTGTGTCCGGACACACCCGATCGGCCCGACGCACCGCCGGATCGCCGGAAGGACGGCGTTCGCCGGGATCGGGTCCGGTCGGGGTGGGGCACAATGGCGCCATGGCAGGAGACAGCTCGTTCGACATCGTCAGCAAGGTCGACCACCAGGAGGTGGACAACGCTCTGAACATGGCCGCCAAGGAGGTCCGCAACCGGTTCGACTTCAAGGGCACTGACGCCTCGATCAGGTGGTCCGGTGAGGTGATCGAGATGGAGGCCAACGGCGAGGAGCGCGTCAAGGCCATCCTCGATGTGTTCCAGACCATGCTGGTGCGCCGCAAGGTCGACCTGAAGTCACTGGACGCGGGCGAGCCACGGCTGTCCGGCAAGATGTGGAAGCTGACCGCGTCCCTGCAGCAGGGGATCAGCCGCGAAAACGCCCAGAAGATCGCGAAGCTGATCCGCGACGAGGGGCCGAAGGGCGTGCGCACCCAGGTGCAGGGCGACGACCTGCGGGTGTTCTCCAAGAAGCGCGACGACCTGCAGGCCGTGCAGCGGCTGGTCCGCGAGGCCGACTACGACTTCGCCGTCCAGTTCGACAACTACCGGTAACTGTGGGCACGACCCCGTACCTGCGACTCGACGTCGCGGTCCTCGACCGCAACCTGGCCGTGATGGCCGACGCTGCCCGTGCGGCCGGAGTCGCGCTGCGTCCGCACGCCAAGACCCACAAGTGCCCGCAGATCGCGGCCCGCCAGCTGGCCGCCGGCGCCGTCGGGCTCACGGTGGCCACGATCGGCGAGGCCGAGGTGTTCGCGGCCGCGGGCTTCGACGACCTGTTCATCGCCTACCCGCTGTGGGTGGACACCGACGCGGCGGCCCGGCTGCGTGCGCTCGGCGAACGGGTCCGGCTGGCGGTCGGTTGCGACTCCGCCACTGCGGCGGCGAACCTGGCCGGATTGCCGGCAGAGGTGCTGGTCGAGATCGACTCGGGCCACCATCGCAGCGGCGTGGACCCGGATGCCGCGGGGGAACTGGCCGCGGCGATCTCCGGCCTCGGGCAGAGGGTGCGAGGGGTGTTCACCTTTCCCGGGCACAGCTACTCCCCTGACGCCCGCCGGGCTGCCGCGTCCGATGAGGCGGCTGCCCTCGGCCGGGCCGCGGCGTCGATGGCTGCTTCCGGGGTGCCTGCGCAGGTGGTGAGCGGGGGCTCCACGCCGTCCGCGGAGTTCGTCGCCTCGCCGCTGACCGAGCTGCGTCCGGGGGTCTACGTGTTCGGGGACGCCCAGCAGGTCGAGCTCGGCACGATCGGGTTCGAGCGGGTCGCGCTCACCGTCGCCGCGACCGTTGTCTCCCACGCCGGCGGACGGGTGATCACCGACGCCGGCAGCAAGGCACTCGGCGCCGACCGCGCGCCCTGGGCGTCCGGCTACGGACGGGTGCCCGACCTGCCCGAGGCGCGGATCGTCGCCCTCTCCGAGCACCACTCGACGATCGAGTGGCCCGGCCCGCTGCCCTCGCTGGGCAGTGAGGTGCTGCTGGTGCCCAACCACGTCTGCAACGCGGTGAACCTGGCCGAGGAGTACCACCTCGCCGGCGGCGGCACCTGGCCGGTCGCCGCCCGCGGGCGCAACAGCTGATGCTCATCGCCAC
The DNA here is from genome assembly GCA_002843035.1 of Actinobacteria bacterium HGW-Actinobacteria-5. Classification (GTDB taxonomy): domain Bacteria; phylum Actinomycetota; class Actinomycetes; order Propionibacteriales; family Propionibacteriaceae; genus Propionicimonas. Next base: position 4,632 of record PHEV01000013.1, on the reverse strand, counting down.
CGTCAACGTGAACGGCATCCGGGCGTCCGTACGCCGCGGGTTCGCCGACTGGCTGGCAGCCCGCGATCCCGACCTGGTCGCGCTGCAGGAGGTGCGCTGCCCTGCGGACCAGGTGCCGCCCTCCGCGCTGTCCGGCTACCACTACGCCTACCATCCCGGCGACCGGGCCGGGCGCAACGGCGTTGCCCTGCTCAGCCGCACCCCTCCGCTCGCTGTCCGCGAGGGCTTCGGCAACCCCGCCTTCGACGCAGAGGGCCGCTACCTCGAGGCCGACTACGACCTGGCCGGCTGGCGGTTGACTGTCGGCTCCCTCTACCTGCCCAAGGGCGGACGGGCCGACGACACCCCTGCCGAACTCGCCCGCTACCGGCGCAAGCTGCGCTTCCTGCGCTCCTTCCGTCCGTACCTGAGGCGGGCGCGGCTGGCTGCGCTGGCGAACGGCAGGGAGTTCCTGGTGATGGGTGATGTGAACATCGCCCACACCCGGCTCGACCTGCGCAACTGGCGCTCGAACCAGAAGAACGTCGGCTTCCTGCCCGAGGAGCGGGAGTGGCTGGGCTCCGTGCTCGGCCCGCGCACGCTGGTGGACGTGGTGCGCAGCCTGCATCCCGACACCGACGGCCCGTACTCGTGGTGGAGCTGGATGGGCAACGCCTTCGCCAACGACGTCGGCTGGCGGATCGACTACCAGCTCGCGACCCCCGGCCTGGCCAGGGCCGCGCTCACCGGCGGGACCGACCGGCCGGAGTCGTACGAGGCACGGCTGAGCGACCACGCCCCGGTAGTGGTCGACTACGCCGACGGTGGACCGGAATAGGAACCGTCCCCGATCTGGTCCGGACCGGATCGGGGACGGTTCCTGATCCGGTCCACCCGCTCAGAGCGGGTCGAAGCAGGCCAGCACCTCCGCGCGGCTGACGTCCTCGACCCGGGCGTGCGACCAGTGCGGGTCGCGGTCGCGGTCGACGAGCTGGGCGCGGACGCCCTCGGCGAAGTCGGGACCGGTGGACAGCCGCACGGCCAAGGTGAGTTCCTGGGGCAGCAGGTCGGGCAGGGACGTGATCGCGGCCGCCCGGCGCAGGGCCTCAAGGGTGACCGCCACAGAGATCGGGCTGCGCCGGCGCAGTTCCGCTGCGGTCTCGCGGGCGGAGGGATCGGGGTGGGACTCCAGCCGCTGCAGGATCGCGGACGCGTCGTCGCCCGCATAGCACTCGGCGATCCAGCCCCCGGCGAGCACCGGGTCGGGCTCGGGCAGCGGCCCGGACGCCTCGTCGGCGAGGCCGAGGCGGAGCGCGTCCGTCGCGTTCACCGAGGCGCCGGTGAGGGCGAGGTGCGTGCCGACCTCGCCCGGCATCCGGGCCAGCAACGGTGTCATGAACACGTCAGGGAACAGCCCGATCTGGGTCTCCGGCATGGCCAGGCGGCTGCTCGCGTCCACCACGCGTTGCGAGCCGTGCGCGCTCAGCCCGAGCCCGCCGCCCATCGTGATGCCGGTCATCACCGCCCGGTACGGCTTCGGGAAGGCGGCCACAGCCAGGTCGACGGCGTACTCGGCTTCGAAGAACTCGCGCACGTCACCGCCGCCGAGGGCACGCTCCCGCAACGCGCGCACGTCCGCGCCCGCGCAGAGCCCGCGCTCCCCCGCTCCGGTCAGCTCCACCGATCCCACCCGGTCGTCCGCGGCCAGCTCCTCCAGCACCCGCAGCAGGGTGCGCATCATCGGGACGGTGAGGGCGTTGATCTGGCGGGGACGGTTCAGCCGGATCCGCCCGACCCCGTCCACCCGTTCGACCAGCAGCTCCCCGGAGCTCACCCGTCCGCTCCGGTTCCGCCGGCGGCCAGGTGCAGCTTGCGCTCCTGGTCGTGCCGGTAGAGCATCACGAGGATCACCGCCAGGCCGGCGAAGCCGAGCGCGACCGCGTCGTTGCGCCAGGACAGGTTGCCGGCCTCGTAGGCGAGCAGCACCGTGGTCACGGCGACCGCCGTGCCCGCGATCCGCTCGGTCGGACGGGTCAGCGGCAGCAGCAGGCCGCCCCAGACCAGGTACCAGCTGTTCAGCGCGATCCCGCCGAAGGCGAAGATCAGGTACGACCAGCTCAGGAAGCTGACCGGACGCCGGCGACCCACGGTGAGCGCGAGCCAGCCGATGCCGAGCACGGTGAGGGCGAGGCCGAGGTAGCGCAGCGCGTCCATCACCACCTGGCCGGCCGCCGGCTGGCCGAGCGAGTCCAGCAGCAGCTTCAGTCCCGCGCCGACCAGGGTGAACGGCGCCAGCGTGACCACCTTGCCCGGCACGTCCGCCGCGTACACCCAGCCGAAGCCCAGCCCGCTGGCCAGCGAGATCGCGACGAAGGTCGCGATCGAGACGGCCAGTGACAGCGTCAGTCGCAACAGCGCCCGGGACGTGTCCCGCCAGTGGAACGTGCGCCACGGGTGGCCGATCAGCGCGACCGGGTAGAACGCAAGGATCGCGGGCTGCTTGATGCAGGCGGCGATGCCGACGAGGATCGCCGCCCACCAGAACCTGCCCTGGAACGCCAGCCACAGCGCCAGCACGACCAGGCCCATCATCAGGGCGTCGTTGTGGGCCCCGCCGACGAGGTCGATGATCACCAGCGGGTTCACGGTGGAGAACCAGGCGGTCATCTGGACGTCGGCGCCCATGCGGAGAGCGATCCGGGGCAGGAAGTAGGCGATCAGCCCGACGCCGAGCAGCGCGGGGATCCGCATCGCGACGGCCGACCAGTAGGGGTTGTTCCCCGCAATCGCGACCAGCCCGTGGAACATCTCCAGGCTCAGCGGCGGATACATGGCGGTCGTGTAGCGCCACAGCCAGGCCGCCTGATCGGCGAACGGCCCGGGCAGGACCGAGATCGCGTTGTCGTAGGGGTTCAGCCCGTTGCGCAGCAGCCAGCCCTCGGCAGCGTAGGCGTAGGCGTCGTGGCTGAAGATGGGCGGTGCGAGCAGGAACGGCAGGCTCCACAACAACGTGATCGGCCAGTGCTTGACCTCGTGGTAGAGGCTGGGCCGGAGCTTGAACCAGGCCTCCACCAGCAACGCCACTCCGGTGACGACGAGCGCGGTGCCGAAGGCATTCGTCCACCAATTGTCCAGGCCGAGCGCCCGCATCGGCTCCCACCACGGACTGTTCTGCGGCAGGTAGGCCGGCGTCAGCGACCCGACGGCGATCAGGGCCGACCCGAGCAGGCCGCGGCGCACCGGATGGTGGGTCCAGGCACGCGCCACATCGGCGCGCCAGCCGGCGAAGCGGGCGCGCCAGTAGTCGCGTCGGATCCCGGACGGTCTCGACTGCTGGGTCACCGCCACGAGCCGACCCCCGATGGTGGCACGAAACCAGCTTATCGAGCGGTCTTCCGAACCCTCCAATACCCGGACGTTCCACGGGTCGGACGGCCGATACCGGCTTCCGCGTCCACGCGTGTTAGGGTCCGGCCCATGTTCGAACCGACCTTCGTGGTGACCGCGCTGGAGAATAACCGCGCCGGTTCGATGTGTTGCGCGTGCTGACGCGCCCGTAGCTCCCTGTTTCGGTAGTCGGGCCCCTGGCCCGGCTGCCTTCGCGCTCCCGCTGGGCCTTTCATCCCCAGAACCCAGTGAGGAACCATGACCAGCACTCCCCGCCAGCAACGGACGCACGGCCAGTGGGCCATCGATGGCCGCGAACCACTCAACCCGAATGAGGAATTCAAGGCCGTGGCCGGTGGCCTCGGCGTCCGCCAGCGCGTGCTGGACACCTACGCCCGCGAGGGCTTCGACTCGATCCCGGCCGACGACCTCCACGGACGCCTGCGCTGGTGGGGCCTGTACACCCAGCGCCGCCAGGACATCGACGGCAGCCGCACCGGCACGCTCGGCCCCGACGAACTCTCCGACCGCTACTTCATGATGCGGGTCCGCCTCGACGGCGGCGCGGTCACCACCGGCCAGCTGCGCACCCTGGCTGGCATCTCGACCGACTTCGCCCGCGGCACTGCCGACATCTCCGATCGGCAGAACCTCCAGTACCACTGGATCCGGATCGAGGACGTGCCACAGATCTGGGCCCGCCTGGAGGCGTCCGGCATGCAGACCACCGAGGCCTGCGGCGACACCCCCCGCGTGATCCTCGGCTCGCCGGTGGCCGGGATCGCCGCGGACGAGATCATCGACCCCGGCCCCGCCATCGCCGGGATCGTGGAGCGATTCGTCGGCGACCCCGAGCTGGCGAACCTGCCCCGCAAGTTCAAGTCGGCGATCACCGGGCACCCCAGCCTCGACGTCGTGCACCAGATCAACGACATCTCGCTGGTAGGGGTCGTGCACCCGGAACTCGGCCCCGGCTACGACCTGTGGGTGGGCGGCGGGTTGAGCGTGGCGCCGCGGCTCGCCGAGCGACTGGGCGCGTTCGTGCGTCCGAACCAGGCCGTCGAGGTCTGGTACGGGGTGATGCGGCTGTTCCGCGACTACGGCTACCGACGGCTGCGGAACAAGGCCCGGCTGAAGTTCCTGCTCGCCGACTGGGGCCCGGAGCGCTTCCGCGAAGTGCTCGAGCACGAGTACCTCGGGTATGCCCTCGCCGACGGCCCCGCCCCGGTACCGTCCGGCGGTCCGGGCGACCACGTCGGCGTCCAT
>PHEV01000012.1 GCA_002843035.1 Actinobacteria bacterium HGW-Actinobacteria-5 | reverse complement strand
CAGGTTGTTCACGTTGCCGGGCATCAGCAGGCGGCCACTGGTGAGCACCTCGAACAGGCCGATGATGATCACCAGTGCGGCGAGGATGCCGTACTGGCGCAGGTCGACGGCCAGCCGCCGGGCCGGCTTCGCGGCCGGGGCGGTCGGCTCGGTCGTGGTCGGCGAGCTCATCGCAGTTCCTTTCCCATGGTCATCAGGTACATGAGGCTCTCCTGCGTCGCCTCGGCGCGGGGCACGTCGCCGGTGACGGCGCCTTCGCAGATGGTGTAGATGCGGTCGCACATGCCGAGCAGTTCGGGCAGTTCGGAGGAGATCATCACGACCGCCTTGCCCTGGTTGGCGAGGGCGTTGATCAGGCTGTAGATCTCGTACTTGGCCCCGACGTCGATGCCCCGGGTGGGTTCGTCGAGGATCAGGACGTCGGGCCCGGAGACGAGCCACTTGCTGAGCACGACCTTCTGCTGGTTTCCGCCCGAGAGCCGTCCGACAACCTCGGAGACGCTGGGCGTCTTGATGTTCATGTCCTTCCGGTAGCCCTCGGCGGACAGGTACTCCTGGTTGCGGTCGATGATGCCCCAGCGGGCGAACCGGGCCAGCGCCACGGCGGAGATGTTGGTGGTGATGGTGCCGATCAGGTTCAGGCCGTACCGCTTGCGGTCCTCGGTGACGTAGGCGATCCCGTGGGAGACCGCCTCGTCGACGGTGGCCGTGCGGATCTCCTCGCCGTCCTTGTAGACCCGGCCGGACACGTTGGTGCCCCAGAGCCGTCCGAACAGGCTCATCGCGAGTTCGGTGCGGCCGGCTCCCATCAGGCCGGCGAACCCTACGATCTCCCCGGCGTGAACGGTGAAGCTGGCGTGGTCGACGACCACCCGGGACGTGTCCACCGGGTGGTAGGCGGTCCAGTCCTCGACCCGGAACAGCTCGCGTCCGATGTTCGGCTGGTGCGGCGGGAACAGGTTGTTCAGCTCGCGGCCGACCATCGCCTTGATGATCCTGGCCTCGGTGGCGTCGGGAGCGGACATGTCGATGGTTTCGATGGTCTTCCCATCGCGCAGGACGGTCACGCGGTCTGCGATCCGGCGCACCTCGCGGAGCTTGTGCGAGATCAGGATGCAGGTGATGCCGTGGTCGCGCATGCCCGCGATCAGGTCGAGCAGGTGGTCGGAGTCCTCGTCGTTCAGGGCCGCGGTGGGCTCGTCGAGGATGAGCAGGGAGACGTCCTTGGCCATCGCCTTGGCGATCTCGACCAGTTGCTGCTTGCCGACGCCGATCTCGACGATCCTCGTGGCCGGGTTCTCGTCGAGGCCCACTTTCGCCAGCAGCTCGGCCGCCTCGATGGCGGTGCGGTCCCAGTCGATGACGCCGCGCCGGGCGCGCTCGTTGCCGAGGAAGATGTTCTCGGCGATGGACTGGAGCGGGTTGAGGGCCAGTTCCTGGTGGATGATCGCGATCCCGGCGGCCTCGCTGGCCTTGATGTCGGAGAACGTGGCCTCGGCGCCGTTCAGTTCGATGGTGCCGGTGTAGGCGCCGTGCGGGTACACCCCGCTGAGCACCTTCATCAGCGTGGACTTGCCGGCGCCGTTCTCGCCGCAGATGCCATGCACCTCCCCTCGTCTCACGTCCAGATTGACGTTGTCGAGGGCGCGGACGCCGCTGAAGTCCTTCGTGATGCCCTGCATGCGCAGGATGGTCTGCTGGTCAGCCATGCCTTCTCACCTGCCGTGGTCGGGTCGAACATACCGATGGTGCGGCGGCCCCGGGGGACCGCCGCACCATCAGGACGCTCAGCCGAGTCCGACGTCCGAGGCCTTGAGGAAGCCGGAGTCGATCAGCTTGCTCTGGACCAGGTCCTTCGTGACGACCTCGGGCTCGATCAGGTAGGACGGAACGACCTTGACACCGTTGTTGTAGGTCTTGGTGTCATTGACCTCCACGGTCGCGCCGCTGTTGATCTGCTGGATCATCTGGAAGACCCGGTCACCCAGCTTGCGGGTGTCCTTCCACACGGTCATGGCCTGCTCGCCGGCGAGGATCGCCTTCACGTTGGCCTTGTCGCCGTCCTGGCCGGTGATCAGCGGCCAGTCGGTGCCGACCTTGTAGCCCGCGCTCTTCAGCGAAGCCTCGATGCCGATGGCCAGCGAGTCGTTCGGGGACAGCACAGCCTGAACCTTCTTGCCGCCGGTGTAGAACGAGGAGAGCCGGTTGTCCATCTCGGCCTGCGCCTTGTCCGACTGCCAGGACTGGATGCCGATCGACGCCCATTCGTCGTTCGACTTCGGTGCCTTGCCACTCGGCACGACCAGCGTGCCCTTCTGCACGTAGGGGAGCAGCACGTCCCAGGCTCCGGAGAAGAAGAACTTCGCGTTGTTGTCGTCAGGGCTGCCGGCGAAGGGCTCGAAGTTGATCGGCTTGGCTGCGGAGTCGAGCTTCAGCTGGTCCTTGAGGAAGTTGCCCTGCAACTGGCCGACCTTGTAGTTGTCGAAGGTGGCGTAGTAGTCGACGTTGGGGCTGCCGTTGATCAGCCGGTCGTAGGCGATCACAGTGATGCTCTGCTTCTTGGCCTGCTCGAGGACGGGGCCCAGGGCCGTGCCGTCGATGGAGGCGATCACGAGGATCTTGGAGCCACCGGCGATCTGGTTCTGGATCTGGCTGATCTGCTGGTCCACCTTGTTGTCGGCGTACTGCAGGTCGACCGTACAGCCGGCTCCCTGAAGTGCCTTCTGCAGCTGGGCGCCGTCATTGATCCAGCGCTCCAGGCTGCGCGTGGGCATCGTGATGCCCACGTTGCAGTCCTTCAGCTGGGCGCCTCCCGTGCCGGCCGGGGCGGTAGTGCTCGAGCACGCAGCGAGCGTGAGCGTGAGCGCACCAGCCGCGATGAGCGCAACGAACCGGGTCTTGTGCGACATCTGTCTTCCTCTCTGAATACTTGTCGCTGAAACCCCGTGACGGGCGCACCTGCTCCTCGCCCGGGGCAGAGGACTGCGCGTTGCAGCCTTTGTCGATACCCGCAACATAATGACTTGAGCGGGCGGCGGCAAGGCGCAACGATAACAATCCCGTAACGGCTTTGGACCAATTTGTTGGACTGTGCCGCGTGTGCGATCGGGCAGAAGGTCGTGGACAGGCCGGGTCTCGCTGAGATAAGTTGGATCAGACAACATTCACTCACTGACGAGAGATTGGACCTCCCGTGACTCTCACTCCTACGCCCGCCGATCAGTTCACGTTCGGCTTGTGGACCGTCGGTTACAACGGCACTGATCCGTTCGGCGGCCCGACCCGCGCACCCCTGGATGTGGTGCATGTGGTGGAGAAGCTGGCCTCCTATGGTGCCTACGGCCTGACGTTCCACGATGACGACCTGTTCGCGTTCGGTTCGACCGAGGACGAGCGTCGCCACCAGATCGAGCGGCTGAAGGGTGCGCTGGCCGCGACCGGGCTGAAAGTGCCGATGATCACAACGAACCTGTTCAGCCAGCCGGTGTTCAAGGATGGCGGGTTCACTTCGAACGACCGCGCGGTGCGCCGGTTCGCCTTGCGGAAGGTGCTGCGGAACATCGACCTTGCTGCCGAGATGGGCGCGAAGATCTTCGTGATGTGGGGTGGCCGCGAGGGCGCGGAGTATGACGCGGCCAAGGACATCCGCTCTGCGCTGGAGCGCTACCGCGAGGCAGTCAACCTGCTCGGCCAGTACGTGCTGGACAAGGGCTATGACATCCGGTTCGCGATCGAGCCGAAGCCGAACGAGCCTCGGGGCGACATCCTGCTGCCGACCGTGGGGCATGCGTTGGCGTTCATCGAGTCGCTGGAGCATCCCGAGATGGTCGGGCTGAACCCTGAGGTCGGGCACGAGCAGATGGCGGGGCTGAACTTCGCGACCGCGATCGCGCAGGCGCTGTACCACGGCAAGCTGTTCCACATCGACCTGAACGGTCAGCGCGGGATCAAGTACGACCAGGATCTCGTCTTCGGCCACGGCGACCTGCACAACGCGTTCGCCCTGGTCGACCTGCTCGAGAACGGCGGTCCCGACGGTGGCCAGGCCTACACCGGGATGCGCCACTTCGACTACAAGCCCTCGCGCACCGAGGACGAGACCGGGGTGTGGGCTTCGGTCCAGGCGAACATGCACACCTACCTGCTGCTGAAGGAGCGGGCCAAGGCGTTCCGCGCCGACCCTGAGGTGCAGCAGGCGCTTGCCGACTGCAAGGTGCCCGAACTGGCCGTCCCGACCGTGGGCGAGGGCGAGGGCTACGCCGGGTTGCTGGCCGACCGCTCCGCGTTCGAGGAGTTCGACGCCGGCGCCTACTACAACGGCAAGGGCTTCGGCTTCGTCCGGCTCCAGCAGCTGGCCACCGAACACCTCCTCGGCGCCCGCTGAGCCATGACCACGGTGGTAGGGGTCGACTCCTCGACCCAGAGCTGCAAGGTTGTCGTCCGGGATGCCGACACCGGTGCCCTGCTCGGATCCGGCCGGTCGTCCCACCCTGCGGGGACCGAGGTCGAGCCTGCGCACTGGTGGACGGCCCTGCAGGCGGCCATCGCCGAAGCCGGCGGGCTTGACGGCGCGGGAGCCGTCAGCATCGGCGGCCAGCAGCACGGCATGGTCGTCCTGGACGCGGACGGCCGGGTGATTCGTCCCGCCCTGTTGTGGAACGACACTCGGTCGGCCGCCGCGGCGGCCGACCTCGTGGCCGAGGTCGGGGCCGCGGAGTACGTGGCCCGGACCGGCGTCGTGCCGGTGGCCTCTTTCACCGCGACCAAGCTGCGCTGGCTGCGCGACGCCGAGCCGGAGAATGCCGCCAGGGTTGCCGCTGTGTGCCTGCCGCACGACTGGCTGACCTGGCGGCTGCGCGGCTACGGGCCGACCGACGAGTCGGAGCTCGGCCCGGTCCTGGAGGAGCTGGTCACCGACCGCTCGGACGCCTCCGGCACGGCCTACTGGTCGCCGATGTCGGGGGAGTACGACCGCGACCTGCTGGTCCGGGCCCTCGGCCACGACGCGGTCCTGCCCCGGGTGCTGGGTGAGGCCGAGTCCGTGGCGGGGCCCGGGTTCCTGGTCGGGCCCGGTGCCGGCGACAACGCCGCCGCCGCGCTCGGCCTGGACGCCCGCCCCGGCGACGTGGTGGTCTCCCTGGGTACCTCGGGCACCGTGTTCGCCGCGACCAGCGGCGCCGTCGGGGACGTCACCGGGACGGTGGCCGGGTTCGCTGATGCGACCGGCGGGTTCCTGCCCCTGGTCTGCACGCTCAACGCCGCCAGGGTCCTCGACGCCATCGCGGGCCTGCTCGGCGTCGACCACGCCGAACTCGCCCGGCTCGCCCTGCAGGCCGAGCCCGGCGCCGGCGGAGCCGTCCTGGTGCCCTACTTCGAGGGCGAACGGACCCCGAACCTGCCCGGCGCGACCGCCACCATCGCAGGCCTCACCCTCGGCTCAACCACCCGGGAGAACCTCGCCAGGGCGGCCGTGGAGGGCATGCTCTGCGGGCTCGCTGCCGGTGTCACTGCCGTCCAGCAGCTCGGGGTCGAGGCGAAGCGGATCCTTCTGATCGGCGGTGCAGCGGCGAACCCCGCCGTGCAGGTGATTGCGGGCCAGGTGTTCGACGTGCCGGTCGAGGTGCCGAGCCCCGGCGAGTACGTCGCCGACGGCGCTGCCCGTCAGGCCGCCTGGATCCTCAGCGGTTCCCGTCCGACCTGGCCGGTGGAGCTGGTGGCCGCGCCGGCGTCCGACCCGCACCCGGAGATCCTCGCCGCCTACCAGGCGGTCGCTGCCCGCTACTAGGCCTGCCGCCGAGGCCTGCCTTCGCGCCGAGGACTCCGCCCAGGGGGCGCCTTCGGCACGAGAGCGGGCTCTCGGTGTTGGCCTACCCGGACGGGCGGAGCCGAGCCCACAGCGCGTCCCGTTCTTCCGCCGGGACGGGGACCGCGTCGAAGACCCGCTGGCCGACGTCGAGCAGCTCGAAGCGGCCCTTCCCGAGGTCGGTGAGGATGCTCCAGACCGGTCCGGAGTCGAGTAGCGCGCGCTCACGGCGCCCGTCCTGCCAGACCACCTGGTACCAGAGCTGTTCCCGCTTCGCCCACAACCGCTGCACGGGGACCACCCGACAGACCAGGTGCCCCTCCGTGCGACCGTTGCGGCGCAGCTCCCACACGGTGTCGCGGAAAGGGTCCAGCCGGGCGTCCCTGGGCCAGTCGCTGTCGAACTTCACCCCGTCATCGTCTCAGGTGATCGGGCACTGCCCTCACTCCGGCGGCGGACGGAAACTCCACCGCTCGGGTCGAGTCCGGACGACGGGGAACAGGCGTCGGCTCACAGGCGCTCGCGCAGCCACTCCACCTGCCGCTGCCAGTGGAACATGTCGCCGCCCTCGTGGCCGTTGAACTCGTACACGGCGAGCTCCTTCTCTGCCGCACCGTAGCGGTGGTAGGCCGCGAACACCGACGACGGGAGCACGATCTGGTCCATCAGGCCGACCGAGAACAGCGCGGGCGCGGTTGCCCGGGACGCGAACACTGCGCCGTCGAAGTAGGACAGCGTCCGGAAGACGGCGTCCACCTGGTCGCGGTGCACCGACAGGTACTTCGTCACCTCGGTGAACGGACGGTCGGGAGTCAGCTCCACCGAGCGACGGAAGTGGCACAGGAACGGGACGTCGGGCATCGCGCCGACCACCTGCCCGCCCAGCAGTCCGGCCACGGCGAGCGTGATGCCGCCGCCCTGGCTGCCGCCGGTGACCGCGACCCGGTCGGCGTCCACGAAGTCGAGCGTCCGCACCGCCTCGACGAGCCGGACGGCGTCGGTGAACACCCTGCGGTAGAAGTAGGTGCGGGGGTCGTCGATGCCCCTGGTCATGAAGCCCTCGAACGCGGGCCCGCTGCCGTGCGGATCGGGGGTGGCCCCGCCTCCGCCCCAGCCGCTGCCCTGGCCGCGGGTGTCCATCACCACGTGCACGAAGCCCGCGGACGCCCAGTCGAGGTGCTCGGCGGGCAGCCCCCGGCCACCGTTGTAGCCGACGAACTCGACGACCGCGGGCAGGCGTCCGGCCGACCGCGGGCGGATCACCCACGCGCGCACCGGATCGCCGCCGAAGCCGCGGAAGGTGAGGTCCTCGACCTCGAACTGCGTGACCGGCCCATCGATGGGGGTCAGCGACAGCTGCTGCGGCACCGCGCGGGCCTCGGCGAGCGTGTCGGCCCAGAACGCGTCGAAATCGGCGGGCTCGGGCACCTCGGGACGGAACTCGTTCAGTTCCGCCAGGGTCAGGTCGGACAGCGGCATGGTGCGGGGCTCCTCACAGGGGCGATCAGGACAGGTGGTCAGGACTGGCGGTCAGGATCTCGGCGGTTCGACTCGGCGGCCCCGGTCTCCGTGTGGCGAAGCGGGCTCAACCGGACAGTACTCGAACGGCCCGACCTCGACCACGGTGCCGGACGGGCCGCCGTTGGTCGTGCCGTACACGCCCAGCCAGAGGCCGAGGAACCCGCCGGTCGCCACGCTGTCCAGCGTCCGCCCGTCCACGGTGGCCAGGCCGGTGCCGTCGACGAGCAGTCCGTAGTCCTGGCCACGGATGCGCAGGCCGAGCTCGATCAGGTCGCCGGCGGCGGCCTCGCCGAGCACCGACTCCACCCGGGCCCTGCGGTGGATCGCGCGCACGACGCGCGTGCCGTCCGGTCCGCCCACGACGGCCAGCCGCACGTGGTCCTGCTCGGACTGCCGCACCACCAGCCCGGTCTCCTCGCCCGGCCGCAGTGACGCCCGCAGCGGAACCCGGACGTCGAGGTCGCGGTGTTGCTGCCGCACGCCCAGGAACGCAGGGGTGACCGGGTCCAGGAGCGATTGGGGGGTGAGCCGCAGCCGCCAGCCGGTACCCGAGGGGGTCGCGAACGCCGAAGCCGGGCCGCGCAGGGAGGTCCAGCGGAGATCCGCAGGCGGGATGGGCCCGGTGGTGGGCCCATCCCGCCCGGGTCCACGTTCGCGAGGGGATGCGAACGGGACCTGGACCTGGCCGGGCACACTACCCACCCCGGGCATAAACACCGGCCAGGCGTCCTCGAAGACCACCGGCACGAGAAATGTCTCACGTCCGAGCGGGTAGTGGTAGCCGCCATACGGGCGCATGCCCAAGAAGACCGCCCACCAATTTCCGTCGCCGGCCTGCACGAGGTCCGCATGGCCGACTCCCACCACGTCCGCCCCGCGTCCGAGGTGGCGGTGGGTGAGCACCGGATTGCACCGGTTCGACTCGTACGGCCCGGTGACGGACGCGGACCGCGCCACGCAGACGCAGTGGTGGAAGTCGGTGCCGCCCTCGGCGGCGAGCAGGTAATAGGTGCCGTCGATCTTGTACAGATGAGGCCCCTCGGCCCAGACCGCGCCGAGCATCGCGCCGTTCCAGATCACGGTCCGCGGCCCGACGAGCGCGAGCGTGGTCAGGTCGAGCTCGCGCACCCACACCTCGGTCTGGTCGGGCCACTGCGGTTCGGGGGCGAGCCGGGTGCCGTGCAGCCAGGCGCGTCCGTCGTCGTCGAAGAACAGGGAGGGGTCGATGCCGTCCGCGTCCAGCCAGACCGGATCCGACCATGGGCCGGCCGGATCGGTGGCGGTGACCAGAAAGTTGCCTCCCCGGCTCGCGTCCTCCCGGTCGACCAGGGTGCAGACCACCCAGAAGCGCCCGTCGTGGTGCCGGATCGTGGGCGCATAGAGCCCGCCGGAGGACGCGATCCCGGAGTAGTCGAGTTGCCCGGCCCGGTCGATCACGTGGCCGAGCGGCTCCCAGTTCGCGAGGTCGGTGCTGTGGAACACCGGCAGCCCAGGGAAGTACTCGAAGGTGGAGGTGACCAGGTAGTAGTCCGCACCCACCCGGCAGATGGACGGATCCGGGTGGCAGCCCGGAAGGATCGGGTTGCGGACCAGGCTCATCCGGGCTGGACCTGCACCCTGACCAGTCGCGGATCCGCCGTGCTCACCTCGTGCAGCGGCCCGGTGACCTCCAGCGACGCCCGCGGCGTGGCCATGCCGGGCAGGACGGCGACCGCGAGCTCGCGGTCCGGGATCGCGCCGCCGGTCTCCACGCTCGGCGCGCCGCCAGCCGACGCCGCACTGTGCGAGCCCACCCAGACCTCCACCCGGCCGGGTTCGACGATCCGGAGGCCTTGGCGGCCGGTGAAGGCGAGCCGCGTGGTGGGCACATCGAACCGGATCCGGCGGGACTCGCCCGGGCCGAGGTCGATGCGGGTGTAGCCGAGCAGCTGCACCACCGGTCGCACCACGGACGCCTGCACGTCGCGCCCGTAGAGCTGGAGGACCTCCGCCCCGGCCCGCGGGCCGGTGTTGGTCACGGTCACCTCGGCGGCGAAGCTGCTGCCGGCGACGACCTCCGCGTCCACGGCCAGGCCGGAGTACGCGAAGGACGTGTACGACAGTCCGAACCCGAAGGGTCGCACCGGCGTCGGGTCGGTCGAGGTGACCTCCGACGCCCCGCCGAGGATCGGCTGGCTGTAGCTGTACGGCTGCGCGCCGGCGGCGCGGGGGAGCGAGACCGGCAGTCGCCCGGACGGGTTCACCGCGCCGGTGACCACGTCGGCGATCGCCGGGCCGCCGCCCTCGCCGGGGAAGAATGCCTGGAGCACCGCTGCCGGGCGCGGCCCGGGGCCGTCCAGCGCCCACCCGACCGCGTACGGACGGCCGGTGACGAGGACGAGGACCACCGGGGTTCCGGTCGCGACGACGGCTTCCACGAGTTCGCGCTGCACCCCTGGCAGCGCGAGGGTCTCCGAGTCGTTGCCCTCGCCGACCGTGCCGCGGCCGAACAGCCCGGCCTGGTCGCCGACGATCACGATCGCCACGTCCGCGCCGGCAGCCGCCTCGACCGCAGCGGCGAAGCCGCTGACGTCGTTGCCGTCCACGGCGCACCCCACCGCGGAGACGAGTTCGGGTTGATCCGGCCCCGCGGCGAACGCGGCACCCAGTGCCTCGGCGATGGTCGGGATCGCGATCCCCACCGGATGGTCCGGGTAGGCGGGCAGGACGTGGTTGGCGAAGGAGTAGCAGCCCTGCAGGGCCTCGGTCCGGGCGGCGTTCGGGCCGATCACCGCGACCCGGCGCAGTGCTCCGGGGTGGTCCAGAGGCAGCAGGCCGTCGTTGGCGAGCAGCACCACAGAGCGCTCGGCAAGGCGCCGGGCGAGCGATTGGTGCGCGGGCGGGTCGAGATCGATGGACGCGGGCGGCTCGCCGGCGTAGGCATCCGCGTCCAGGAGGCCGAGTTCCTCCTTCTGGGCGAGCAGGCGCAGCAGGGCGCGATCCACCCAGGCCTCTTCGAGCCGTCCGTCGCGGATCCGTTCCGCGAGCGGGGCCAGGTAGGCGTCCCCGCTGGGCAGTTCCACGTCGATGCCGGCGACCAGGGCCAGGGCTGCGGCCTCGCCGCGGTCGGCAGCGACGGCGTGCATCACCTGCAGGAAGCCGACCGAGAAGTAGTCCGACACGACAACGCCGGTGAAGCCCAGCCGTTTCCGCAACACCCCGGTGAGAAGGTCGGCGTTCGCAGCCACGGGAATGCCGTCGATGTCGGTGTAGGAGTTCATCACCGATCGGGCACCGCCGTCGAGGAGGGCCATCTCGAATGGTGGCAGGAACACGTCGGCGATCTCGCGCGGACCGGCGTGGACGGGGGCGTGGTTGCGTCCCGCGGCCGACCCGGAGTAGCCGAGGAAGTGCTTCAGCGTGGCGTGGACGCCGTGCGCCTGCAGGCCGCGGACGTAGGCGGTACCGATGGTGCCGACCAGGTACGGGTCCTCGCCGATGCACTCGTCGACCCGTCCCCAGCGGGGGTCGCGGATCACGTCCAGCACCGGGGCAAGGCCCTGGTGCACCCCGAGCGCATGCATGGAGGTGCCGATCGCCGCGCCGACCTCCTCGACCAGGTCGGGGTCGAAGGACGCGCCCCACGCGAGCGGGGTGGGGAAGGTGGTGGCGCCCCAGGCCGCGAGGCCGGTCAGGCACTCCTCGTGCACGAGCGCAGGGATGCCGAGCCTGGTCTCGCGCTGCAGCCGGCGCTGCTCGGCCCAGAGCCAGGCAGCGCGCTCGGCGGCGTCCACCGGCCGGGTGCCGTAGACGCGGCTGTAGTGTCCGATGCCGTTCCTTGTGGTCTCGGCGAGGCTGCCGGGACCACTCGCTCCGGGCGCCATCTCTCCCTGCATGGGCGCGACGACGTTGCCGCCCTGGTCGAGCCAGTAGCCCACGAGTTGGGCGAGCTTCTCCGCCAGGGTCATGCGGGCGGCCAGTTCGGCGACGCGCGCGGAGACCTCCGGCAGGGCGGGGACGTGATGGTTCGAGGACACGGGGTCCGGCTCCTTCAGGTGCGGTGCGGGGAACGTGGGGGACAGGGGCAGGGGGGCCGGGGATCCGTCCCGGAGAACGCCGGTCACCCCTTCACCGCGCCGGTCAGGCCACCGACGATCCGCCGCTCGAAGATGCTGAAGAAGAGCAGCGCGGGGATCATCGACAGCGAGGTGAACGCCAGCACGGCCGCGGTGTCCACCGAGTGCTCGGAGGAGAACGCCTGGACGCCGAGCGGCAGGGTGTACATGTCGGACCTGTTCAGGATGAACAGCGGCAGCATGTAGCTGTTCCACGCGCCGATGAACGCGAGGATGCCGGTCGTGATCACGCCGGGCAGCGACAGCGGGAGCACCATCCGGAAGAAGAAGCCGAGCCGGCTGGCGCCGTCGATGGAGGCGGCCTCCTCGAGCTCCTTCGGGATGGCCGCGATGAACGGCACCAGGATGATCACGCTCACCGGGAGCGCGAACGCGATCTGCGGCAGGATGATCCCGACCAGGCTGTCGGTCAGGCCGATGTTCTTGATCAGCAGGTAGAGCGGGGTGATTGCCACCGTCATCGGGAACATCAGGCCGGCGGCGAACAGCGCGTACATCGCCTGGCGACCCTTGAACTCGTAGCGGGCGATCACGAAGCTCGCCATCAGGGCCAGGGCCACCGCCCCCACCGTGGTGGCGACCGCGGAGATCGCCGAGTTGCTGAACTGGCGCCAGAACAGCCCGCTGGTCAGCACGTCGGTGTAGTTATTCAGCACCCACGGGTTGGGCCAGCCGGACGGGTCGACGGTGATCTGGCTGTTCGTCCGGAAGCCGCCGACGATGATGTAGAACACCGGGGCGATGCAGATCGCGATCAGGACGGTCGCGATCAGGTAGGTGGTGGGGCTGCCCCAGCTGGCGCCGGAGCGGCTGGAGCGACGCCGGCCGCGTCCGGTGGTGGACCGGGCGGTGAGGGCTACCTGGGACATTACGCGTCCGCCTTTCCCGACTTCTCGGTGAGCGCACCCTCGGTGTCCCGCCGCAGCACGAAGCGCTGGTAGGTGAGGGCGATCACCAGCGAGATCAGGAAGATCACGACGGCGACCGCGTTGCCGTAGCCGTAGTTGCCGGCGAGCCGGCCCTCCCGGACCATGTAGGTGGCCATCGTCGAGGTGCCGGCCGTGGACGAGACGTACTGGCCCCAGATGATGAAGACGAGGTCGAACAGCTGCAGCGAGCCGATGATCGAAAGGAAGGCCCAGACCCGGATCGTCGGGCCGAGCAGGGGGAGGGTGATCCAGCGCTGGATCTGCCAGTAGGACGCCCCGTCGATGGCTGCGGCCTCGTACAACTCGTCGGGGATGCCCTGCATGCCGGCGAGCATCAGGATCACCGCGAAGCCGATGTACTTCCAGGAGATGATCACCATCAGGGTCCAGATGGCGATGTTCGGGTCGGCGATCCAGTCGGTGGCCATCCAGCCGAGGCCCATGTTGATGAGCAGGTCGTTCAGGGCGCCCTGGTACTGCAGCATCAGGCTCCAGCCGGTGCCCACGATCACCTCGGAGATCACGTAGGGGACGAAGATCAGGACGCGGATCAGCGAGCGTCCGCGGATGTTCTGGTTGAGCAGCAGGGCGAAGGCGATCGCTGCCGGGCCCTGCATGATCAGCGACATCACCAGGATGAACCCGTTGTGCTGCAGGGCGGCCAGGAAGTTCTGGTCGGTGAAGATCACCGCGTAGTTCTGCAGCCCGACGAAGTCCTTGGGCGGGCCGAACCCCTTCCAGCGGAAGAAGCCGTAGTAGGCCGCCATGAAGACAGGGAAGATCACGAAGGCCAGGAACATGATGATCGCCGGTCCGGCGAGGATCGCGATTTCTGCGCGCTTGCGCCGCTGTGCCCTGGCCCGGTCGCCCCGGGGTGACGCCTTGGCGGCGCCACCCCGGACCGACGAGGAACCTGACGAGCGGTGTGGCAGTACGTTGACTGTGTCGCTCATGAGGTCGTTGCTAGCCCTTGGCCGCCGCTGACTTGACTGCGGCGACGATGTCGGCGGGCGTTCCCTTGCCCGCGAACATGTTGACCACGCCACCGTTCAGGGCGTTGCCGACGTTCTGGCCGTACTGGGTGTCCAGCCACAGCTCGACGTAGGCAGCCTTGTCGTAGGCGGCGAGCACGTCCTGCAGGGCGGGATCGGTCACCACGCCCTTGGCGTCCTTGTTGGCCGGAAGGGTCTTGAACGCCGTGGCGTAGCCCTCCTGATTGGCCTTGTTGGCGATGAAGTTCAGGAAGTCCATGCAGGCGGACGGAGCGTCCTTGCGGCACGCGAAGCCGTCAGAGCCGCCCATCATCGCGCTGGGGTCACCAGCGCCACCGGTGACGGCGGGGAAGGGGAACCAGCCCAGGTCGGGCAGCGCCTTCTTGTCGGGGGTGAGGTCGGCGATGACTCCAGGATCCCAGGCGCCCATCAGTTCCATGGCTGCCTTGTGGTTGGCGATCATGCCGGCCGAGCTACCGGCGCCCTGCTGGGCGGAGGTGGTGAGGTAGCCCTTGTTGAAGGGGTCGGTCGCGGTGAAGGCCTGCAGGTCCTCGCCGGCCTTCAGCCAGCACGGATCGGAGAAGTCCTTGGTCGCGGCGGCCTTGTCCATGGTGTCCCTGGAGCAGTCGCGCAGGGCCATGAAGTAGTACCAGTGGGCTGCCGGCCAGGCGTCCTTCCCGCCGAGGGCGATCGGGGCGATCCCCGCGGCCTTCAGCTTGGTGACGGCTGCGTTGAGCTCCTCGAACGTGGTCGGCGTCGCGGTGATGCCGGCCTTGGCGAACAGGTCCTTGCTGTAGTACATGCCCCCGGGCAGGACCGAGGTGGGCATGCCGTAGATCTTGCCGTCGACCGTGAAGGCGCTGAAGATGCCGTCGCCGAGAGCGGTCTTGACCTCAGGGCTGATCTGGTCGGTGATGTCCATGACCTGGTCCGCTGCGACCACGTCGGCCAACTTGCCGCCGCCGCGAGCCATGAAGATGGTCGGGTCACCGCCCGAAGCGAGCGCGGTCTGGAGCTTGCCGTCCATGTCTTCGTTCTGGATGGCCTGGATGTTGATGGTCACGTTCGGGTGTTCCTTCTCGAACGCCGCGACCGTGTCCTCCCAGTACTGCTTACCGTCGCCTGTGGTGGAGTTGTGCCAGAACGACATCGTGACCGGGGCGGCGCTGCCGCCCTCGCTCGCTGTGGTCGAACTGGTTGCGCCGCCGCTGCACCCGGCGGCCAGGAGGGCGACACTCGCGCTGAGAGCGACCAGTGCCGTGCCCTTGACTGTCTTCTTCATCGAGACCTCTCAGTCCTCCTCGACTGTGGCAGGGGTTCCTGCCCACTGGGATCCTGACACTCGATTTGTTGTGGTGTCAAACGTTTTCGATAACGTTTTCCAAACGATCTGGAATTGCT
This sequence comes from Actinobacteria bacterium HGW-Actinobacteria-5, assembly GCA_002843035.1. Lineage (GTDB taxonomy): Bacteria > Actinomycetota > Actinomycetes > Propionibacteriales > Propionibacteriaceae > Propionicimonas. Next base: position 23,733 of record PHEV01000012.1, on the reverse strand, counting down.
GGCCGGCACATGGGCTACCGTTACCGCCGTGACCCTCCATCCGGGAAGACCGCGCCGCTCGGTGCCGGAGACGCACGCGGCGCGGGTGACCATCATCGACGTCGCACGGGTGGCGGGGGTCTCGGTCTCCACCGTCTCGAAGGTGATCAACGACCGCTACGGCGTGGCGCCGGAGACCTACGACAAGGTGATGGACGTCGTCGTCGAGCTCGGCTACGAGTCCTCGCTGGTGGCGAGCAGCCTGCGTCGGCGCAGCACCAACGTGATCGGCATCCTCGTGCCGGAGTTCGAGCCGTTCTCCGTGGAGCTGCTGAAGGGTATCTCCAGCGCGGCGGAGGGCACCGGCTACGAGCTGCTCGCCTACTCCGGCGATCTGGGGCACAACAACGTGGGCTGGGAGCGCCGTTCGCTGTCCCGGCTGGCCGGCACCCTGATCGACGGCGCGGTGATCGTCGCCCCCACCGCGACCGTGACCGACACGACCATCCCGGTGGTGGCGATCGATCCGCACACCGGACGCACCGGTCCGAGCACGATCGAGTCCGACAACGTGGACGGCTCCCGCATCGCCACCGAGCACCTGATCGAGCTCGGCCACCGGAGGATCGCCCATGTGCGCGGCCGGACCGACCTGGTCTCCGCGCGACAGCGCGAACAGGGCTACCGCGAGGCGCTGGAGGCCGCGGGGCTCCCGTTCGACCCCGACCTGGTCCGGGTCGGCGGCTACCGCGCACTGGAGACCACGGACGCCGCGCGCGAGCTGCTCACCCGCCCGGATCGCCCGACCGCGGTGTTCGCGGCCAACGACCTCTCCGCGATCCGGGTCCTGGAGATCGCCGCCGAGCTCGGCCTGCGGGTTCCCGAGGACCTGTCGGTGGTCGGCTACGACAACGTTCCCGAAGCGGCGAGTGCCGTCCCGCCACTGACCTCGATCGCCCAGCCCATGCACCAGATGGGGGCCGAGGCGGTCCGGATCCTGCTCGGCCTGCTCTCCGGTGAGACCGGCGAGGAGCACCTGCGCCTGCCGGCCACGCTCGTCGTCCGGGCGAGCACGGCGCCGCCGGCGACGGCGCCCTGACGAAGGAGGTCTGGATGGGATTCAGCGGATTGCGCATCCTCGTTCTGGGTGGCACCGGCGTGATCAGTTCCGGGGTGGTGCGACGCGCCGTCCAGGCGGGGCACGAGGTGACCGTGCTGAACCGTGGCCTGAATCGGGCCGGAGCCGTCCATGAGCCGCCGGAGCAGGCGAGAACGCTGGTCGCCGACCTGCGCGACGAGGCCTCCGTCCGGGCGGCGGTGGGCGCGGAGGAGTTCGATGTCGTTGCGTCCTTCCTCGCCTTCGTCCCCGAGCACGTCCGCCAGGACCTCGACATCTTCGCCGGACGCACCGGGCAGTACGTCTTCATCAGCTCCGCCTCGGCCTACCAGACGCCGCCGGCCCGGCTGCCGATCGTCGAGTCGACGCCACTGCGCAATCCGTTCTGGCAGTACTCGCGGGACAAGATCGCCTGCGAGGACCTGCTGGTGGCGGAATACCGGGACAAGGGGCTGCCGATCACGATCGTGCGGCCGTCCCACACCTACGACGCCACGCTGGTGCCGTTCGACGGGGGCTGGACGGTGATCGAGCGGATGCGCCGCGGCCTGCCGGTCGTGGTACCCGGCGACGGCACCTCGCTGTGGACCCTGACCCACACCCGCGATTTCGCCCGCGCCTTCGTCGGACTGCTCGGTGACCCGAGGACGCTCGGCCAGGCCTTCCACATCACTGCGGACCACGGCATCCCCTGGAACGAGCTCTACACCACGCTGGGTCGGGCCGCGGGCGTGGAGCCGAGCCTCGTGCACGTGCCCTCGGACCGGATCGCGGCGCTCGACCCGGAGACGGGCGCAGGGCTGCTCGGCGACAAGGCGCACTCGATGGTGTTCGACAACAGCCTGGTCCGGAGCATCGTCCCGGGCTGGCATGCCACCACGCCCTTCGTCCAGGGAGCGCGGGAGATCGTCGAGTGGCACGACGCCGAGCCGTCCCGGCGGGTCGTGGATGCACGGATGGACGCCCTGTTCGACCGGCTGGTCGCCGAAGCCGGGCACTGAGGCACCGGACGCGACACGGCCCCGGCCCGGGATCCCCCGGGACGGGGCCGTGGTGCATCCTGCGGCGACGGACCGGCGCGGTCGCGGATCACTGCAGGTTCCGGTACAGCGTGACCTGGTTGAAGAACAACCGGTTGCTGTCCAGGCGGAGCTGTTCGCGCTCGAACTCGGCCTGCTGCCGGGCCCGGTCGCGGAGCTGCTCCTCGCGAGCCTGACGGCGCTGGAGCCGAGCAAGCTCGCGGGCCTCCGCGTGGCCGGCCCATTCGACCAGGGCGACGCCGAAGCGGAGCGCAACGCGGTCGAGGAATCCGGTCAGGGGAGTGGTCGTGGTGGATGGGGTCTGGACGTGTCGGGTTGCGACATCGGTAAACACGGAAGTATTCCTTCGTCTGGAAATGGGGTCGCCAAAGAAAGGCGCAGGAAAGACAGCTTCGTCGGGTACGACAAAGCAGGAGTGTGCGGTGGTTTACCGCAGGACGGGGCGATTCCGGGTGATGATGATCCGGAGTGCGGGCTTCGTTGGCGTCGCCACCGTCAGGGCAGGTGGCGACGAGAGCCGCTAACCGTTCCGGACGGAGGACGCGCCGACGAAGCCGACGCTTGCGTACTGGGTACGCTGATCAGTGATCAACAACGTGCGGCCTCCTTTCTGTGTGGGCGTCAGGAAGAAAATAGCGCGCCTGGCGCTGTTGTGCAACTCGACGGGATGTATTTCGCGAATCAGTGCCAAATCTCTGTGGGTCGGGGCTCGGGACCCGGGCCGGGTCCCGAGCTGCACGCCGGTGGCCGGCCCGGCGCGGAGGCGGATCACTGCAGGGTGCGGAACAGCAGCCAAGGCTCGATCCTCGTCTGCTCGCGATGCCGCCTCGCGTCCCGTCGGGCCTGTTGCTGAGCGCGTTCGGCGCGGAGCGCGCGCCGAACGACGCGCTCGGAGCGCCGCTCCCCGGCCAGGGTCGCCCATTGGGTCAAGGCGATGCCGAGGCGCAGGGCGGCACGGTCCACGACGCCGGGCCCCGAGGGCGCCCGGACGGGTCTGTCGAGCGATTGCTGGATGGTGGTGTTCATGGTGGTTTCTCTCGTCACATCGGGTCGCCGCATTTGCGCGCGGCTGTATGAGGCTTTCCGGAAATCCCGGAAATGGGGCCAGGGGTGCGGGAGCGTGCTGGCGTCCGTGCGCCCGGGCCGGGATTGGGTGCCTGGCGCCGCGCTTCGGGAGGCTGCCGCCGTCGGTGTCGGTGGCGGGCGAAACCGCTAGCAGCTGCGAACGGAGCGGTCGCCGACGGGGCCGGCGGGGGCGAGCTGGAAAGCGTCTCGCGGATCCTTGGTGATCATCTTGGCCGGCCTCCTTTCTTGCGTATCGGCGCTGCAGGAAATCTAGCGGTGATCGCTGAGCCGGCGCAAGCGCACCGGTGTCGATTACGCATTATCACGCAATCGCGGATGCTCATTCGTTTTGCCGGGCGGCGAAGGGGTGCTTGACTCGGAACCACCACTCAGCGATGGAGGCAGGTATGGACACGGTTGTCGTCGCCGGAGCCACCGGTTACCTCGGGCGCCATGTCGTGGTCGAGCTCGCCCGTCAGGGGTACGCCGTGCGGGCGGTCGTCCGGTCGAGGGAGCGGGCCGAGCAGCCCGGGCCGTTCGGCGCACCGTCCCTGCGGGGGGTGGCCGCGGACTGGGCGGTGGGCCCGGTCACCGACCCCGCGTTCGTGGCCGGCGTGTGCGCGGGCGCCGACCGGGTCATCTCCGCGCTCGGGGTGACCCGGCAGAAGGCCAGCCCCTGGGACGTCGACTTCCTGGCCAACCTGCACCTGCTGGAGGACGCCGAGCGCGAGGGGCTGCGGTCGTTCCTGTACGTGAACGTGCTGCACGCCGAGTCGGGACGCTCGCTGATCCTGCGCGCGAAGGCCGCCTTCGCCGCCGTGCTGGAGCGGTCCGCCCTCGCCCACCAGGTGGTGAATCCGTCCGGCTACTTCTCCGACCTGTCCGACTTCGCGTCCCTGGCTCGTGCCGGGGTGATGGTGCTGCCGCCGGGCGACGTGCGGGTGTCGCCGATCCACGGAGCCGACCTGGCCCGGTTCTGCGTCGACCATCTGGGCGATGTGAGCGGCAGCTGGGACGTGGGCGGCCCCGACGTGTTCACCTACCCCGAGATCGGCCGGCTGGCGCTCGCCGCCGCGGGCCGGCCCGAGCGGATGGTCACGGTGCCGAAGGGCGTGCTCGCCGCGGCGGTGTGGGTGGCGTCCCGGCTGGGCGAGCGACCGGGGGACCTCGCCCGGTTCTTCGCCGAGGGCCTCACCCAGGACGCGGTCGGGGAGGCGTTCGGCGAGCATCACCTCGCCGACCACTTCGCCGAACTCGCCAGCCGGACGGCGCGCTGAGCCGCGGCCGGCGCCGTCCGGTGCTTTCATGCTGGCGTGACCGGGCGGGAGGTGGTGCGGCGAGCGGCCGCTGTGATGCCCGCCGAGCCCGGGGTGTACCGGTTCCGCGACGATCGGGACCGGGTGATCTACGTGGGCCGGGCGAGCGACCTGCGGGTCAGGGTCCGTTCCTACGCCGGTGACCTCGCCGACCGTCCCCACCTGCGCCGGATGGTGCCCCAGGTGAGGCGGGTCGAGGCGGTCGTCTGCGCGTCCGTGCCCGAGGCGGCGTGGCTCGAGCGGAACCTGCTGGAACGTGCGCTGCCGCGGTGGAACCGGATCCGGGGCGGCCTCGAGCTCGTCGGGTGGCTGGAGCTGGACGCGGATCCGGCACGCCCCCTGCTCCGGCTGGTCGTGGCGGAAGCGGACCGGCCGGCATCGGCGTTCGGGCCGTACCTCGGTGTCGAGCGGCTGGCGCTCGCCCGCCGCGGGTTGCTGCGGGTGTGGCCGCTGGAGCTTGCCGGGCAGCGGCTGGATCCCGCGGCGGGATCGCTGGCTGAGGCCCGCGGTGTCGTACCGGCGGACCTCGGCCGGTTCGCCGAGCGGATCCGGGCGGTGCTGGCGCGGGATCCGGCCGCGATCGACGAACTGCGCCACCGGCTCGCCGGTGCGAGGGACCAGGCCGTCGCGCAGCTCGCCTTCGAGGTGGCCGGGCAGGTGGTGGAGGAGACCGCGGCCGTGGACTGGCTGGTCGCCGCCCAACGCGTCACCGGGTGCACGGAGGGTCTGGTCGTCGCCGGTTGGGCGGACGGGGTGCTGGTCACCGTGCGTGCGTCCGGCGACCGCCTCGACCGCTGGACGAGCCGGCCCAGCTCACGCGAGGCGGGGGAGCGGGCGGCGTCCGCCACCCCGGCGCGGTGGCGCGCCTTCGCCGTCCGCAACGCCGAACTCGCCGCAGCCCTGCGAGCCTGCTGAGCCGTCCCCGGGGCTCGGGGGTCAGGAGGGGTCGACGATCTCCAGCAGGACCTGGCCGGACGTGACCGGGTCGCCGACGGTCGCGGAGAGGTGGGCGATGACGCCGGAACGGTGCGCGGTGATCGGCTGCTCCATCTTCATGGCCTCCAGCACCACCACCAGGTCGCCCTCGGTGACCTCGTCGCCGTCGACGACCGACACCTTCACGATCGTGCCCTGCATGGGCGCGGTGAGCTCGTTGGACGAAGGAGCCTTCGCCTTCGCTCCGCCCGTGCTGCGCCGGGTCGGCCGCTTGGTCGTCGGCTTCGCCGCGGGCGCGGCCAGCGAGGCGGGCAGTCGCACTTCGAGGCGCCGCCCGTTCACCTCGACGACATAGGTGTCGCTCTCGACCGGCTCGGTCTCGCCCATGGTGCCGGTGTAGGGCTCGATCGGCGTGGCGAACTCGGTCTCGATCCAGCGCGTATGGACGCCGAAGGCCCCCTCCGCCGCGACGAACGCCGGATCCTCCAGAACCGCCCTGTGGAACGGGATCACCGACGGCATGCCGTCCAGCACCGTCTCCGCCAGCGCCCGGCGCGACCGTGCGATCGCCTGGTCGCGGTCGGTGCCGGTGACGATGATCTTCGCCACCAGCGAGTCGAACGATCCGGGCACGGCCATGCCGGTCTGGTAGCCGGAGTCGACCCGGACGCCCGGTCCGCACGGGGGCTGCCACGCGGTCAGCGTGCCGGGTGCGGGCATGAACGCGCGGCCCGGGTCCTCGGCGTTGATCCGGAACTCGATCGAGTGGCTGCGGGCGGACGGGTCGGGGTAGCCGAGCTCCTCGCCGTCGGCGATCCGGAACATCTCGCGTACCAGGTCGATCCCGGTGACCTCTTCCGAGACCGGGTGCTCCACCTGCAGCCGCGTGTTCACCTCGAGGAAGCTGATCGTGCCGTCCTGGCCGACCAGGAACTCGCACGTGCCCGCGCCGACGTAGCCGGCCTCGCGCAGGATCGCCTTGCTCGAGCTGTAGAGCCGCTCCTGCTGCTCGTCGGTCAGGAATGGCGCCGGGGCCTCCTCGACGAGCTTCTGGTGCCGCCGCTGCAGCGAGCAGTCGCGGGTGGACACCACCACGACGTTGCCGTGCGCGTCGGCCAGGCACTGGGTCTCCACGTGGCGGGGCCGGTCGAGGTAACGCTCCACGAAGCACTCGCCGCGCCCGAAGGCGGTCACGGCCTCGCGCGTGGCGGAGTCGAACAGCTCGGGAATCTCGGCCAGCGTCCGCGCCACCTTCAGGCCGCGGCCTCCGCCGCCGTAGGCGGCCTTGATCGCGATCGGCAGGCCGTGCTCGGTCGCGAAGGCGACCACCTCGTCGGCGTTCGCGACCGGGTCGGCCGTCCCGGGCACCAGCGGTGCGCCCACCCTGGCCGCGATGTGCCGGGCCTGCACCTTGTCGCCGAGGGACTCGATCGCAGCGGGCGGAGGGCCGATCCAGGTCAGGCCGGCGTCGATCACGGCCCGTGCGAAACCGGCGTTCTCGGCGAGGAAGCCGTAGCCGGGGTGGACGGCGTCGGCGCCGGAGCGCTCGGCGATGGCGAGGATCTTGGCGATGTCGAGGTAGGTCTCGGCCGGGGTCAGCCCGTTGAGGGCGAACGCCTCGTCGGCGAGCCGCACGAACAGCCCGTTGGCGTCCGGATCGGCGTAGACGGCCACGCTGGCCAGCCCCGCGTCCCGGGCGGCTCGGACCACCCGCACCGCGATCTCGCCGCGGTTGGCCACCAGTACCTTCGTGATCGGCATCGATTCCTCCTGAACGGGCACCCGAGCCGGAGTCTAGACGAGGAGTGAGGGCGGCGCGGGAGCATGGCCCGAACGGGGAGTCGCGACGAGAAGGGAAGGAAGCACTGCGCGGAGCACCGCGAGCCAGCGCGTGCGCGCGTTGAACGACCTGGTGCCCGGACGTCCGCTCAGCCGAGCCGGGAGGCGATCGCCTCGATGATCGCCGGACGCAGTTCCGCGGCGCTGATCACCCGGTCGACCGAACCCACCCGGACCGCGCGGTGGATGCTGTGCACCGCGTCGAACTCGGCCGCGACCTCGCTGATCTTCTCCGCACGGACGACAGCCCGGGCGTCCGCGAGTTCGAGCTGGAGCGCGGCCCGGTCGGGGGAGTGCGCGGTGCGCAGCCTCGCCTCGAGCGAGGCCACCCGCGGGTCGGCCGCCGTCCGCTTGGCCACGTCGCCGGCGAATACCACCGCCGCCGCCGGCGCGCCGCCGATCACCGACGCGAACGAGCCCTCCACGGCCAGCACGGTCATGTTCTCGTTGAGCCGCTTGCTGAACACCACGAACGCACCGCCGTGGTAACGGCTGATCACGACGAACACGATCGGACCGGTGAAGTTGACGATCGCCCTGCCGATCTCGGCGCCGTACTCCAGTTGCAGGTTCCGCATCGACTCCGGCGACCCGTCGAACCCGGACAGGTTGGCGAGCACGACCAGTGGCCGGTTGCCGGACGCCGCGTTGATCGCCCGCGCGGCCTTCTTGCTCGACCTCGGGAACAGCGTGCCCGCGGTCCAGGTGTCCGGCCCGTCCGTGGGAGGGAAGCCGGCCCGCGGCACCGGATGGCTCTCGATGCCGAGCACGGCCGCGGAGTAGCCGCCGATCCGTGCGTCCACCACGACCGCGGTGTCGGCGTCGGCCATGCCGGCCCAACGCTCCACCCTCGGGTGGTCGGCGTCACAGACCGCAGCGATCACCGTGCGGATGTCGAACGCCTTCTTCCGGTCCGGGTTGTGCGCGGGAGAGAAGATCTGGCCCACCGTGCTGAAGTCACTGCCCGCGAGCTGATGCGGGTAATCCGATACATCGCGATCGATCGGATCCGAGGTGGGTGCGCGCCGCGGCCCTGCCTCGCCCGCCACCACGACGGTGTGGTCGTAGTGCCGCAGCAGGATCTCGAACGCCCCGGCCAGGTCGGAAGCCCAGTACTGCGCCTGGCCGTTGGGGCCCATCACCCGGTCGTACCCGCCGATCCCGAAGTTGTCCTCGGCCGAAACGCCGCCGGAGAAGTCGAGCGACTGCTTTCCGGTGAGCACCATCGCCGAGTCCGGCGTCATCACGAGGATGCCCCTGGTGTGCATCAGCATGGTCGCCTCGGCGTTCCAGTACGGCTGCGCTCCGACGTTGATGCCCGCCACCACGACGTTGATCTCGCGCCCGGCCTGGGTGAACTCCACGATCCGGCGCAGCGCCGCGCCCACCCAGTCCATGTTCTCTGTGCCGGAGTCCATGGAGATCCTCGCCCCGGAACTGAGCGTGTACCACTCGACCGGCACGTCGAGTTCGGAAGCCAGGTCCAGCGCGGCGATGATCCGCCGGCACTCGGGCTCCGCGACCGCGCCGAGGCCGCGGGTCGGGTCTCCGGACAGCACGATCCGCGTGATCCCCTCCGGATACAGCGGGGTGGGCGTGGTCACCCTGGCGCAGATGATGCCGGCCCGGTTGCGGCCCGGTGGACGCTGCACCTCGACCAGGCGGTCGGGCCCGCCGTCGTCGGCCAGGTCGAGCTCGACCAGCGTGCCGCCGGGGCCGGCGAGGGTCTCGGAGAGTTCGTACGGGTAGACCAGGCCGCGCCGGCGTGCCCGCAGCACCTTGGCCGCGTAGTCGTCCAGCGGCTGCAGCGGCTCGGTCGGCGGCGGTTCGACGGACGCGACCACGCCCGTCCCCGCCTTCGCCCGGAACCGGATCGCGAGCCGGGTCGGCGCCAGGCCTTCGCTCACAAAGGTGCCCTCGGCAAGCACCTCCTCGATGCCGGTGCCGTCCGACAACGGCGTGATCTTGTGCTGCAGGGCGGTGACGTCCCGCAGGTCGAGGTCGATCTCGGGCCACACGTAGACCCAGACGTGGTTCATGTCGAGCCGGCTGCCCGCCGAACCGCGCGCGGCCCGGGTGCGCCGGATCGCCTCCAGGCAGTTCTCCACGGCGCGCTCGGCGTGGGGCAGGCCGAGCAGCCGGCCCTTGCCGTCGCGGACGGCCGCGAGCTGGTTCACCTCAGCCATCGCGACCAGGCGGCGGTCGTCCGGGTTGCTCTTCGCGACGCAGTCGAACAGCAGGACGCCGCGTGGCGCGGGAATCCGGGTGGCGTCGAACTCGCGCAACCGCCACAGGTTCAGTCGTCGGAACACCATCGGGTGCACGCCGCGCACGCGGGGGTCCTCGGAGAGGGCGCCCGACGCGTCGGACCGGAACGTGACGTAGTCGGTCTCGCCGTCGGGGGCGCAGGCGGCCACCGTGATCCGGCGGACCCCGCCGGGCAGGTCCCAGGCCGCGAGCCGGGGGAGCAGTCCGGCAGCGAGCTGGGCCCGCTCGGGCAGCGCCGGCCAGCCGACGTAGAGCTCGACGACTGCTCCCTGGCCTGGCCGTCGCAGCCTGAGCTGTTCGGCCACGATCGCGGCGACCGGGCCGTCCGCGTCCAGCTCGGCGTCGGTGGCCAGGGTGCTCACGATCCGGGTCGGCCGGTTCGGCAGCTCGTAGTCGGCCGTGACGACCGACCGGTTCGCGACGGTGGTGGCGTTCACCCCGGAGAGTCCGTGGTCCGTGTAGTGCTTGCGGATCAGCACCTCGAGCAGCGGCTCGTGCGGGCTGACTCCGGACCCCAGTCGCTCGGCCAGGGTGAGCACGAGGCGCTCCGGGATCGCGGACAGCGCCGCGATCCGCTCGGCGTAGTCGGGAGCGTCCGGGTGGGCGGCGAGGTCTGCGACCTGGCTGGCGACCGCGGCGAGCACCTGCTCGCGCTCGGCGTCCACCTGCGGCTGGTCGAACCAGCGGAACCGTACCGACCGGGCGACGTCGCTGACCGCGGGGAAGCGGCGCTGGGTGGCCCGGACCAGGCGCTCCAGTTCGCCCCGCGCGGAGGTCACGACGCCGGTGGCGGGGGCGGGCTCGCCGATCCACCGGTCGAGGACGGCGAGCACCACCTGCACATCCTGGGCGACCCGCTGCTGGGCGAGGAAGATCCGGAATACCGCGTCCTCCAGGGCCGGGGTCCGGTCGAGTTCGGTGACGCCGTAGTGGGCGAGTGCGCGGCCGAGCCGTTCGACGAACGCGTCCGGCAGCCCGGCACGGGAGGCGTCCAGGCTCTGCAGGTAGCCGTGGAAGTGCTCGCGGTCGGAGTGGATCCGCAGCTCGGTGTTGCCCTGCTCGCCGGCGGGACGGTTCCGGCTCAGCCCGGCGAGGTCGGCGAACAGCGTGACCAGTGCGATCTCGCCGGCGAGCACGTCGGCGCCCTGGGCGCGTGCCTCGTCCCTGGCGGCCAGGTAGTCGGCCAGAACGCCGGCCGCGTGGTCGACGTCGTAGCCCATCAGGTGCGCGGACAGCTCGGCGAGCAGCCGGGTGGCCCGGGCCGGGGCGGACTCCTCGGAGCCGGCTTCGGGCAGCTCGATCTCGGCGCCCTCGGAGGTCGTCTCGCTGTCGTCGCCGTCAAGCGGCTCCAGCCGGACGAGCGGGGCGAGGCTCTCGACCTGGCTGCCGGTCATCACGTGCAGCTCGCGCACCCTGGCCGCGAACGGGGCGGCGATCACCGTCTCCATCTTCATCGACTCCAGCACCACGACCGGGGTGCCGGCTGCGACCTCGTCGCCGACCGAGACCGGCGTGGCCACCACCAGCGCGGGGGCGGGTGAGCGCAGCACGCCGCCCTCGTCGCGGGAGACCCGATGGGTGATGCCGTTGACCTCGACCAGGTGCACCGGCCCGTGGGTCTGGGTGACGATCCGGAACCGCTGCGACCCGACCACCAGGCGTCCGTGGACGTCGTCGTGCCGCTCCAGGCTCGCGTCCACCGTCTGCTCGCCGACCCGCACCCGGTACCGGTCGGGTCCGGTGCGGAAGACCACCAGGGTGTGGGCTGCGCCGCGCAGCTTCAGGTCCACGGAGAGGCCGGACGCGTGCTGCGCCTGCGGCCGGCCCCCGTGGGCGGTCTCCAGCAGACGGGCGATCTCGAGTCGTTCGGCCTCCTCGGACGCCTCGATCGCCGCGGCCACCAGCGCGATGCCGGAGAACCGGTCGGCGACCAGGCCGCCCGCCGCGCGGGTGCGGTCGATCCAGCCGGTGTCGGCCCACTCGTGACCGGCGTCCCCGCTCGCGCCGTCCGCGGCCTTCGGCCCGGCCACCTCAGGACGGTCGAGCAACTCGAGGATGAAGCTCTTGTTGGTCGCGCCGCCCTCGATGATCACGGTGGTCTCGGCCAGCGCGCGGCGGAGCCGCCCCAGAGCCTCGGCGCGGGTGCTGCCGGAGGCGATCACCTTGGCGATCATCGAGTCGAAGTCGGCGGGGATGGTGTCGCCCTCGGCCACGCCGGTGTCCACCCGGATGCCCGGTCCGGCCGGGAAGTCGAGGCGGGTGATCGTGCCCGGGGAGGGCGCGAAGTCCCGGTCGGGATCCTCGGCGTTGAGCCGCGCCTCGATGGCGTGGCCCTGCTCGACCGGGCGGCCGACCAGCCGTCCGCCCGCTGCGACGTGCAACTGCGCCTTGACCAGGTCGAAGTCGTTGGTCACCTCGGTGATCGGGTGCTCGACCTGCAGCCTGGTGTTCACCTCGAGGAACGCGAACTCCCGATCGGCCGGGTGGTAGAGGAACTCCACCGTGGCCGCACCGCGGTAGTCGACGGCCAGCGCCAGCCGCTCGGCGGACGCCTTCAGTTCGGCCACCTGGCCGGCGTCCAGCAGCGGCGAGGCGGACTCTTCGATGACCTTCTGGTTGCGGCGCTGCACCGAGCAGTCCCGGACGCCCAGCGCCCAGGCCGTGCCCTGGCCGTCCGCGATCACCTGCACCTCGACGTGCCGGGCGCCGGTGACCAGCTTCTCCAGGAACACAACCCCGGAGCCGAAGGCGCGCTGCGCCTCGTCGCGGGTGCGCTGGAAGGCGTCGCTCAGTTCGTCGGGCGAGTCCACGCGGCGGATGCCTCGCCCGCCGCCGCCGGCGGTGGCCTTGAGCATCAGCGGGTAGCCGATCCGCTCGGCCGCGGCGAGCGCCTCGTCCAGGGTGTCCACGCCGCCGCGACTCCACGGCGCCACCGGCACGCCGACCTCCTCGGCGATCAGCTTGCTGCCGATCTTGTCGCCGAGCTTGCGCATGGCCTCGCCGGAGGGGCCGATGAAGGTGATCCCGAGCGAGGTAACCAGGTCGGCGAACGCTGAGTCCTCCGCGACGAAGCCCCAGCCCACCCAGACCGCGTCCGCGCGGGTCTCGGTCAGGGCGCGGGCGAGCAGGTCATGGTTCAGGTAGGGACGGGTCACTGCCGGACCGATCGGGTAGGCCTCGTCGGCCTCGCGTGCGAACCGGGCGGTGCGCTCGGCATCGGTGTACAGGGCGATCGTCGTGATCGGCGGTGCGTCGGGCTGCTCCGCGTTCAGGTCGCGAACGGCGTGGATGAGCCGCATCGCCGCCTCGCCACGGTTGACGATCGCGATCCGCTGGAACACGGGGCCTCCTGGGTCAGGACGGTCGGTCGGGGCCCGGGTCTGGAGTGGGCCCGCACGCACCCTGCCACGTCCGCACCCCCGTGTGCGAGCCGAATCGGGCAGATGCAGTGGAATCACCAAGATTCGTGAGCGTGTAGCCAAGAACCTTGGGCAATGCTTGTGGGATTCCGACAAGAATCGTTACCACGGATTCCGGGTCGGCGTCGGGACGGCGGACGGGCCGGGAGATCGCAGCTCAGGCCGAACTCATCCGTCCGGCGACCGCGAGGTGCACGGGCAGTTCGGGCTGTGCGGGGGCCTGTGGGGTGGTGATCGTGTGCCCGGCCTCGACGAGCGCGGTGTGCACGGCTTTCGCGCACGCCCGCTCGGCAGAGGTGTGCCAGGGCAGCCGGATGGTGTCGTAGCCGCCGGAGGCCACCGCGTCGAGCGCACGCCGGGCAACCGCTTCCGGCTCGGTGACCACCGCACCCAGCGACCCGTTGGCGTTCAGCAGCCGGTGCGGCTGGAACTCGCGGGCGATCGACAGCCCGTTGCGCTCTGCCGTCTGCAGCAGCCGGGAGTCGGGCAGGCCGATGATGGTCAGCGTGGGGTCGTAGTCGAGGACGGCGTTGACCAGCGCCCAGGCGTGGTTGCGGTCGGTGCGCACCGCGTCGAACAGCGCCCCGCCGGCGCGGACGCAGGTGACCCGGGCCTGCTCGGCGAGAGCCAGCCCGTCCAGCGCCCCCAACTGGTAGATGATCGTCGCGGCGAGGTCTTCGGGGTCGTAGTCGACGAAGCGTTCACCGGCGCCGACCCGGTCGGCGTAGCCGACGGCCGCACCGAGCGCGGCCTCCCGGGTGACCGCCAGGCTGCAGGCGCGCAGGATCGAACTCGGGTCGCCGGAGTGGACGCCACAGGGAACGAGTGCGGTGCTGAGCAGAGGCCACAGCACCGCGTCGGCCTGCGTTGCGGGTTCGCCCAGACCGTGGCCGACTTCGGCGGTCAGGTCGATCTCCACGTCTGGGAATCTACCCCCTTGCGGGGGTCGGGCGATACGGCGGCGGCGCCGCGTGGATGAGCTCGTACAGGCCAGTACGGTGCGATGCTTGCCGGTGTGAGCACCTGCCGCAGCCGGGCGTGGCGCAACGGTGTCGAGGTGGCCGCGGACTTCCCACTGGCCGACCTCGACCACTGGTTGGCCGAGCCGAACATACTGGTCTGGCTCGACCTCGTGCAGCCTGAACCGGACGTGCTGGCGTCCCTCGCGGGCGAACTCGGGTTCGACCCGCTCGCGGTCGAGGACGCGGTCTCGCCGCGCGAGCGCCCGAAGGCGAGTTGGCACCCGAACCACCTCTTCCTCACCTGCTACTCGACCCGGCTGGAGCCCCCTGCGGACGGCGGTGTCGCCGAGTTGGAGGTTGGCCGGGTCTCGGCGTTCGTGCTGGGCAACGCGCTGATCACCGTCCGTCCCGGCGAGCGGGTGGACATGGACGCGGTGCTGGCCCGGTGGGTCGACGACGCCCTGCTCGACCGCGGGGTCGCGGCCCTCGTCCATGGCCTGCTCGACCACCTGGTCGACGGCCACTTCGAGACCATCGAGACCATGGACGACCAGCTGGAGGATCTCGAGGACCTGCTGTTCGACCCCGCGATCAAGACCCGGACGATCCAGCAGCGGGTATTCGCGCTGCGCAAGGCGCTGGTGGAGCTGCGCCGGGTGGTGCTGCCGATGCGCGAGGTGGTCACGTCGGTGATGCGGTTCCGCTCGGACGGCCAGCAGAGCCTCTCCGGCGAGCTGGACGGTCACTTCAACGACCTCTACGACCACGTGATCCGGGCGGCGGAGTGGACGGAGAGCCTGCGCGACATGGTCTCCAGCGTGTTCGAGACGAACCTGTCGCTGCAGGACGCCCGGCTGAACGAGGTGATGAAGAAGCTGGCCGCGTGGGCCGCGATCATCGCCGTCCCCACCGCGGTCACCGGCTGGTTCGGCCAGAACCTCCCCTACCCCGGGTTCGGGGCGGTGTCCGGACTGCTGCAGAGCGTGGTTCTGATGCTGATCGGGACGGTCGGCCTCTACATCCTGTTCCGGAAGGTCGACTGGCTCTGACCCGGTGGCCGAAAAGGAACCGTCCCCTTTTCGGCCATTTCGGCCATGAGACCCGGTGGCCGAGAAGGGGACGGTTCTCCTTTTCGGCCACCGGTGCTCCTACGATGCCGCCATGACGCTGGCCCAGTCGCTCCTCGGCTTCTCGCTGCTGGCCGCTGTGGTCACGGTGACGCCAGGGCTGGACACCCTGTTCGTGCTGCGGCAGGCCATCCGCGCCGGTCGGCGGACGGCCTTCGCCGCGGCGGCGGGTATCGGCTTCGGCGCCCTGGTCTGGGGCGTGGCGGCTGCGGCCGGTGTCGCCGCCCTGCTGGTCGCCTCGCAGCTCGCCTTCGCGGTGCTGCGCTGGGCAGGAGTGGCCTTCCTTGCCTACCTCGCCTTCACCTACCTGCGTTCCGCCGTGCGCGGCGACCTGCCGCACGCCAACCTTGCCGGCGCAGTGGCCGATACGCCGCGGGAGTCCTTCGTGAAAGGCGCGCTCACCGACCTGCTGAACCCGAAGGTGGGGGTCTTCTACCTGACCGTGCTGCCGCTGTTCCTTCCCGCGGGCTATCCCCCGGTGGCGGTCGGCGCCCTGCTGGCGGGCGTGCACGTGTTGATGGGCATGGCCTGGTTCACGATCGTGATTCTCAGCGCGCAGGCCGTGCGTGGCTTCCTGGCCAGCCGGCGCGGCGGCCGGGTCGTGGACGGGATTGCCGGTGTCGCCATGCTCGGCTTCGGGGTCGCCCTCGGCCTCGAGCGCTGATCCCGGCTTCGCAGAGGCGCTCCCCGCAACGGCGGACGCTCCCCGAACGGCAACCGCGAGGTACGTGAACGTTCCGGCGATCCGCTAGACGGGGTTGATCCGGATGCTGTCCAGGCTGGTGTTGGGAGGCGCGTCCACAGCCACCCGGACGGCGCGGGCGACCTCCGCGGGGTCGAGGTGGGCGTCCGGGACGTACGGCATGCCCTGCAACGCGCTGAGCTGGGCCTGCATGTCCGTGGCCACCCGTCCGGGATGGATCGAGGTGACCCGCACCCGGCCGCGCTCGTCCAGTCGCAGCGCATCCGCGAGCCCGGTCAACGCATACTTGGACGCCGAGTAGGCGGAGAAGCCGCGATGCGTGACCAGCCCGGCACCGGAGTTGATGAACACCACGAGCCCGTGGGCTGCCCGCAGGGCCGGCAGCAGCAGGCGGGTCAGGGTGACCGGTGCGATCACGTTCACCTCGAGCAGCTCGCGCCACTCCCTGGTGGTCGAATCGGCCAGTGGCCCGAACGCAACCAGTCCCGCCGAGTGCACCAGGACGTCCATCCGTTCGACGCCCGCCAGCGCGGCCGTCACAGCCGGCTCGTCGGTGAGGTCGACGACGAACGGCTCGGCGGAGGCCAGCGACCGTGCCACCTCGCCCACCTGGTCGGCATCCCTGCCGCCGACCAGGACGTGGTGGGTGGGGGACAGAGCCTGCGCGACCGCGCGTCCGATGCCCCGGGACGCCCCGGTCACCAGCGCGACCGGGCGGTTCATCCGAACACCGCGACGGCTACCGGGATCACCCAGAGCACGGCGAGCACCTGCAGGATCGGATCGGAGAGGACCACGTCCTCGGGCTCGCCGGCCTGACCCTGGTCGATCTTCATCGCGTAGCGCAGCACGGCGAGGGTGAACGGGGCGATCGAGATCGTCGTCCAGGGAATGCCCCACAGCTGCGTCTTCGCCTGCTCGAACGCCCACAGGCTGTACGACATGATCACGATGGCGATCGACACCGACCAGACCTCGCGAAGGTAGGACTTCGTGTAGCGCTCGAGGCTGGCCCGGGTGCCGGCTTCGGTGCCGAGCTCCTTGAGTTCGGAGTAGCGCTTGCCCGCGACCATGAACAGCGAGCCGAAGGACGCCACCAGCAGGAACCACTGCGACAGCGGCAGACCCGCGGCGACGCCGCCGGCGACCGCGCGGAGCAGGAAGCCGGCCGCCACCATGGCCAGGTCGATGATCGGCTGGTGCTTGAGGAACAGCGAGTAGATCACCTGCAGCACCCAGTAGGACGCGAGGGTCACCCCGAGCAGCGGCGCCACCCAGAACCCGATCGCCAGTGACGCGGCCACCGTGATCGCGGCGAGCACGTAGGCGGTCGGGATCGAGAGCTCCCCGGCGGCGATCGGACGGAACCGCTTCTTCGGGTGCAGCCGGTCTGCCTCGACGTCGCGGCTGTCGTTGATCAGGTAGATCGACGCGCTGACCAGGGAGAACGACACGAACGCCCACGCCGACGCGAGCAGGACCGCCGGCTGGAGCAGCTGCCCTGCGGCCAGCGGGGCGGCGAGCACGAGGACGTTCTTCACCCACTGCTTGGGCCGCATCGCCCGCAGCCAGGCGGGCATTACGGACTTCTTCCGGTCCGCCTCGGGGAGGTTCTCAGTGTTCGTCATGGCCCTCCAAGGCTAGCGGCGCTCCGCATCCCAGAGCGTGTGCCAGTCCACACCGAGTTGCGCGAACAGGTCGCGCAGCAGCGGCAGGCTGATCCCGACCACGGTGTGGGGGTCGCCGTCCACGCCGCGGACGTACGCCCCGCCGAGGCCGTCGATGGTGAACGCGCCCGCCACCCGCAGCGGCTCCCCGGTCGCCACGTAGGCGTCGATCTCGGCGTCCGAGAGGTCGGCGAAGCTCACCCCTGTGGTCGCGACCCCGGACGCGGTGCGCGCGGACGCGCCGAGCCGGATCACGTGGTGGCCGGTGTGCAGGTGGCCTGTCCGGCCGCGCATCTGGCGCCAGCGGCGGACCGCCTCCTCGGGCGTGCCCGGCTTGCCGAGCGGCTCGCCGTCCAGTTCGAGCAGGGAGTCGCAGCCCACGACGAGCAGGTCCTCCCCGGACGCGGCCAGGGCGACCGCCACCGCTTCCGCCTTGGCCCGGGCCAGGACGGCCACCAGCCCGGTGACGTCGGGCGCGGTGAAGGCGTCCTCGTCGACCTCCGAGACCACCACCCGCGGGGCCAGGCCCGCGTTCCTCAGGGTTTCGAGCCGGGCCGGCGAGGCCGAGGCCAGAACCAGCCCCGGCACCGCGTCAGCGGCCGGGCCTTCCGGTGAACGCCGGCTCGGCGGTCGGTACGGCGAAGGCCCGCCCAGGGCGTCCTCGATGGCTCCCATGCGATGCCCTCTCGGTCGGGTGGGTGGTCAGAGGCGGAAGCTGCTCCGCCAGGCTTCGCGGCCCGGCACCAGCGGCGTGCGCACCGTGTGCCAGTACGAGCGCCAGCCGCCGGCCAGCGTGCTGGTCACCGGCACGTGGGGATCCGGACGCTCCCGGCGCAGCGCCACGATCACCGCGCCGAGGGCGGCGAGTTCCTCGTCGGTCGGGCTCCCCGAGACGACCTGCACCAGCGGCTGGCCCGCCTCGGCCGGCGTGCCGCTCACAGCGGGATGTTCCCGTGCTTCTTGGGCGGCAGCTGCATGCGCTTGGTCCGCAGCAGGCGCAGCACCCGGATCACCTGGGCCCTCGTCTCGTGCGGGTAGATCACCTTGTCCACGTAGCCGCGCTCGGCCGCGACGTAGGGATTGGCCAGCTCGTCGTTGTACTCGTCGATCAGCTCGGTGCGCCGGGCCGCAGGATCCTCGGCGTCCGCGAGCTCACGCCGGTAGAGGATGTTCACCGCGCCCTCTGCGCCCATCACCGCGATCTGCGCGGTCGGCCAGGCGAGGTTCACGTCCGCGCCGAGCGGCTTGGAGCCCATCACGCAGTACGCACCCCCGTAGGCCTTGCGGGTGATGATCGTGACCAGCGGCACGGTGGCCTCTGCGTAGGCGTAGATCAGCTTGGCGCCCCGGTGGATGATCCCGTCCCACTCCTGGTCGGTGCCGGGGAGGAACCCGGGCACGTCCTCGAAGGTCAGGATCGGGATGTTGAAGGCGTCGCAGGTGCGGACGAACCGGGCCGCCTTCTCTGAGGCCTTGATGTCCAGGCAGCCGGCGAAGACCATCGGCTGGTTCGCGATCACGCCGACCGCGCGTCCCTCGACCCGCCCGAAGCCGCAGATGATGTTCGGCGCATACAGCTTGTGCACCTCGAGGAACTCGTCGTCGTCCAGCACCCGTTCGATCACCTCGTGCATGTCGTAGGGCTGGTTCGGCGAGTCGGGCATCAGCGTGTCCAGCACCAGGTCGTGCTCGGTGATGGTGAGGTCGGCCTCCTCCTCGTCGAAGACGGGCGGATCCTCCAGGTTGTTCTGGGGCAGGTAGGTGATCAGCTGGCGGACGTACTCGATCGCGTCGAGCTCGTCGGCGGCGAGGTAGTGGGAGTTGCCGGACTTCGTGGAGTGCGTGCGGCCGCCGCCGAGCTCCTCCATGGTCACGTCCTC
Source organism: Actinobacteria bacterium HGW-Actinobacteria-5 (assembly GCA_002843035.1). Lineage (GTDB taxonomy): Bacteria > Actinomycetota > Actinomycetes > Propionibacteriales > Propionibacteriaceae > Propionicimonas. The sequence continues at coordinate 4,415 of PHEV01000012.1, read as the reverse complement.
GCCGGTCACGGTCTTGATCACGTTCGGGCCGGTGATGAACATCTGCGAGGTCTGGTCGACCATCACCACGAAGTCGGTGAGGGCGGGGGAGTAGACGTGCCCTCCGGCCGCTGCGCCCATGATCAACGAGATCTGCGGGATCACCCCGGAGGCGAGGGTGTTGCGGCGGAAGATCTGGGAGTACAGGTCGAGCGAGACCACTCCCTCCTGGATCCGGGCGCCGCCGCCCTCGTTGATGCCGATGATCGGGCAGCCGGTCTTGATCGCGAAGTCGAGGATCTTCACGATCTTCTCCCCGTACACCTCGCCGAGCGCGCCGCCGAAGATGGTCACGTCCTGGCTGAACACGCACACCGGTCGGCCGTGGATGGCGCCGACGCCCGTGATCACGCCGTCGGTGTAGGGCCGCTTCTCCTCCATCCCGAAGGCCTTGGCGCGGTGCCGGGAGAACCGGTCGAATTCGGCGAAGGAGCCCTCGTCGAGCAAGGCGTTGATCCGCTCGCGCGCGGTCATCTTGCCTTGCGCGTGCACCTTCTCCACCGCCGCCGGGCTGGACGGGTTGAGCGCCTGTTCCTTGCGTTCGCCGAGTTCGGCCAGCTTCCCGCGGGTGGTGTGGATGTCCTGCGCCATGGGGAGACAGTACTGCCGGGACACCCGCCCGGGCATAGGGTCTGGGCGTGAATCCCGCGCCGAATTCTCCCCGTGTTGACGCGGTCGAGCTCTCCCGGGCACTGGTGCGTCCGGGTTCGGTGTGGGTCGAGGTCGCGTCCGTGGCCACCACGGGCTCGACGAATGCCGACCTGGTAGCCGCTGCCCGGGCCGGGGCAGCTTCCGGCACGGTGCTGGTCTCCGACCACCAGAGCGCCGGACGCGGCCGCTTCACCCGGGTCTGGGAGGCGCCGCCCGGGACGTCGCTCGCCCTCTCGGTGCTGCTGCGTCCGCCGGCGCCGGTGCCGGCCGCGCGCTGGCTGTGGCTGCCGCTGCTCACCGGTTTGGCCGTGGCGGACGGGCTGCGGGCTGCGGCCGGGCTGGCTGTGGAGCTGAAGTGGCCCAACGACGTGCTGGCCGGTGGACGCAAGCTGTGCGGCATCCTGGCCGAACGGGTGGACGCCGGGGGCCCGCCCGCCGCGGTGCTGGGGATGGGCATCAACACCACCCTCGCCGAGGACGAGTTGCCGGTGCCGACGGCCACGTCGGTGGCGCTGGCCGGGGGCGTGGTGGACGAGACGGCCCTGGTTGCGGCCGTGCTCGAGGCTCTGGGCACCTGGTACGTGCGCTGGCTCACCGGAACGGACCTGCGCGCCGAATACGCCGCCCGCTGCTCGAGCGTGGGCCGGCCGGTGCGGGTGCAGCTCTCGGCGGAGGAGTTCGTCGAGGGTGACGCGACCGGCGTGGACGCCGAGGGCCGCCTGCTGGTGCGCGTGGCCGGTGTCGAGCGCCCCTTCGCCGCCGGTGACGTGGTGCACCTGCGCTGAGCAGGGAGCGCCAGCGCCGGGCGCGGCTGTGTCACCATTGACCCCATGGGTCTGGATCCGCAACTCCTGGGCAAGGGCGAGGTCGTGGTGCTGCACTTGCGCACCCACGTGAAGGCCCTGATCGTCCCCGTCCTGCTGCTGCTGGTGATCGCGGTGCTGAGCGGCTTCGCGTTCGCGATCCCGCTGGTCGCCGGCTGGGACTGGCTGCGCTGGGTGATGATCGTGATCGCGCTGGTCGCACTCGTGCTGTGGGTGGTCGTGCCGTTCCTGAAGTGGCTGACCAGCACCTACACCTTCACGAACCGCCGGATCATCACCCGCCGCGGGATCCTGGTCAAGACCGGTCACGACATGCCGCTGAGCCGGATCAACAACGTCGCCTACCAGCGCGGCCCGATCGACCAACTGCTCGGTTGCGGCACCCTCGTGCTCACCACCGCAGCCGACCAGCCCGTCACCCTGAACGACATCCCGGACGTCGAGCGCGTGCACGTCGTGATGACCGAACTGCTCTTCGGCGGCGACGACCCGATCAAGAACCCCCAGGCGCGCGACGATTGAGCGGCGGCGTGACGGAGGAGCAGGCGGCGTCCGGGTCGGAGGCGACCACCCGGCTGGCGCTGCGCACCCAGCTGGTCCGGTTCGTGGTCACCGGCGGATTGTCCGCGGTGGTCGACTTCGGTCTGCTGAACGCCTTCATGGCGCTCGGCCTGGACTACACCTGGGCGAAGGTGTTCTCGTTCATCGCCGGGACGACCACCGCGTACCTGATCAACCGTCGCTGGACGTTCCAGGCCGAGCCGTCCAAGCGCCGCTTCGCTGCCGTCGTCGCGCTGTACGCGATCACCTTCGCCGTCCAGGTCGGCCTGTGGACGCTCTGCTACCCGTGGCTGCTCTCTGCGACCGGCAACGAGCTGGTCGCCCGGGTCGTCGGCTTCGTGATCGCGCAGGGTGTGGCCACCACGGTCAACTTCATCGTCCAGCGGACGCTGATCTTCCGCTGACCCCGATCGGAACGGCTCAGAGCACCGTCATCTGCTGGGGTTCCACGAGGACGCCGCTGGCGGTCGGCAGGTCGGACGGCATCACCCGGTAGACCCGCTTGCCGGTGGCCTCGGCGATGAAGTTGGTGGGCACCCCGTCGACGTAGTGGACGCCGGCACCGTCGTCCGCCCCGTAGCCTCCCGGCAGGTCGCCGCCGGCGACCGCGTCGGTGTAGGCGGGCGCCCTCCCGGCCTCGCCGTCGAAGTGGGGGCAGAAGCTCCCCGGGACCAGGCCCAGCCCGCCGCGCCAGGCGCGGAAGTCGCCGAAGGAGTCGGTGATGCAGCCGCCGTACCAGCACGAGCCGCCGGCGGAGACTCCGGCCAGCACCACGTCGCCGGCCTTGTGGCGTGCACGGATCGCCGCGTCCACGCCGTGTGCCTGCCACAGTGCCATCAGGTTCACCGTGTGACCGCCGCCGACGAGCAGCAGGTCGGCGTCCGCGAGTCGCGCCACCGATCCGGCCGAGCTGCCCTGCCACAGGGTCAGCACCATCGTGCGGACGCCGAGCGTGCCGTAGGCGAGCAGGAACTTGTTGATGTACTGGGGATCGTCTGCCGATGCGGTCGGGGCGAAGCACACCAGCGGCGAGGACTTGCCGGTGAGTTCGACCAGGTAGCGGTCGAGGTTGGTGGGAGCCCCGAACGGCGACATGGAGAAGCCGCCGCCACCCATGGCGACAATGTGCGCGGTCATGTCCTCATCTTGTCACGGCCACCCACCCGCGCGGACGGACTATAGGCTCGCCGGGTGAGGACTCCCGCGGCGAGCATCGGTGTGATCGGTGGGGGCCAATTGGCCCGGATGATGCACGCGGCCTCGATCGGGCTCGGCCTCCGGCTGCGGTTGCTCGCCGAGGGCCCGGAGGTCTCCGCGGCCCAGGTGGTGCACGACGTCGTGGTGGGCGACTACACCGACCCGGAGACGGTGGCTGCGTTCGCGTCCGGGTGCGACGTGGTCACCTTCGACCACGAGCACGTGCCGACGCAGATCCTGCACGATCTCGAGACGGCGGGCATCGCCGTTCGGCCCGGTCCGGAGGCTCTCGTGCACGCCCAGGACAAGGCGGTGATGCGGGCCCGGCTGGGCGCTCTCGGCGTGCCGTGCCCGGCCAACCGGGTGGTGGCCGACCCGGCCGCGCTGGTCGCGTTCGGGCAGGAGCACGGCTGGCCAGTGATCGCCAAGACCTCGCGCGGCGGCTACGACGGCAAGGGCGTCTGGAAGCTGGACGGGCCCGCGCAGGCGTCCATCCCGTTCGACGGGCTGGAGGGACTGCGCAGCGGCGCCGTCGTGATCGCCGAGGAGTTCATCGACTTCTCCCGGGAGTTGAGCGTGCTGGTCGCGCGCCGTCCCGGCGGCCAGGCGGTCGTCTATCCGGTGAGCGAGACGGTCCAGACCGACGGCATCTGCACGGCCACCACCACGCCTGCGCCCGGGTTGCGGCCCGACCAGGTGCGCGACCTGCAGGCGATGGCGCTGCGGATCGCAGCCGAACTGGGTGTGGTCGGCATCCTCGCGGTGGAGTTGATGCAGGCCCGCGACGGTTCGGTCGTGGTGAACGAGCTCGCGATGCGTCCGCACAACACCGGGCACTGGAGCATCGACGGGGCGGCGACGAGCCAGTTCGAGAACCACCTGCGTGCGGTGGCGGACCTGCCGCTGGGGTCGACCGCGACCCTCGCGCCGGTCTCGGTGATGGTGAACGTCCTCGGCGGCTCGCGGGCCGATCTGCTCGGTGGCCTGGCCGGGGCGTTGGCCGCCGACCCGGCGCTGAAGGTGCAGTTGTACGGCAAGGATGTGGTGCCCGGACGCAAGGTCGGGCACGTGACCGCGCTCGGCGACGAGGTCGAGGCGACGACGCAACGGGCCTGGCGTGCGGCCCGGTACCTGATGGGAGAC
>PHEV01000011.1 GCA_002843035.1 Actinobacteria bacterium HGW-Actinobacteria-5 | reverse complement strand
CGTCGAGCTTCGTGCGGGTACGTCCGCTGCCAGCACGAAGCCGCATCGTGATCGGGTTCCTCTTGTCGCCCACCCGGACGGTGGCCGACTGCCGCAGGTTCTCCTCGGGTAGGCAGACATCGCAAACCAGACGCACCGACGGCCCGCCGCAGATCGCACACACCTGATCGACCACAAACCGAGGGTGCCACGCCAATCCCGCCAACATCCGGATCTGCCGCGACGCGCGCGCGGTTGGCGGGCCAGCGACTGGTTGTCGGCGCCGAGGCGGACGAGCTATTGGTTCGCGCCTATCCAGGCGGTGACAAGTCGCCCGATGAAGGATCGCGCCTCGGCGTCAGACATCCGGCGCCGAGGCGGGTTCCCACTCATTCGAGCATGTCTTGCAGTCGCACCGCTCACATCTGGACGGTTCGCCGATGCCCTGAAGGCGTCGATCTCGGCATGGGTAGCCCAGCCAAGTTCGGTGATGGACCGAGCGGTCGCGTCATCTCGGACGATTTCGAAGACCTTATAGAGCTCATTCCAGCCGAGAGGCCCATGCCCCATGATGGTCAATGCCTCCTTGACGTTCGGGTTCGACATGAGGAGCGACCAATCCGTTCCAGGCGCGGTTTGCGTGGGCGTCTCATGGTCTCCTACCCTCACCACGATGCCGGCAGCCTCCATCCGAGATCGAACCACCATCGCGTCCGCTACGACGACTGAGTGGATGTGGTCACCGTCGCTGTATCTGCCGGAGAGCCCGACAGGGTGAAAGGTTGGATGGGTGGCTCGAGCCAGTCCATTGGCAACAGCCAGAAGCCGGCTCGCGGATTCGTGGAGTTCGATGCCTGGCTGCAGGGTGTCCAGTTCGTCGGACGACAGGAAGAAGCCGTGATCATCCTTGCTAACACGGACCTGTCCGCTTCGAAGCAGTTCCGCGAGAACGGCAAGGTCGAACTCGTGACCTGTTAGCCATGCCTTCACCCTCACGAGAAGAGGCTAGCTTCGCGCGCTGGCGACGTCCCCACAGGCTCAGGACCCGTGCGCAGCCCAGGGCTGCGACGGGCACGCAACCAACCGCTTCTGCCGCGATCGGAGCGGTCGAATCCAGTCGTTTGTATCGGTGCTAGAACTCCGGGCTGACGGCCGGTTGGAGGGTCAGTGTTACGTGGGGCGCGCGAATGGTTGCCGTGCCCCAGTCTCCCTCGAGTTCCCAAACACCGGGTTCAGTCTCTTCGAACCGGTCGATATGACCGAGGTCGCTCGTTCCGCTCGCGCCGGCTGCCGGTGGCGCACCTGTCAGGGCAACGGTCACCGGCGCGGTGCCCGCGACGCTCAACCAGCCCGTCCTGTAGCAATGCAGCTCGCCCGGTTCCGGCTCGGTGTACATCGTGTGCCCAGGGAGCAGCGCAACGCTCAGGCGGAACGCGATCACACTCTCGCTGGGCGCGAGGTCGGTGACCCACGAGTCCTCCAGCAGTACACGACTCAGGTCCGCGAATCGCTCGTAGGTGGCACCCGCGGCCTTCGACGAGGTGGAGAGGCTCTCGACGTGGCCGTGCCCCACGAGCCGCGTGGGGTAGACGATGTCGAACTGGTCACCGACACTGATGCGGTTTGCGGTTTCTGCCCAGAGAGTGAGCACGCCACCGACCGGGCCGGTGCCCGGGGCGACCGGGCATTCGTCGTCTAGGTCGAGGAAAGCACCGTGCGTGGTCACCTCCCCGTCTAGGTCGAACCTGTATGGGAGTGACCGCGTGCCGGAAGGCTGAGGCTTCCCGAGCCCGCCCCGGTCGGCCGGGAGCAACTCGATGACCACGCGAGCAGCCACTGTCATGCCCCTAGTCTGGCCGATCGCTCGTCGCACTGAGGAGGACGGACGAAACGCAATGACTGCCGCCGATCAAGAACGCTCGACAACCTTTGCCGAAGGCCGCACGCCTCCTCTCGACCTCGTGAATCACGCTCGGCTGGCGCCGGTGTCGCCCACCCGGGCGTCAGGCGCGACACGCGGGCGTACTGCACTGCCGTGCCCGACATGCTCTGACAGGCGCTCGTGACACTCATGAACAACGATCCCAGTGACCTCATCGAAGATCACTTCGTCGTATGAATCGTCCGCGTAGTTGAGCGTCCGCTCCACGCGGTGCCAGACATCGTCTCGGCGGTAGTACTCGGAACCGGTGACGACGTCGGCCCTTCGGCCCTTTCGCGATCCTCGCGATGACTCTTTCCATTTCACGCAAAGCAGGTCGCGGGCGCCGGCATCATCGTTGATGATCACCTCCACGTTGAGCGCCAATGCCCCGCATCCGTCGTTGGCGCAGGGGGTGCGTTCTCCTGGCCAGTCGCCGATACCCGGTCCGATCCTCTCGACCTCGCAGGCTGCGCACCGCGAGATGGCCCGACTCGCACTCATGGTGACATGGTCCTCCGAGACCGCCGAACGGGATAGATGCTCGAGCGGTTGAGCCCGCGCGCTCAGCAACGTGCATCATCGCGTCCTCGGCTGGTTAGCGCCCCAAACGATTCAGCGCTCGATCCAAACCGTCCAAGGAGCTCTGAGCCCGGCGAGCACCCCCACCTTCGTCCTCCAGCGCGATGCTGTGTCCCCGACTGCACCTCACGGTGCGCTGCCTTGCCACGTCCTGAAGCGTTGCCTTAACGGCAGCGCCGCACTCTGGGCACTCAAGTCCGAGATCAAGATCCATCCTCAGTCCTTTCGGTTCGCCGGCCCTAGGTTCCTCTTCTCTTGCCGGATGACGAGAAGGTAGTGCTCGCCTCTGACAACTACACCGCGCAGACGTTTCGTGCGTCCGGATCTGGCCGCACGGCGCGCGGACGATTGAGCTGATTGGGTTCGGTCGGGGCTCCGGTCCGGCGGGTCCGCCCGCGCTGCTGGATGACATAGTGCTGCCATGAATCTCGGCGGCTGGCAGTACCCGATCGTCAAACGAGAATGGACTGACCTCCTCGACGAGTATCGAAGTGCCGCCGAGAACTTGCCAGCGCTCGCCCCGCTCGTGTCGATCATCGAGTCAGTAATCCAGAACCAGATGCAAGACCAGCTTGCCGCGACGACCTCCATGTGGGATCTGGTGATTACTACAGCCCCTCCTGGCGAGCCCCCTTTGGACGTAATCGTCGTTAGGTCCTCGGTGTCGATGAACCCTCCGCGATCGGGTGAAGTGAGAATCGAACAGTTCGCGACCAGCGGGTTGAAGGAGGAGCTCACCCGGTCTACCGCCGAGGTGCTGCCCTTGTTCTGGCGGTTCATCCTTGAGAAGTATGGCTTGAAGCCGACCTGACCGAAACGCACTGACATGCCGCAACCAGCGCGGTCGATCGTGCCGATCTGCGCACGTTGGGTTCGTTTCGGGGGACGGGCGGCCGTGGGGCAGTGCTCGGTCGATCTTGTGGCTGGGACAGAGTTCGGGGGGCGGTGTTGGGGCCGATAAGCAGCGGAGGTCGGTTCTCTTCGCCGCGCGGGCGCGGTGACCGCTGTCGATAGGTTTTCGAACTCGGTTCCGGCGGCCGAGCATTCCCGACTGCGCTTCTGGCTGCAACCGGAGACCTATCCGACGAACGAGAGTGAGAGCCGTGAGTCGATCCGGTGGATCGTCAGCACCGCAAGGATGCCGTGGCCTATCTCCCTGCTGTAGGAGCCTCTCCGATCAGATGCGATCCAGCCGACACGAAGCGCGGCGTCGTTCGCTTCGTTCTCAGCGAGAGCGGCATCCTCGATGGCCGTAAACTCGAGATACCGATCGAGATTGGCCGTCTCGCTCGACGCCGCAATCGGAATCAACGGAATTCCGTCGAAGTAGCGGGTCTCCGCGTGCTCTTGAGTCGGTCGCCATGCGGCCATTTCATCTGCCTCGAGTTGCCAGAGCCGCCAGTACTTGACCCAGATAAGGATGCCCGCAACCAGGCCAAGCACGATCAGACCCGTGAGGACGAACTTCAACAGCGCTCTCAACTCGACCACACCCACCAACGAGAGATTGATCCTGGCGCACAGCTTCCTGCTTCAACTGCAAAGAGCAGCAGGCGACGCACGCACTGATCTTGGCACGGCCGAGCGCCGGCCCGGGTCAAGCCGATCAATGTCTCGACCGTCACGAGCGGCGCACGATCCGGGTACGCCCGAAGCTCAACGAGCTGCCGCTGACCGGTGCGATTCCTGCGGTGGCGTCTGCGCCGGTTCGCTTCAACATAAGGTGCCCAGTGTGGATGAGCATGCCGAGCGAGTTTGTCGGCCCCTTCTGGAGGCCTGGGTCGAGTTCCTCAGGGGTACCGCGACGATGCTCGACCTGGCGAGGTTGGCAGAACAGGCGTCCACCGCTCTGGACCACGCCAATGACGTCCTGCCTGACGCCTTGGCGCAAGCAGCAGGTGATCTGGAGTACGCCTTCTACGCGACCGAAACCGAGCGCCAACCCGAGGAAGCCCGAAGAATCCTTCTTCCGGTCCTTACCGAGCTAGGAGTGGTTGAGTAGCTGGCCGCGGCGGATGCCAAAACGCCCCCTTCTGCCGCACCCGGCGCGGTTGATCATGCTGGTTATCGGGTGTTGACTCAGCCGTCGTCAGGGGGTTGTTGTCCTGTGTCGGTTGAGAGGAAGAGAAGCCCTGTACCTGCCTCCGCGCCGCGGCCGCCACCGGCACGAATCGCACCCAACAACTCGTGGGCGCGGCGTCCAGCACTTCGGTTGGTGCCAGCCAACCCACGGAGTTCAATCTCTTCCCCGACTTCGTCCGCGACAAGCACCAGCAGCGGAGAATCCAGATAGGCGAACGGGTTGAGTAAGTCCGCCAGCGGAGATTCGCTCCACCCCCAGAATCCGTCATAGGCGACCAGATCGACCTGCACCACGTCGTGGATCGATCGCTCTCGACGCCGGAGAGCGTCCTGAATGACGACACGGTCGTCGTCCACGATCACCCGGCGGCGCAGAATCGCCGCTCCGACCAGGACCGTTCCGGGCACCGACGCCCAGAACCACACGGGGTTCCAGTCGAACGCCAGCACGTACAGCCATCCGGCTGGGATCACCAGGACAAGCAGTCCACACCAAACCAGGCCGAGCCCCGGCGCGCGCAGCACAACCCGTCCGCGCTGCTCCCCGTGGTTCACGATCGCCATGATTCCGGACCGTCGACAGCCTCCAGTACGCGTGAGCCCTCAACAGGCGCAAGTCGCCGTGTCATGCCGCGAATGGGTAGAAAGCTACGGCGGGGACCGGGTCGCGGTCACCCCACCATCCGGCGGCACCCCGACCACCACCGTCAACGACATCCAGGGCCGCATCCGCAGGAGACGTTCGATCCATTACCCCCAAAGTCGTCAGTGTCATAGACGCTGCGCCACGCCTCAACCGAGCGGGTCGTGCGTACCCCGACGTGATCGACCCTAGGACCGACACGTCGATCCCCTACCCGGGGGAAGGCCTAACGAAGGTGCCGACATCCCAGCGGGTCGTGTGGGGCGGCAAGGAACGAGGCGCGTACATCAAGGAATGGTACGACCGGGGCTACTCCACTCCGGAAGGCGGATGGTCGGGGTACGACATACACCACATCCGTCCTCGCGAGTACGGTGGCACGAACGACTTCGATAACTTGGTACCGGTTCCGCGAGACGTGCACCAAGCGGAGTTCAACTCGTGGTGGAGGGACTACTGATGTCGAAACTAGCTGACCTTCTCGCGGTTCTGGAGAACTGGGAGCAGCCACTCGGCAGCGACAACCCGCTCAAGCTCAGCTGTCGTATTGGCCCGGGGGCGAGCGATGACGAGATCACCGAGGCCCCCGTCGGTGCACTCAGCTCGGAGGAACTCAGATCACTCTGGTCGGCGGCTCGCGAGGCATGGCTATTTGAGGACACAGACTATGGGCAGTGGGGATTGCATCTCTTGAGCCCATCCGACAGTGCCATTCGGACCGAAGCCGAGCGCTCGAGGCGGCCCGAAGACATGGTCGCCGATGATGTTGTTCTAGGAGAGTTCCTGGGCGACTCGGAGCTTCTCGTATATGCGCCCTCATCTATCGGGGAGCGCCGGTACCTAATTGCGCTACCCCTTGACTCGCGCCGTGACTGGTTCGCGGCTGGAACGACTGTCGTGGAAGTTCTGCAGAAGCTGATCGAAGCCGACGGTGACAAGTACTGGGAGCCCAAGCCCACCTGAATCTCGCGGGGGGGCCGCCGAAGTGGGAGCCTGTGTGGCCCGAGTCGTGGCTGATAACCAAGGCTGAATGACCGTCTCCCCCAAGAGACAAAGGGCCCCCAGCGCTGAATGAAGCGTCCCGGGTTTGCTGGAGTCCGGAACTCGGGTCAACCTCAGTGGCGGAAGCGGCGGCCTGCGAGACTGCTGACATGGCATCGCAGCCCCGCTACAACCCGCCACCCAACTGGCCCACGCCGCCCCTGGGCTGGACGCCGCCCCCGGGCTGGCAGCCCGACCCAGCGTGGGGGCCGCCACCCGCGGGCTGGACGCTGTGGGTGAGCGAGCGGTCCAACCCCCGTCCCTTCAGGCTTGCGTTTCTCGCTGCTGGCGTTTGGTGGCTTCTCTCCGTCCTCGTGACCATCGCCTTGTCTCAGGGGCGAGCTGATCTGCCGTACATGATCGGCTCGCTTACCCCCGGCCCGGTTCTCGCTGCTGTTGCTACCGGCTTCATCGCACGGTCCCGCCCGGCCAAGTGGTCTGTCTGGATGTATCTCCTGTGGACCTTCCTCGTCGTGCTCGCCATGCGGTTGATCACCCTGGCTGGCCAGCTGGGTTCCTGAGTTCCGGGCGGCTTTCTCTCGGTAGCGACACCGTCGGGATCGGTGTCAGCACGAGCTGCCGTTACGACCCGGCGGTTCAGATGCCAGCTACACCGGGAATCGGACGGAGCCGTTCGAGGTGAATCGCCCCGGCTTTAGTGGAGGCTCGGTTATCTGGTTCCGGCCTCGGTGAGGACCGGGTTCTTACGGTAGTGGTGGCTGGGCTGGGATGCCCAGTAGGTCGCCTCGTATTCGGCTGGTGGTAGGAGTCCGAGTTCGCCGTGGAGACGGCGGTGGTTGTACCAGTCGATGTATTCGGCGACGGCGATCTCGACCTCGGTCACGTTCTTCCAGCCGCCGGCGGGCCGCGTGATTGGGTTGCGGATGCACTCGGCTTTGAACAGCGAGTTCAGCGCTTCGGCCATGGCGTTGTCGTAGCTGTCGCCCTTGGAGCCGACCGAGGCGACGGCGTCGGCTTCGGCGAGCCGCTCGGTGTAGCGAATTGCTCGATATTGCACTCCTCGATCGCTGTGGTGGATGAGGCCGGTGACGTCGTGGCCGGCCCGGCCGCGGGCCCAAAGGCCCATGTCGAGGGCGTCGAGGGCCAGGTCGGTGCGCAGGCTGGTGGAGACCTGCCAGCCCACGACCATCCGGGAGAACACATCGAGGACGAACGCCACGTAGGTCCAGCCGGCATGGGTTCGTACATAGGTCAGATCGGCCACCCACAGCTGGTTGGGTCCGGTCGCGATGAACTTGCGCTTCACCAGGTCCTCGGGCCGCTCGGTCTCGGCGCTGTCGCCGAAGGTGGTCCTGCGGGTCTTCTCCCGTGGTATCCCACGCAGCCCCTCAGCCCTCATCAGCCGCTCGACCGTACAACGCGCCACGCTGACGCCCTCGCGGTTCAGCACGGCATGGATCTTCCTCGCCCCATAGACACCCAGGTTCGCCTTGTGGGTGGTCTTGATGTGCTCCACCAACTCGGCGTCCCGCACAGCGCGCGCGGACTGCTGCCGGTTCCGGGCGGCGTAGTAGGTGCTCGGGGCGATCCGGACTCCTGACCCGGTCAGGACCTCACAGATCGGCTCGACCCCGAGCGGGCGGCCCTTCACGACCCGGTCGCGGTGGGTATCGATGTAGTCGACCACCACCGCGACCGGAACCTGTCGGCCTACTTGATCCTGCGGTCGAGCTCCGCGGCCGCGAGAAACGCTGCAGAGGTCCTCAATATCTCGTTCGCCCGCCGCAACTCACGAACCTCGCTTCCAACTCCGCGATCCGGGCCGTGTCCTCACTGGTCGTGCCCGGCCGGACCCCGTCGTCGATCTCGGCCTGCCTCACCCACGTCCGCAGCGCCTCGGGGTGGATCCCTAACTGGTCCGCGATCCGCTTGATCGCCCCCGTCGCCGTCGCAGGGTCCCGACGGGCGTCCGATGCCATCCTCGTCGCCCGATCACGCAACTCCTGGCCGTACTTCTTCGGTGCTGCCACAACTCTCATCCTCCCTGCAATGAGAGCCTCCACAGAACCCGGGGCGATTCAGTACTCGGGTGGTTTGCCGTTCTTGGCACCACGGCGGTCGTGGCGAGCGTGCTTTCTGTTGCCGCACTTGCGCGTCCCGGAACACCCATCCAGTTCCTGCCAGGGGCGAGGGACTGACAGTGTGATCGGAGGCGGGGACCCGGCTCGGGCTTGGGTCCCCGCGATGGGTGGATGGGCCGCATCCCGTTGCCGTGCGGCGCCGCTCATCAGGTTCAACCCGGGCTGTTGCCGGGAGTGCCAATGGCGGAGAGTTCGGGATTGAGACTCTCCCTGGATCGAGCCCGGGGCTTGGCCGGTCGAGCGAGTTCGCGGGCTTCGGCGGTCGACCGCAGGGGCTTCAATAGCATGAGGGTATGCAGCCGGTGATTGACCAGCTTGCGGCGCTGCGCCGCTATCAGGACGAGTTCGAGACGAGCATTCCGCTGGTCGATCCGGACGCCCCGGTGGCGTCGTGTGGCGACTGGCGGGTGCGCGAGCTCGTCCACCACCTGGCCTCGGTGCACCGCTGGGCGGGCGGTCTGGCCGCGCAGCAGCCTACCGAGCCGCTGCCCGTGGAGGGCTTCCCCCTGCGGTCGGGATACGCCAGCGAGGCGGAGCGGCTGCGGGCGACCCTCCGGCGGCTCGACCCGGACGCGGTCACGCAGACCCTGCTCGACGACCCGGCGCCGGCAGGGGAGTGGACCGGCACCGTAAGGTTCTGGCACCGGCGTCAGGCGCTCGAGACGCTCGTCCACCTGTGGGACCTGCGTACCGCCTGCGGCCTGCCGTTCGAGCCGGGCACCGAGGCGTGGCACGACTGCCTGGACGAGGTGGTCACGGTGATGCACCCCCGCCAGCTCCGGCTCGGACGCATCCGTCCGCCGTCCACCCGCGTCCGCTTCGTGGCCACCGACGCGCCCGCCGACTACCTCCTCGATGGATCGCCCGGCGGACCGGAGACAGTCGTGGCCGGGCCGGTCCGGAGCCTCGCCCTGCTTGCCTGGGGCCGGCTGGACGCATCAGACCCGAGCCTGGCCATCAGCGGCGACACCGACGGACTCGCCGAACTGCTCGTCGCCGGGTTCACACCCTGACGCGCCCCACGTCCCGATTCGGCCACTCGGAAGGGCGCCCACCCGTAGGATGCGGCCGTGAGCGTGCTCGGACGCGGCACGGACGGCCGCCCGGCGGGTGGGTCGACCACGAGTCGGCCCGTGATCCGCTGGGTGCTCGCCGTCTTCGCGCTCGCAGTGATCGGTGCGTTGGGCTATATGGTCATCGAGGGCTGGAGTTTCCTCGACGGCCTCTACATGGCCGTGACCACGATGACCACCGTCGGCTTCCGCGAGGTTCACGAGCTGGACTGGCCGGGCCGGATCTGGACCATGCTGATGGCCCTGTCGGCCATCGGCGTGATCTTCGGCACGGTCGGAGTGGTGGCGGAGAACGTGATCACCGATGTCGCCAGTGGAAGAAGAAAGGCCAAGCGGATGAGCCGGGTGATCGACCAGCTCCACGGGCACTTCGTGGTCTGCGGATTCGGACGGGTCGGGTCGATGGTGGCCCGCGAACTCGTGGAGGACGACCAGAAGGTCGTGGTGATCGACATCCGCGAGGACTCCCTGCAGCGGGCAGAGGACGCCGGCTACCTGGTCGTCCACGGTGACGGAGCGACCGACGAGGTGCTCCGGCGCGCCGGTGTCGAGCGGGCGAAGGGCCTGGTCAGCGCGATCGACTCGGACGCGGACAACGTCTACGTCACGCTCACCGCGCGATCGATGAATCCGGACCTGTTCATCGTCGGACGCGCGGGTGCGGAGAACGTGATCTCCAAGCTGATCCAGGCCGGCGCCGACCGCGCCGTCTCGCCCTACACCATGGCCGGGCGGCGGATCGTGAACCTTGCCCTCAAGCCCGGTGTGGTCGAGTTCATCGACGCAGCCCTGGCCAGGGGTGGGATGGCCTTCAGCATGGAGGAGGTGGTGGCGGACGCGGACGGGCCGCTGGCGGAGGTGACCGTCGGCGAACTTCGGGGCCGCGGGATTCTCACCCTCGCCGTGCTGCACGCCCCCGGCGCCTTCGAGCCGAACCCCCCTGACGAGCGGGTGGTCGCCGCCGGCGAGCACCTGATCGTCTCCGGCGCCACCGCGGTGCTGGACACGCTGGCGCGCTCGGCACTCAGTGGTTCCCGCTCCTGGCAGTCGGGTGTGCCGGACTCATTGGCCCGCGGAGACTGATCCGGACGCGGAGGCCGGCTCACACCCCCAGTTCGCGGCGGAGCTTGGCCACGTGGCCGGTGGCTCGGACGTTGTACTGCGCCACGAAGACCGTGCCCGCGCCCTCGGCGTCCACGTCGACGATGAAGGTCGAGCGGATCACACCCTGCACCTGCTTGCCGTAGAGCATCTTCGAGCCGAACGCGCCGTAGGCGTTGAGGACGTCCCGCCCGGGATCGGCCAGCAGCGGGAAGCGGAGGTGGTCGCGCTCGCGGAACTTCGCGAGCTTGTCGGTGCTGTCCGGGGAGATCCCGATCACCTGGTAGCCGGCGGCGTCGAGGTCGCCCATCGCGGCGTCGAAGTCGATGGCCTCCAGTGAGCACCCGGGGGTCATCGCGGCGGGGAAGAAGTAGACGATGACCCGGCCACCGGCGTAATCGGCGAGTTGCACGGGTCGCTGGTCGGCGTCCGGCAGGGTGAAAGCTGGGGCGGGATCGCCCGGTCGCAGTTGGGTCATGGCGTCACGATAGGGCACGTCCGCCCGGCCCTGCGGTTGTTCGCGCGGGCCGACACCGTGCTGGCATAGGCTGTGCGAGAGGCAGTGGCCGGTGAAGGTGGAGGAGCCATGGCAGAGGCAGTGCGCACCCGCGAGGAGATCGAGGCCGAGATCGAGGCGGCGCGGCAACGGCTCGCCGCGAGCGTGGAGGGCCTGATCAACCAGGTGCACCCGAAGGCCATCGTCGCCAACACGGTCTCGGACGCGCGAACCTTCGCCCGCGGCACCTTCGACCAGGCGAAGGCCCAGGTTGTCGACGACCGCGGCGGCCTGCGCACGGATCGCGTCGTACTGCTCGCTGCCGCTGCCGGCGGTGCGCTCGCCTTCGTGCTGATCCTGCGCTCGCTACTGCAGGGACGCTGAGGAACGTCGTCGTCGACGGTGACTCTGCGGTGCCGCTTCACGTGAGCTTGCATCCGGTCACTCGTTTTACCCAACCGTCTGAATCGATCAAACCCAACTGTATCGATTCATTTCTCACATTCGTTTGATCGTCTCGTTGGAGTTCCATAACAATCCGGGAAAGGTGCTGCCCTTGGAGGGCGCCGCGTGTTTAGAGTGCTGGGAGGGTCCCCAAGGCGGGGGACACACATTCTGAGAAGCGAGGACTCAATGACTCATGCACGCACAACGCGGCGCGTGCTCGCAGCAGTGGCATCTGTCGGTGCCGTGCTGATCACCGCTGCGTGCAGTTCCTCCTCAACCCCAACGGGCAGCGCTGCTGCCGGCGGTGGCGTGAACTGGGACGAGCGCGGGCCGATCACCTACGCGCAGGGCAAGGACACCGCCGGTGTCTGGGCCGGTGTGCTCAAGGAGTGGAACGATGCCCACCCGAACGAGCAGGTCACGCTGATCGAGCTCTCTCCCGAGGCTGACCAACAGCGCGCGGACATGATCAAGCGCGGACAGGCCAAGAGCGGCGAGTTCTCGGTCATGTCCGTCGATGTCGTCTGGACCGCGGAGTTCGCGGCGAACGGCTGGCTGCAGGAGCTTCCGAAGGACAAGTTCCCGACCGATGGCATGCTCGCCAGCGCGGTCGACGCGGCGTCCTACTTCGGCAAGCTCTACGCCTACCCGCAGTCCTCGGACGGCGCGCTGCTCTACTACCGCTCCGACCTTCTGGACAAGGCGGGCCTGAAGCCTCCGACCACCTGGGACGAGATGCAGGCCGCCTGCGACAAGGTGCTCCCGACGCAGAAGGGCATGTCCTGCTACTCCGGCCAGTTCCAGAAGTACGAGGGCCTGACCTGTAACGTCGCCGAGGCCGTGAACTCCGCCGGTGGCGAGTTCATCACCGCCGATGGCAAGCCGGCCGTGAACAGCGCCGAGGCCGTCGCAGGGCTGACCTGGATGGTGGACGGCTTCAAGAGCGGGATGATCCCGAAGGAAGCCATCACGTGGAAGGAAGAGGAGAGCCGGCAGGCGTTCCAGGACGGCAAGATCCTGTTCCTGCGCAACTGGCCCTACGTCTACAACCTCGCCAGCAAGACCGACGGTTCCTCCAAGGTTGCCGGCAAGTTCGGTGTCTCCCCGATCCCCGGCAAGACCGGCCCGGGCGTGTCCACCCTCGGTGGCCACAACATCGGCATCTCGGCCTTCGCGAAGAACAAGGGCACCGCTGGTGACTTCATCAAGTGGATCGCTTCCGAGGCACAGCAGAAGACCTTCCTGCAGAAGGGTTCGCTGGCTCCGATCCTCGAGAGCATGTACGCCGACGCGGATCTGAACAAGGAGTTCGGCTACCTGTCCACCCTCGGTGAGTCGATCAAGAACGCCCAGGCCCGGCCGAAGGCCGTCCGCTACGGCGACGTGACCTCTGCGATCCAGGACGCGACCTACGCCGCCCTGCAGGGTCAGCAGACGCCGACCGACGCGTTCAATGGTCTCCAGACGAAACTCGAGGACCTGCTGAAGTAACCTTCCCCTGTCGGGACTTCTCGGGGTCGCGGCTGATGCCGCGGCCCCGAGGGTGTCCTTCCCTAGCAAAGGAGGTGGGGAAGCATGAGCCAGGGCGCTGCTACAACAATCGCCGGCAATACGCCTCCCGTTACCGAGAAGCGCAAGAAGAACCTACTCAGCGATGGTCAGGGAACCCTGGCCGGATTCCTGATCTCCCCGACGATGCTGGTGATCCTCTTCGTCGTGGGGATTCCGATCCTGTTGTCGCTGCGGGAATCCGTATTCAGGAAGTTCACGACACCCGACCCGACCACGGGGATGATCCCCGAGGGCGAGAGCTTCGTCGGGCTGCAGAACTTCACCGACATCTTCGCCCACCCGCAGGCGGTGGATGGAGCCTGGGGCAACATCGATCGGCTGATCAACTCGTTCCTGAACGTCACGTTCTTCACCATCATCTGTGTCGCGATCGAGACGGTGATTGGTGTGGCGATGGCCCTGATCATGGCCCGCGCCTTCCGTGGCAAGGGGTTCGTGCGCGCTGCGATCCTGGTGCCCTGGGCGATCCCGACGATCGTGTCCGCCCGCATGTGGGGCCTGATCTTCGACGCCGACGGCGTGATGAACAAGATCCTCGGTCAGCAGATCCTGTGGCTCGCCGACAACAGCTACTCCCAGTGGGCCGTGATCATCGCCGACACGTGGAAGACGGCACCGTTCATCGGCCTACTCACTCTCGCGGGCCTGCAGACGATCCCTTCGGACGTCTATGAGGCCGCGCGGGTGGATGGCGCCAACGCCTGGCAGCAGTTTGTCCGGATCACCTTGCCGATGGTGAAGCCGGCCCTGGTGGTCGCGGTACTGTTCCGCACCCTCGACACCATGCGCATGTTCGACCTGCCCTGGGGCATGATCGGGCAGGGCAAGTACTACGTCGAGACGATTTCGATGTTTGCCTACATCGAGAACAACCAGCTGCGCTACGGCACGGCTGCGGCGTACTCGCTGGTCCTGTTCGCCTACATCGTGCTGGTCGCATTCATCTTCATCCGCCTTCTCGGCGCCGACGTGATCGGTGACGAGGAGACCCGGGCTATCACCGAGCAGCGCAAGCGCCAGAAGGCGTTGGCCAAGGCGGAGAACCGCAAGACCAAGCTGGCCAAGACGACCATCACGAGCGGGGAGTTCCAGTCATGACCGCGGCGACCAGTCACGTGACCGCTGCCGAACTGGCAGCACTCAACAAGCCCCGCCGCGACTGGAGGTTCTGGCTCGGCAAGACCGGCATCTTCCTCGGAATGACGTTCATCATCCTCTACTGCATCGCGCCGTTCTACTGGATGGTGGTCTCGTCGCTGCGCCTGCCCACGATGGGCCGGGACACGTCCTTCTGGCCGAACCCCGTCTCCTTCGAGAACTACCCGGCGGTGTTCGACCCGATCAACGGCTTCGGCCGTGCCCTGGTGAACTCGGTGATCGTGTCGCTCTCGACCACCCTGGTCACCTTGCTGTTCGGCATCCTGGCCGCGTACGCGCTGGCCCGGCTGCGGTTCCGGTTCAAGGGCATCGTGCTGGCGGTCATCATCGGCTGCTCGATGTTCCCCGGCATCACCCTGCTGATCCCGCTGTTCAAGATGTTCACCGGGGCGTACCCGTGGATGCCGATCAACTGGATGAACACCTACCAGGCGCTGATCATCCCGTCGCTCTCGTTCGGCCTCCCGCTGTGCGTGTGGAACCTGACCGCGTTCTTCCGGCAGCTGCCGGTGGAGCTCGAGCAGGCCGCGATGGTGGACGGCTGCACGCCCGGACAGGCGTTCCGCAAGGTGATCCTCCCGCTGGCCGCGCCCGGCGTGTTCACGACGGCGATCATCACCTTCATCGCGGTCTGGAACGAGTTCATGATCGCGCTGACGTTCGGCACCCAGCAGAACATGTACACGGCTGTGGTGGCGATCTCGAAGTTCACCGGTGCCTACGGCTTTGACACCCCGTGGGGAACCATCATGGCCGCCGGCGTGCTGGTGACCGTGCCGCTGATCATCGGTGTGCTGATCTTCCAGCGTCGGATCGTGGCCGGCCTCACCGCCGGTGGCGTGAAGTAGCCCAGGAAACCGGAAGGCCCCGAGGGATTCCCTCGGGGCCTTTCGTTGTGCGCCGCCAGGGACTCGAACCCCGAACCCGCTAGTTAAGAGCCAGCTGCTCTGCCAGTTGAGCTAGCGGCGCGCGAGTAGAGACTGTAGCGCACCGGTGGCGTCAGGGTGAAATCGGGCGACGCGTCGGGGTCCGTCACCCGGAGTGTCGCAGGGGGGCGCGGTTAGGCTGACCACGGAGGGAGAAGGATGCGCAGCAGCAGGCGCTGGCCGGCGGCGTTCGTGTGCGTCCCCCTGCTCGCGGCCTGCTCGGTGTGGTCGCCGCCGTTGCTCGCGCCCACCCCCGTGGACGCCTCACCCTTCGATCCCGTCGTACAGCGCTACTCGGCCTCGGTCGGGCGGCTGCTCAGCACGAGCTGCACGGGTGCGCCGTTCGCAGGATCGGGCTTCGTCGTGGGACCCGGGCTGGTGCTGACCGCGGCACACGTGGTGGACGGCGCCCGCCAGGTCAGCGTGCGGCTCGCCGGAGCGGAGCCGGTTCCCGCGGAGGTCATCGGAATCGACCCGAACCGCGACACCGCCCTGGTCCGCACCGAATCCGACCCGGCGGGCGCGCCGGTGATCGCGCTGGCAGCGGACGCGACCGAGGTGGGCTCGGCCGTCGTCGCTCTGGGCTATCCGCTCGGCGAGTCACGGTGGCACCGCGAGGCCGCGAGGATTACCTCGGTCACGGATTCGGCGATCGTCAACGGCGCGGCGATGCACGACCTCCTCACCGTGGACGCGACCCTTCCGATCGGCATGAGCGGCGGCCCCGTGCTGGACGCGCGCGGCGTGGCCCGCGGGATGGCGGTGGCCGCGATCGGTGGCCGTGGCGGGCGCGACAGCACCTCGCCGGTGGCGCTGGGGATTCCGGCAGCCCGACTCGCCGGCAGCTTCGCCGAGTGGAGGAACGAACCCCCGGTCCGGTCCGCGCCCTGCGCCGGGGAGGTGGACCGTGGCGGGACAGGTGGCCCCGACCTGGTCGTCACCTCGAGCGACCCGGACGCGCCCGAGCTCGCCCACACTCTCTGGCTGCTCGGCCGGAGTATCAACGCGGGCCAGTACCCGGGCGCGGCCGGCCTGCTCACCTCCTCGCTCCTCACCAACGAGGGCGGTGCGGCAACCTGGGCCGCGGGTCTCGGCCAGACCCGGTGGCTCGGGATCGACGTGGCGGAGGCCGGCATGGACGGCGACCGCGCGAGCGCACGCGCCCGGCTGCGTACCACCTCGGGCGAGGGCTGCCGCGTCCAGCAGGTCGACTACCGGTTCGTGCGGGCCGCCGGGATCTGGCGGGTGGACGCGATCGAGCCGGTCGGCGCGGCGCAGGCCTGCTGAGCCCGACTCAGCCCGCCCGGTGCACCAGGGT
Organism: Actinobacteria bacterium HGW-Actinobacteria-5; assembly: GCA_002843035.1. Lineage (GTDB taxonomy): Bacteria > Actinomycetota > Actinomycetes > Propionibacteriales > Propionibacteriaceae > Propionicimonas. The sequence continues at coordinate 22,392 of PHEV01000011.1, read as the reverse complement.
CCCGGCGACCCAGGTGGCGGCGACGTGCATGCTGCGCAGGTTCGCGGCCGCCTCGGCCGCGTCGGCACCGGCCAGCGGGTTCGCGTCCAGCAGGGCCAGGTCGGCCGGCCCGCCGCTCCTGACCCGGCCTCGTCCGCCCGTGCTCGCGGCGAGCGCCTGTGCCGGCACCAGCGAGTGCTCCGGGTACCAGGACTCCCCATCGGGAGCGCCGCGGTGGACCGCGGAGGCCATCGCCAGCCACGGGTCGAGGGCCGCGACCGGGGCGTCGGAGCCGAATGCGAGCTCGACGCCGGCCGCGGCGAGCTCCCGCAGCGGGAAGCTGCGGGACGCCCGCTCGATGCCCCAGACGACCTCGGTGACCCCACGATCGTCGAGCAGGTGTGCGGGCTGGACGCTGGCGACCAGGCCGAGTTCCGCCATTCGTCCCACCGCGCCCGGTCCGAGTAGCTGGGCGTGCTCGATCATTCCACGGGCGCCGGTCTGGCCGAAAGCGTCGAGCGCCGCGTCCGCCGCCGCGTCCCCGATCGTGTGCAGGGCCACGGTGAGGCCGTTGCTGTGCGCTGTTGCGAGCAGGTCGCGGAGCTCGGCCGGCGGGACGTTCTGGACGCCGTGCCCGCCGCCGGGGTAGGGGTCGCGGCAGTAGGCCGTGCGCGTGTTCAGGGAGCCGTCGGAGATGATCTTCAGCGAGCCCATCGTGACCATCGGTTCACCGTGGTCGCTGACCAGGACGTCGCCGGTCCGCACGCCCGCGGCGACGGCAGCCTGCAGGTCCGCAGGGTAGACCGACGTCCGGACCCGCAGCGGCACGCCGACCGCTGCGTACCGGCGCGGCCAGGCGAGGTGGCCGGGTTCGAATTCGTAGTCGACGATGCCGACCACGCCCAGCGCCGCGGCGGCGCTCAGCGCCTCGGTGTAGGCGCCCGGGCCGACCTGGGCATCCTCCGCGGCCAGGATCGCTGGCAGCGCCGCGAACCACTCGGCCTCCACCACGGGCACGTCCCGGGCGGCGAGGCCGAAGCGGGCGAGCGCGGCGGAGTTCAGCCAGCCGGTGTGCGCGTCGCCGCTGACCAGGACGACCGGGAGGGCGCCCGTGACGGCGTCCAGGGAGGCCACGGTCGGCGGCTCGGCCCAGGTCGCCGGACGGTAGCCGCCGCCGACCAGGAGGTCGGTACCCGGCGCGAGCGTCCCCGCCGCCGCCGCAACCCTGGCGATCGCCTCGCCGAGTGCCGCCGTCGCGGACAGGTCCAGCCGCGTCCTGCGCCGGGCCCACTGGCCGAGGTGGACGTGCGCATCCCAGAGCCCCGGCACGAGCCAGCGCCCGTCGGCGTCCAGCACGTCCTCGCCGGGCAGCGGGTCGAGCGTCCCTGCGATCGTGGCGACCCGCGTGCCGGAGATCCGGACGTCCACCGGTTCGACGGTCGCAGCTGCGCCGCCGAGGGGAACGGGTTGGGCGTTGCGGAGCAGCACGGGACGGATCAGTCCAGCAGCTCGTCCACCCGGGTGCAGGGCAGGTCGTAGGCGTCCGCCACGGCCGGGTAGGTGATCTGCCCTGCATGGGTGTTCAGGCCCAGCGCGAGCGGGTGGTTCTCCCGGCAGGCGCGCTTCCAGCCCTTGTCGGCGAGCTGCACGGCGTAGGCGAGGGTGGCGTTGGTGAGCGCCCAGGTGGACGTGTTCGGCACCGCGCCGGGCATGTTCGCCACGCAGTAGAACACCGAGTCGTGCACCATGAACGTCGGATCGGAGTGGGTGGTCGGGCGCGAGTCCTCGAAGCATCCACCCTGGTCGATGGCGACGTCCACCAGCACCGATCCGGGCTTCATCTGCGCCACCATCTCGTTGGTGACCAGCTTCGGCGCCTTCGCGCCCGGGATCAGCACGGTGCCGATCACCATGTCCGCGGCGAGCACCTGCTCGCGGATCGAGAGCTTGGACGAGACGATGCCGTGCACCCGGTTCTCGTAGCGCCAGAAGGTGTTGCGCAGCTTGTCCAGGTCGGTGTCGAGGATCGTCACGTCGGCGCCCATGCCGAGCGCCACGTTCGCCGCGTTCTGGCCCGCGATGCCGCCGCCGAGAACCACCACCTTCGCGTTCGGCACGCCGCCCACACAACCCATCAGCACGCCGCGGCCGCCCTGGGCCTTCATCATCGCGTGCGCGCCGACCTGCGGTGCGAGGCAGCCGGCGACCTCTGACATCGGGTACAGCAGCGGCAGCAGCCCGGACGGCAGCTGAACGGTCTCGTAGGCGATCGCGGTCGTCCCGGCGTCGAGCAGGGCAGCGGTGCCGGCCTTGTCCGCAGCCAGGTGCAGGTAGGTGAAGAGCAGCAGGTCCTCGCGCAGGTAGCCGAACTCGGAGCGGATCGGCTCCTTCACCTTGAGCACCATCTCGCCGATCGCCCAGGTCTCCTCCGCGGTCGGCACGATCCGCGCGCCCTGGTCCACGTACTCCTCATCGCTGATCGCGGAGCCCAACCCTGCGCCCGCCTGGACGTACACCTCGTGGCCGTGGTGGACGAGTTCGGCGACCCCGACCGGGGTGATCGCCACCCGGTACTCGTGGTTCTTCACTTCCGAGGGGACGGCGATCCGCATGGCAGCCCTTTCCGCTGAGGTCCGGCCACCTCTGGCCGTGACGCGAACAGTTTCCTACACACGCGCGCGTCGCGGGGCGGGACGGCGCAGACCGTCCGCTGCAGCCACGAATGGGCGCGACGGTCGCGGCGTAATACACTGTTGCCGTACGTGCTCCGGGGTCGGTGTAATTCCGAACCGGCGGTGACAGTCCGCGACCCGGTTCCGCTTGCGGGATCGGTTGACCTGGTGGAATTCCAGGACCGACGGTGAAAGTCCGGATGGGAGGCAGCACGAGGTCGCCGCGCGGTCTGCGCGCGGTGGCCCGTTCGCGCATCCCGCCCTGCTCCGGAGTCGAAGGATCGACGAAGGACGCGGAGGACGGATGAAGCGCCAGATGCTCGCCCCGGTGCTGCTGGGCGTGCTGCTGATTCTTGGCTGGGGGCTGAGCGCCGGCGCGGGGTCCGTGCTGCTGCCGACGCCCACCTCCGTGGCCGCCCGGCTCGCGGCCGACCTCGCCGACCCGACCTACTGGAGCTACCTCGGCGTCACTCTGGCAGAGGCCTTCGGGGGCGCCCTGCTGGGCACCGCCGTCGCGCTGCCCCTGGCCGTGCTCGTGCACCGCTCCGGCTGGGTGGCTGCGGCGGTCAACCCGTTCCTCGGCGCTACCCAGGCGATCCCGGCCATCGCACTGGCCCCCCTGCTCGTGCTCTGGCTCGGCTACGGACTGGGGTCGGTGATCATCCTGTGCGGACTGATCGTGTTCTTCCCGATCCTGATCTCTGCCGTGGTCGGGCTGCGGCACGTGGACGCCGACGTCGTCGACGCCGGACGGATCGACGGCGCGTCCTCGATCGCGCTGCTGCTGCACGTCGAGCTGCCCATGGCGCTGCCCTCGATCCTGGGCGGCGTTCGCAACGGCGTCACGCTCGCCGTCACCGGCGCGATCGTCGGCGAGATGGTGATGGGCGGTTCGGGCCTGGGCACCGTCCTGACCATCCAGCGCGAATCCGTCGACACCGCAGGGATGGTCGCCACGATCATCGTGCTCTGCGTAACCGCGTCCGCCGCCTACGCGGCGATCCACCTCTGGGAGCGCCGCTCCCGGATCATCGACTCCCTGCAACGCTCCTGAGAGGCAGAAACCTGTGAGAACCCGCCTGATCGCCGCTGTCGTCGCGCTCCTGCTGCTCGCCGGGTGCAGCCCGGCCGCCACGTCGGCCAGCAGCCCGTCCGGGACGGCCGAGCTGCCCACCCCGACCATCGGACTGACCTACATCCCGAACGTGCAGTTCAGCCCCTTCTACGTTGCCGAAGCCGACCACGACTTCACCACGGCCGGTGTCGCGCCGACCCTGCGTCACCACGGCACCTCCGAAGGGCTGTTCACCGCGATCGCGGCCGGAGAGGAGCAGTTCGTCGTCGCCGGCGGCGACGAGATGCTGCAGGCCCGCGCCCAAGGCCTCGACCTGGTCGCCGTTTCCGCCTACTACCGCAGCTACCCGGTGGTCGTGATCGTGCCCGCGAACTCCCCGGTCCACAGTCTCGCCGACCTGAAGGGACACTCGATCGGCATCCCCGGCAAGTACGGCGAGAGCTGGTTCGGCCTCCAGGTCGCGCTGCACACCGCAGGGCTCAGCGAGTCGGACGTGCAGGTCAAGGAGATCGGCTACACCCAGCAGGCAGCGCTGGCCACCGGAAAGGTGGACGCGATCGTCGGGTTCAGCAACAACGAAGCCGTCCAGTTCGGCCTCGCCGGTTTCGCGACCCGCAGCCTGCCGATCGCCTCCGGAACCGTGCCTCTGGTGGGCGCCAGCCTGATCACCACCGCCGACTACGCGAAGGCGAACCCCGCGGTGGTGAAGGCCGTGGTCGCGGGAATGCTGGCCGGGATCACCACGACCGTCACCGATCCCGCCCACACCCTCGACGCCTCGGCCAGCTACGTGCCGGGTTTGTCCGGGACGGCAGCCCAGACCGCGGCGAAGGCGACCCTTGCCGCCACCAACGCCCTGTGGACCACCTCCAGCGGCGCGGTCGACGGTTCCTTCGAGGCGACCCAGTGGACCGAAATGGCGGACTTCATGGCCGCTCAGGGACTGACCGCCCAGCGTGTCGACCCGACACCTGCCTTCTCGAATGCCTACCTTGGCTAGTACGGGTGTGACTACCGATAACCTCTGGACATTCCTGAGACAATAATCCTCGATTCGAGGAGAAGCATGAGCCAGCACGCGGTACCGGGATGGGACGAGTACTTCCTTGCCATCGCGACCGCTGTTGCTGCCCGCGCCAAGTGCACCAGACGCCGGGTGGGCGCCGTGCTCGTCCTCGACAAGCGGATTATCGCGACCGGCTACAACGGCGCCGCTCCGGGCCGTCCGGACTGTCTCGAGGGGGCCTGCCCCCGGGGCCAGCTCAGCTACGACCAGGTTCCCGGACTGGGGGACTACGACCGTCCAGGGACGCCGGGCTTCTGCGTCGCGATCCACGCCGAGGTGAACGCACTGCTGTTCGCCACGCGTGACACCAAGGGTGCCATCGCGTACATCACCGATCCGCCCTGCCCCGGTTGCCGCAAGGCGCTCGCTGCCGCCGGCATCGTCCGGGCGGTCTGGCCCGGCGGTGAGCACGACGCCGACGGCCTCGTGGACTGGAGCCGCGAGTGGTGAACCTCAAGCCGAAGACGTCCCAGCTGTCCTCCTGGGTGGACCGGGGCGTGGCGCTGTTCTGCCTCGGCACGCTGATCCCGGCGTCCCTGGCCGCCGTCGGGCAGTTCCAGTACCTGGCGAGCTGGTGGACGATCATCGTCGGCGGCGGCATCGTCGCCGCGAGCGTCGGGATGATGATCGCCAGCTTCGTCGGCTGGAAGCTGCGGTCCTTCGCCCTGGTCTACGTCACCGTGGTGACCTTCGGCCTGATCACCTGGCCCGCCGCCTGGCAGTCCCAGGAGGTCGCCCAGAGCAGCCCCTGGCTGTGGATGACCCTTGGCGTCGCGGCGATCTGCCTTGCGGTCACGACCGGTACCGGCTGGGGGTTCGCCTACGCGATCGCCTCCGGCCTGCTGTTCGCCGCCGTGCGGATGACGCCGTCGGGGCAGAGCGCGTCGCTGCTCGGCGCCTTCCAGGACATGATCAACCTGATCATGAATGCCTCGGTCGTGATCGTCGCGCTCGGTGTGGTCAGCAATGCGTTCAAGGAACTCGACGAGGCTGAGGCCGCCACCCGCAAGGAGGCGACGGACGCCGCGATCGAGGAGGCGCTGCTGGAGGAGCGGCACCGGCTGGACGGCATCGTCCACGACGAGGTGATGACCACCCTGGTCGCCGCGGCCCACGCGGCCGGCGACGACCACATCTCCCAGCAGGCGCAGCGGGCCGTCGACCGGCTCGCGCAGGCCGAGACCCAGACCGAGGCACGGCTTCCGGTCACCGGTGACCAGCTCACCTGGCTGGTCACCGACGTGGTGAGCGCACTCGTGCCGCAGGCGAGGTTCGTCTCGGAGGTGGAGAACCTCGCCGTGCCGCAGCAGGTCGCCAGCACGCTGGGCATGGTCGTCCGCGAGGTGGCACTGAACGTGGCCAAGCACTCCAAGGCGACCGAGGTCGAGGTCCGGCTGACCAGCCCCGAGAAGGGCGGGATCGCCATCACTGTGGCCGACAACGGCATCGGCTTCAACCCCGACCTGGTGCCCAAGCGTCGGCTGGGCCTGCAGGTCTCCGTGGTCTACCGGATGTGGGCGATCGGCGGAACGGCCGAGATTCACTCCTCGCCGGGCCAGGGCACGTCGGTCAACCTCAGCTGGACCCCGGACAACTCGACCGTTGGCGAGGCGGAGCCGCTCAAGCGGCGGCGGGCCGGCCGGGTGCTGGCCGACATTCCCGACCTCTCCCGTCCGCTGCTCGTGCGGCTGGTCTGGGTCCTGGTCGGGCTGCAGTTCCTGCTCGGCTGGACCAGCCTCGACCAGGTCACATCGATCTGGCCGGTTTTCGTCGCCCAGGGGCTCGCCGCGCTCGCGACCTGGCTCACCCTGCGCGACACCGACCGGAACCCGATGCGGATGGTCGACGCGATCCTGGTCGGGGTGATCCTGCTCGTCGTCACGCTGCTGGTGCAGTCCGTGCTGCCGGACGGGCACTGGCCGGGCTACGCCACCTGGCACAGCAGCGTGGTCATGGTGCTCCTGGTCGCGGTGCTCGTGCGGGGCCAGGAACGAGTGGCCTGGACCGGCGTCGGCCTGTACGCCGTGCTGTCGGCGTACTGGGCGATCACCCACGACCTGGGCGTGGGCGACGCGCTGAGGGTCGGCTTCAGCCCGTTCGCATGGATGCTCGTCGCCCAGTTGCTGCAGGCGTGGCTGATCGACCTCACCGATCGGCTGAACGCGTCCCGACGTTCGTCCGCCGCCGCCAACAAGGCGATCGCACAGAGCTTCTCGAAGTTGGTGCTGCGCGACGTCTGGCTGACCCAGCTGCGCGCGCAGGTGGGACCGCTGCTGAACCGGATCGCCGACCCCGACTACGAGCTCAGCGAGGAGGAGCGGGCGGCATGCCTCGCCCAGGAGAGCCGGCTGCGGGACGCGATGCGGGCCGGCAACCTGGTCACCGAGCTCACCTCGGACGCGATCGAGGTCGCTCGCGGTCGCGGGGTCGACGTCCGGCTGGTCGACAGCCGCGGCACCCGGCTGCCGGAGGACGTCCGTGCGGCGCTCACCCAACACCTCGGACGCCTGCTTACCGACTCGAGCACGAAGCGTGTCGTGGCCCGCGCCGCCCCGGAGGGATACGAGGACGTCGTCACCGTGCTGGCGGTACGTGAGGACGGAAGCAGTGAATTGATCGGACTCGACGCCAGCGGTCGGGTCAGCACACGATAGGCTGATGCCGATGATCACCACCGCAGTCATTGACGACCATGAAGCGATTCGCCTGGGCGTGTCCCTGGCGCTGCAGAACCACCCCGGCCACCAGGTCACCCTGGTCGACGGGGCGGGGACCGTGCCGGAGTTCCTCGACAAGGGCGTCCAGGCCGATGTCGTGCTGCTCGACCTGCAGCTCGACGACGGCTCGGACCCGCTCGACAACACCGAGTCCCTGATCGACGCGGGCTACAAGGTGCTGGTGTACTCGATCGCCGACAACGTCAGGCTGCTGCGCCGTGCGCTGGCCGGCGGCGCCGCCGGCGTCTGCCGGAAGGCCGAGCCGATCGCGGTGACCATCGCCTCGATCGAGGCGGTGGCCGACGGACAGGTCGTGATCAGCCAGGAGATCCTCGCGGCGATCGAGGGCGACGCCTCCTACGTCGCGGCCAACCTCGGACCGCGGGAGCGCGAAGTGCTCGGCCTGTACGCGGGTGGCTTCGAGGTTCCCGAAGTGGCCGAGCGGCTCACCATCACCGAGAACAGCGTCAAGGAGTACCTGAAGCGGATCCGGGTGAAGTACACGAACGTGAACCGGCCCGCTGCCAGCAAGCTCGACCTGTTCCGGCGCGCCATCGAGGACGGCATCGTCCCTCCGGTCGAACCGCACCAGTGAGCTGAGCAGCCCCGGTCAGTACCAGCCGTGGGCCCGCTTGAAGCCCCACGCCCGGCACGGCGTACCGTAGCGGCTGGCGACGTAGTCCAAGCCCCAACGGATCTGGGTGGCGGGATTGGTCCGCCAGTCGGCCCCGAACGAGGCCATCTTCCTTCCGGGCAACGCCTGCGGAATTCCGTAGGCGCTGGAGTGCGGATTGTCCGCGAAGGGGTTCCACTTGCTCTCGCGCATGATGATGTCGTCGTAGCAGGTGAACTCGTCGGCGCCCCAGCTGTACTTGTTCAGCATGATCTGGCGGGCGATCTCGCGCGGATCGGTCACGGACGGCTCGTAGCCGAGCTGCTGTACCTGCTGCTCGTGCAGCGCCCTGATCGTGGCGTTGCGGATGTCGATCGCGGAACTCTGCTTCTGCAGGAGCGCCTGGCGGTAGATGGCCAGCTCCGACGTGTCGGCGGGGGAGTCGTCGGTGCTGACGGCCAGCGGCGCGGGGAGGGCGGTGGCCGTGAGGCCCTCGCCGGAGAGTGTCGGCGCGAGCCCGACCAGCGCAGCGAGGACGACCAGACCCTTCCGGAAGCCCCCCGTGATCAGCACGTGAGCAGTCTTCCATAAGAAGGCTCTCAGGTGGAACTCAGATTGCGTCCGTGGGACAAGTTGTCGATGTCCGGTCTGCGTCCGCCTCACCGGGTGTGCCGGTGGCAGGGGGTCGGGGTGTTGTGGCCGGCAGCCGGCCTGCGTCCGAATGGCTGGGTGTGGGCGTGCTGTGCGGGTTGCCGGACGGCTATTCGCGAGCGCGCGGCGGCGGTGCGGAATCGCCCGGCGGCCGCGCACTCGCGAAATGCCCGGGGGGAAACGTCAGATCTTGCTGGAGACGTTGGTGAACATGGTGTTCAGGTTCGAGCCCAGGGTTGCGACGATGGTGATGATGACGGCCGCGATGAGGGCGACCATGATGCCGTACTCAACGGCGGTCGCGCCGCGCTCCTTGGCGGCGATGACGGTACCGACGGTCCGGCTGACGAGCGACTTCATGAGAGCTTCCTTTCGTAGCAGCCGGGCTTCCCTGCTGCGGGCTTGTTCCTGACAGATATGTTGATGCTTCTCAATGGAATTGTCAAAAGATTGGCAAACTCTTCCGGAATGCTTCCGAATTTGTCCCCCATAAGGGAACGTATTGACCTCCGGGTTTCACTGGAAATGTCCCCCGAAAGAGGACGTGTCGCGGATTTCATGGGGAAGAATGTCCCCCTTTCGAGTACGGCTGACGCGTGCTGCGCCGGGCCCGGCGGACGGGTTCCGGTGGCCGGGCTCTTCCTGAGAGTCTCCCGAGAAGCCGGTGTCCGGGGCCGGACCCGGAACGTCCTAGGCTGTGGTGGTGCGACTGCGGCTCCTCTCCGGCTCGGCGTTGGTCGACGGCCTCGCCCTCGCCCTGGCTGGCGGTGACCCGGTCGCGCCCGTCCCTGAATCCCGCCTGCTGCCCGCGCTGGCCGTGGATCGTCCGGTGGAGGAGGGTGCCGCCGCGGTGGTGACAACCTCCGGAACCACCGGCGACCCGAAGGCTGTGGTGCTGGGCGCGGCCGCGATCCGGTTCAGCGCGGGGGCGACCCACGAGCGGCTCGGCGGACCCGCTGACTGGGTGTGCGCACTGCCGACGCAGCACGTCGCCGGGCTGATGACGATCGCCCGCGCCGTGGTCGCAGGAACCTCGGTCTCGTTCGTCGCTCCCGACCTGCACGACCTGCCGCGGCCGGAAGGGCGGACCTATCTCTCCCTCGTCGCAGCCCAGCTCGACCGGGCACTCGGCCAGCCCGAGGTGCGCGCGACCCTCGCCGACTACGCGGCCGTGCTGGTCGGGGGCAGCGCGATGCCCCCGGGGCTGCGCGAGCGTGCCGCCGACCAGGGCGTCCGCATCGTGGCCACGTACGGGATGAGCGAGACCTGCGGGGGCTGCGTCTACGACGGCGTACCGCTGGACGGGGTGCGGGTGGAACTCGACCAGGAGCGGATCTCGCTCGGTGGGCCGATGGCGTTCCTCGGCTATCGGCTGCGTCCCGAACTGACCCGGAAGGTGCTCGACGGCGACCTGGTCCGCACCAACGACCGCGGACGCTGGGCTGAGGGCCGACTGACCGTGCTGGGTCGTACTGACGACGTGGTGATCACGGGTGGCAGCAATGTCGATCTCGCTGTCGTCCAGCGCGCCTGCGATGTGGAGTTCGGCGGGGGGACGGTGGTGGTGCTCGCCGTTCCGGACCAGCGGTGGGGCGTCCGCGTCGTCGCGCTGACCGCGACCGCATTGTCCCTGGAGGAGCTGCGCGACCGCCTCGTACCACGGCTCGGACCCAGCGGGGTGCCACGGGAATTGCGGCGGGTCGCCGGCATGGCGTACACATCGATGGGCAAGATCGACAAGGCGGCGCTGCTGCGGTCGTGGTACGAGGTGGGAGAACATGGCGACACTGTCTGAATGGGTCGAGGGCGCCCGTCCGCGTACCTTGCCGGCAGCGATCGCCCCGGTGCTCGCCGGGAGTGCCGTGGCCTGGTTCGAGGAGGCGTTCTCGCCCCTGCTGGCAGGCCTCGCCCTGGTGGTCGCGCTCGCCCTGCAGGTCGGCGTGAACTTCGCCAACGACTACTCCGACGGCATCCGGGGCACCGACGCTGCGCGAGTGGGCCCGCTCCGTCTGGTGGGCTCGGGAGTGGCCCACCCGCCGCACGTGCGTGCCGCGGCCTTCGCGTGCTTCGGCGTCGCAGGGCTTGCTGGTCTCGCCGTCGTGGTGCTCACCGGCCACTGGTGGCTGCTCGCCGTCGGCGCTGCGGCGATCGCCGCGGCCTGGTACTACACCGGAGGGCGCAGGCCCTACGGCTACATCGGCCTCGGTGAGTTGTTCGTGTTCCTCTTCTTCGGCCTGGTCGCCGTCGGCGGCACCGTGTACATCCAGGTCGGCAGGGTCTCGGCCTCGGCGTGGTGGACGGCGATCGCCATCGGCGCGCTGGCCTGCGCGATCCTGGTCGCCAACAACCTGCGCGACCTGGACGGCGACCGCGCGGCCGGCAAGCACACCATGGCCACCAGGCTGGGCGACAGCGGCACCCGGCGGTTCTTCGTCGGCCTGCTCGCCGTGGCAGCGATCGGTGTCTTCGGGGTGGCCGCGACCAGTTCATGGTGGGCCCTGTTCGGCTGGTTCATGCTGCTGGCGCTCGTCGGTCCGATCCGGGAGGTGCTGCGCGGGGTGAGCGGACGGGCACTGATCCCGGTCCTGAAGCAGACCAGCCTGGCCGAACTCGCCTGTGCCGCCGGCCTGTTCGTCGGCCTCGTGATCGCCCACTGAGCCCGGCATGTTCACCACAGCGGTCGCCTACGCGCTGCCGCTGCGCGACCGCTTCCGCGGCATCACGGTGCGTGAGGGCCTGCTGGTGCGCGGCGCAGCCGGCTGGGCGGAGTGGAGCCCGTTCGCCGAGTACACCCACCCCGAGATCGACGCGTGGTGGGCCGCAACGGTGGAGGCCGCCACGATCGGCTTCCCCGCGCCGGTAAGGGACCGCGTGCCGGTGAACGTCACCGTGCCCGCCGTCGGTCCGCAGCGGGCCCACGACATCGTTGCCGCATCCGGCTGCCGGACGGCGAAGGTGAAGGTTGCAGAGCCCGGCCAGTCGTTCGCCGACGATCTGGCCCGGGTGGAGGCCGTCCGGGACGCGCTCGGAACGGACGGCCGCGTCCGCGTCGACGTCAACGGCCACTGGGACGTCGACGTGGCGTTCCGCTGCCTGCGCGAGTTGGCCCGGTTCGGCCTGGAGTACGCGGAGCAGCCGTGCGCGAGCATCGACGAACTGGCCGAACTGCGGCGGCGGCTGGCCCGCTCCGGTGTAGAGGTGCCGATCGCGGCCGACGAGAGCATTCGGCGCAGCGGTGATCCCGAGCGCGTGGTCGCACGGCAGGCGGCCGATGTCGCCGTGCTCAAGGTGCAGCCGCTCGGCGGCGTGCGGGCCTGCATCGCGCTGGCCGAGCGACTCGGGCTGCCCGTGGTGGTTTCCTCGGCCCTGGAGAGCTCGGTCGGGCTGGCCGCGGGGGTGGCGCTGGCCGCAGCGCTGCCGGAACTGCCCTTTGCCTGCGGGCTGAACACCGCCACCATGTTCACCAGGGACGTCACAACGGCGCCGCTCGTGGCGCGGGCGGGAGAGATCGAGGTGCGTGCGGTGGAGGTGGCCGAGACTGGCGGCTGGCAGGCGGGACCGGCCGCGAGGGATGCCTGGCTGGAGCGCCTCGCCACCGTTCCCGGCGCACGGGGGGAGGGATTGTGAGCGACTCTGTGGCCTGCGCCCGGGCCGTGCTCGGCCAACTGCTGGCGCAGGGTGTCACCGACCTGGTGCTGGCGCCGGGGTCACGCAGCGCCCCGCTCGCGCTGGTGGCGGAGGCCGCAGCGCGCGAGGGCCTGTTGCGGCTCCACGTCCGCGTGGACGAACGGGCCGCGGGCTTCCTCGCGCTGGGGCTGGCGAAGGGGTCCGGGCATTGCGTCCCGGTGGTGACCACGTCGGGGACGGCGGTGGGCAACCTCCTGCCGGCCGTGATGGAGGCCCATCACTCGCGGGTGCCGCTGCTGGTCGTCTCCGCCGACCGGCCAGCCTCGCTGGTGGGAACCGGTGCCAACCAGACCACGGAACAGGCCGACCTGTTCGGCGGCTTCCTGCGTTACCGCGCCCGTGTTGCCTCCGCTGCCGCGCCGCAATCGTGGCTGGCGCAGGCGGCCCGCGCCGTCCTCGCCGCTGAGGGTGCGCTGTCGCGCAATGCGGGCCCTGCCCAGCTGAACCTCGAGCTCGGCCTTCCCCTGGTGCCCGCGGACGGCCCGGTCGGCGGGCCGGTCCCGGCGAGTGCCGTAGAGGCGGGGCCTGCCGCCGATCCCGAGCCGGTCCTGCTGCCGGGCACCCCCCGCACGCTGGTCGTCTGTGGGGACGCCGCGCCCGCGACCGGGCGTGCCGCGGTCGAACTGGCGGAGGCGGCCGGCGTGCCACTGCTCGCCGAGCCGTCCAGCAACGCCAGGGTGGGTGCGACGGCGCTCGCCACCGGACGGCTGCTGCTGGCCGGGTCCCTCGGCGACCAGGTCGAGCGCGTGGTCGTGTTCGGCCGGCCCAACCTGTCCCGTCCGGTGACCGCGCTCCTGTCGCGACCCGACGTCGAGGTGGTGGTGGTCACCGAGGCCCCCGACTACCCGGATCCGGGCTGGCGGGCGAAGCTGGTGGTTCCCGCGGTAGCGCTCGAGCCCGGTCCTGCCGAATGGCTCGCAGCCTGGCAGGCTCGGGACGCCGACCGGTCCGCCCGGCTGGACGCGCTGCTGGCCGGGGTGGCCGGGGTGTCCGGGCTGAGCGGTCCCGGACTGGCCCGGCTCGTGGCCGGTGCCGTGCCGGCTGACCAGGTGCTCTGCCTGGCGAATTCCAACCCGGTGCGGGATGCCGACCTCGCTCCCGTCCGCGCGGATGCCGGCCCGGTGTACGCCAACCGTGGGCTCTCCGGCATCGACGGCACGATCGGGACGGCGGTGGGCGTCGCGCTGGCCGTGAACGCTCCGACCACGCTGTTGTGCGGTGACCTCGCCTTCGTCCACGACGCCGGCTCCCTGGCGATCGGGCCGATGGAGCCCCGTCCGGAATTGCGCATCGTGGTGGCCGACGATCGCGGAGGCAGCATCTTCGCCACCCTGGAATACGGCCAGCAGCGGTTCGCCGAGGCCTTCGAGCGGGTGTTCGCGACCCCGACCGGCCTCGACCTGGTCGCGCTGGCGGCGGCCTACGGCGTTCCGGCGCGACGCCTGCGGACGGCGGACGAGGTGGCGGGCGCGCTCGCGGAGCCGGCGAGCGGTCTGGAGGTGCTCGTGGTCGTCGTCGATCGGGAGCGACGGGCCGAACTCACGTGCCTGCTGGGCGCCGAGTGAACCTCCTGACCTTCAAATGACCGCATGTAAAGACATTTTGTTGACTTCTGGTTCTAGCAGGGCTTGAATGGAGCCACCGACTGGATAGCGGCACCACGTGCCTCGAAGAAGAGGTCTCCATGACTGACAGCAACACCCCGCTCGGCCTGATGACCCAGCGCGGCCCGACCGTGCTCTGGAACGACTCGGCCACCTACTCCGAACTTTCCACGGCGATCTCGTGGGGCGCGGTCGGTGCAACGTGCAATCCGGTGATCGCTCTCGCGGCGATCCGCGCCGACCTGCCGCGCTGGAGCCAGCGGATCAAGGAGCTCGCCATCGAGATGCCGGAGGCAACCGAGTCCCAGATCGGGTGGAAGGTCGTCGAGGAGGTGTCGCTCGACGCGGCCAGGCTCCTGATGCCCGCGTTCGAGAGGTACAACGGCTACAACGGGCGGCTCTCGATGCAGACCGACCCCCGACTCGCCCGCAGCGCGAAGGCGCTTGCCGATCAGGCGGAGTACTTCTCCTCGCTCGCCCCGAACATCATCGTCAAGATTCCGGCGACCAAGACGGGGGTGGAGGCCATCGAGGCCGCGTCCTACCGTGGCGTGAACATCAATGTGACCGTCTCCTTCACCGTCGCGCAGGCCGTGGCGAGCGGTGAGGCGATCGAGCGGGGCCTGAAGCGTCGCGAGGCCGAGGGCAAGGACACCTCCACGATGGGGCCCGTCGTGACCATCATGGTCGGACGCCTGGACGACTGGCTGAAGTCGGTGTACGCGAAGGAGGGCCTGGTCTTCGATCCCGGCTACCTGGAGTGGGCCGGCGTGGCTGCGGTGAAGAAGGCCTACGTGGAGTTCAAGAAGCGCGGCCTGCGCGCCCGGTTGCTGGTCGCCGCGTACCGCAACGCGCTGCAGTGGACCGAGCTGGTCGGCGGCGATCTCGTGCTCTCCCCGCCGTTTGCGTGGCAGCAGCGCTTCCAGAACAGCGGTATCGACCCGGAGCCGCGGATCGACAACCCGATCGACCCCAGGATCATCGAGGCGCTCTCCACGATGCCGGAGTTCCGCAAGGCCTACGACGTGGACGGAATGACTCCCGACGAGTTCGCCGACTTCGGGGCCACCCGAAAGACGCTGCGTCAGTTCCTCGGCGCGGACGAGGAACTCGACCAGATCGTCCGTGACATCCTGATCCCAGCCTGACGTCCCCCGCGACTGCCGGCGCACCCTCCTCGCGGGGCGCCGGCGGTGATCCCCACCAGCGAAGCACCACCGGAGTTCACAGATGACCCAGACCGTTCGGCTCACCGTCGCGCAGGCGGTAGTGAAGTTCCTCGCCAACCAGTACTCCGAGCGGGACGGGATCGAGCAGAAGCTCTTCGCCGGCTGCTTCGGCATCTTCGGCCACGGCAATGTGGCCGGCCTCGGACAGGCCCTGCTGCAGGCCGAGCTGCAGAAGCTGGACGGCAACCCCGACGCGCCCGACCTGCCCTACGTTCTGGTCCGCAACGAGCAGGGCGGCGTACACGCGGCCGCAGCGTACGCCAAGCAGAAGAACCGCCTGCAGACCTGGGTCGTGACCTCATCGATCGGCCCGGGTGCCACCAACATGGTCACCGGCGCCGCGCTGGCCACGACCAACCGGGTGCCGGTGCTGCTGCTGCCCTCCGACATCTTCGTCACCCGCTACCCCGATCCCGTGCTGCAGCAGCTCGAGGACCCCCGCACCCTCGACATCTCCGTCAACGACGCCTTCAAGCCGGTGTCGCGGTTCTGGGACCGGATCAACCGCCCCGAGCAACTGGTGCCGTCCCTGATGAACGCCATGCGGGTGCTCACCGACCCGGCCGAGACCGGTGCCGTCACCGTGTGCATGCCGCAGGACGTGCAGGCCGAGGCCTTCGACTTCCCGGTGGAGTTCTTCGCGAAGCGGGTCTGGCACGTCGCCCGTCCCGCCCCCGAGCCGGCGATGCTGGCGCGGGTGGCCGAGCAGATCCGGGCGGCGAAGCGTCCCCTGATCGTCGCCGGTGGCGGCGTGATCTACTCCGGCGCCGCCGAGGCGCTGCGCACCTTCGCACAGGCCACCGGCATCCCCGTGGCGGACACCCAGGCCGGCAAGGGAGCGATCAACTTCGACCACCGGATGGCCGTCGGCGGTGTCGGCTCCACCGGAGGCAGCGCGGCGAACACACTGGCCCGCGAGGCCGATCTGGTGATCGGCATCGGCACGCGGTACTCCGACTTCACCACCGCCAGCCGCACGATCTTCGCCAACCCGGACGTGAGGTTCGCCAACATCAACGTGCTGGGCTTCGACGCAGCCAAGCACGCCGCGACCATGCTGGTCGCCGACGCGAAGCTCGCACTGGAGGGGCTCACCGGCGAGCTGGCCGGCTGGAGCACCGACGCCGCCTACCAGGCCCGTGCCGAGCAGCTGGACGGAGAGTGGCAGCAGGTGATCGAGGAGTGCTACCACCGGGACAACCAGCCGCTGCCCGCGCAGACCGAGGTGTTCGGGGCCCTGAACGAGCTGATGGGCGATCAGGACGTCGTGATCAACGCGGCCGGCTCGATGCCCGGCGACCTGCAGGCGCTGTGGCGTGCCCGCACGCCCGAGCAATACCACGTGGAGTACGCCTACTCGTGCATGGGCTACGAGGTGCCGGCTGCGCTCGGCGTCAAGCTGGCGGTCGGCGATGACCGTCAGGTGGTTGCGATCGTCGGCGACGGTACCTACCAGATGCTGCCGATGGAGATCGCCACGGTCGTCCAGGAGGGGATCAAGGTCATCTACGTCCTGCTGCAGAACCACGGCTTCGCCTCGATCGGTGCGCTGAGTGAGTCGCGCGGCTCGCAGCGGTTCGGCACCAGGTACAAGGTCCGCTCGACCACCGGGCGGCTGGACGGCGAGGACGTCCCGTTCGACCTGGCCGCGAACGCGGCGAGCTGGGGCGCGGACGTGCTGGTCTGCAACGGCATCGCCGAGTTCCGCGCGAACTACGCGAAGGCGGTGGCCAGCGATCGCACCACGGTGCTCTACATCGAGACCAACCTGTACGGGCCCAACCCGCCCGGCACCGCGTGGTGGGACGTCCCGGTGTCCCAGGTCTCCGAACTGGAGAGCACGCAGCAGGCCTACGGCGAGTACGTCGCAGAGAAGGCCGCGCAGCGGCACTATCTGTAGGTGACCTCTCTTCAGACGCTCTGGACCAGCCTGCCCCTGTGGGGCTGGCTGGTCCTTGCGGTTGCTGCCCTGCTGATCGGCTTCTCCAAGACGGCGATCGGGGGTGTGGCGATGATCGCGGTGGTGCTGGCCGCTGCGGTGTTGCCGGCGAAGGACTCCACCGGAGTCGCGCTGGTGATGCTGCTGGTGGGTGACGTGGTCGCGGTGTGGACCTACCGGCACGACGTGGACTGGAGGTTGATCGGACGGCTGGTCGTACCGGTGCTGGTCGGTATCGGTGTGGGTGCGCTGTTCCTGAACTGGGTGGACGGACCGGTGCTGAAGCGCACGATCGGCGGGATCATCCTGGTGCTGCTGGTGCTCGGGCTGTGGCCGGATCGTCTGGCTGCGCACAAGCCGGTGGTGGGCATGGGCTACGGCGGGCTGGCCGGATTCACCACCATGGTGGCGAATGCCGGCGGTCCGCCGATGAACCTCTACCTGCTGGCCAGGAAGTACGACAAGTGGCGGTTTCTCGGCACGACGGCGTGGTTCTTCTTCGCGGTCAACCTGACCAAGTTGCCGGTATCGATCGGGTTGGGCATCGTGCGTGCCGATACCGCGCTGGTGGCCGCGGTGCTGGCGCCGGTGGTGCTGGTGGGCACCTGGATCGGGCGGGTGCTGATCACGCGCATCCAGCAGAAGACCTTCGAGCAGCTGGTCACGGTCTTCGTGGCGATCGCTGCGCTCTACCTCGTGTTCTTCTGATCTCGAGCGGCCCGGGCGGCGTCCAGGCGGACGCGCGGTCGGTGGCCTCGACGCCGGCGCGGCGCTGGCGGCCCCGGATCGTCGCTGGTGGTCAGCTGGCGTAAACCGTGATGTCGAACAGGTAGCGGTCGTAGCGGTAGCAGTGGTCGCCGAACTCCACCGGCGCGCCGGAGGAGTCATAGGCCCGGCGGGACATGGTGAGCACGGGATCGTTCTTGTCCAGGCCCAGCAGCTTGCGCTCGTCCGGCTCGGCCGGACGGGCACCGATCGTCTGGTGGGCGACCGCCGGCACGACGCCACGGGCGCGCATCATGTTGTAGAGGCCCTGGTTGGTGAGTTCGCCCAGGTCGAGGTCGGCCCACATCGGGGGCAGCCAGTTGCGCAGGATCGACATGGGGCCCTCTGCCACCGAGCGCAGCCGCTCCAGGTAGACCAGGGGAGTATCGGGCTCGAGCCCGAGGATGCCGGAGGCCCGCTGGTCGACGAAGTCGGCGTTGAACTCGAGCACCTCGGTCAGGGGCTCGCGTCCGTTGCGGCGCAGGTCGTCGTAGAGGCTGGTCAACTCGTTGCGGCGGTGGATCACCTCGTTGGCGACAGTCGTGCCAATGCCGCGGCGCCGCACCAGCAGGCCGCGCGTGACGAGTTCGACGATCGCGCGCCGGACGGTCGGACGGGAGAGATCGAGACGGTCGGCCAGCGACAGCTCGTTCTCGAAGGCGTCACCAGGCTTCAGCACCCCGGTGTCGATGGCCGCAGCGAGCTGCTCGGCCAGCTGGTGATACAGCGGGACTGGGCTGTTCCGGTCGATGGTGACCTGGATCTGGGTAGCCATGGGGGCACCATATCCGAAAGGCTGCCTGCGCGGACACAGTAAACGCCGGTTGCCCGAATAATCTATTGTCCTTACAAATCTTGACATGGATGTGGGGCACTGGGCAGACTGGATCCACGGGCACCGCCGCCCCGGAGGATCGAAGGAACGTGTTCATGGGTGACATCTACGACGTGGTGTGCATCGGCCGCGTCGGGGTGGACATCTACCCGACGCAGATCGGGGTACCCCTCGAGGACGTGACCTCCTTCGGCAAGTTCCTCGGCGGCAGCGCGACCAACGTCTCCGTCGCCGTCGCCCGCTACGGCCACCGCTCGGCGATCATCACCAAGACCGGCAACGATCCGTTCGGGCGCTTCGTTCGGGCCAAGCTCACCGCGCTGGGCGTCTCCACGGACTTCGTGGGCACCGACCCGTGGCTGCCCACCCCGGTCACCTTCTGCGAGATCTTCCCTCCGGACGACTTCCCGCTCTACTTCTACCGCTACCCGCAGGCCCCCGACCTGCGCATCCAGGTCACCGACCTGCCGCTGCGCGAGATCGCCGAGGCCGGCGTCTACTGGGCGACCCTGACCGGGCTGTCCGCCGAGCCGAGCCGGCAGGCCCACCTGGCCGCCTGGCGCGTCCGCGACCGCAAGGCCCTGACCGTCCTCGACCTCGACTACCGGCCGATGTTCTGGAAGACCGAGGCAGAAGCGTCCCGGCACGCCGAGATCGCGCTGTCGCACTGCACGGTGGCGCTCGGCAACCGCGAGGAGTGCCGGATCGCTGTGGGCGAGACCGATCCGCACCGGGCGGCGAAGGCCTTGCTGGAGCGGGGCATCGAGCTGGCCGTCGTCAAGCAGGGGCCGAAGGGCGTGCTGGCGATGACCGCGGACGAGGAGGTGGAGGTCCCCCCGGTCACGGTGAAGGTCGTGAACGGGCTCGGGGCGGGCGACTCCTTCGGTGGCGCCGTCTGCCACGGCCTGCTCAACGGCTGGGACCTGCATCGCACCCTCCGGTTCGCGAACGCCGCCGGCGCGTTGGTCGCGTCGCGGCTCGAGTGCTCGACCGCCATGCCGACCGAGGCAGAGGTCGAGGCACTGCTGCAGGAGCGTGGGGTGTGAACCGCATGATCCACGTCGACACGACGGCCCTGACCCGCACCCGAGCCACAGATCCGGCAGCGATCACGCGCGCCTGGCGGAACCGCCGCCGGGCCGAGCGTCCGGCAGACGGCCGGCTGATGATCGTCGCGGCAGACCATCCGGCGCGCGGCGCCCTCGGCGTGCGCGGGAACGCGACGGCGATGGCCTCCCGCGCCGAGTTGCTGGACCGCCTGGCGACCGCGCTCGATCGGCCCGGCGTGGACGGCGTCCTCGGCACCGCCGACATCCTCGAGGACCTGCTGCTGGCCGGCCTGCTCGAGGGCAAGGTCGTGATCGGGTCGATGAACCGCGGCGGCCTGCAGGGCGCGGAATTCGAGTTCGACGACCGGTGGACGGGCTACGACGCCGACACCCTCGCCGGCAACGGCCTGGACGGCGGCAAGATGCTGACCCGGATCTGCCTGGAGGACGAGGACACCGCGCGGGTGCTGGAATCGACCGGCGCCGCCGTGACCGCACTCGCCCGTCGTGGCCTGATGGCCATGGTCGAGCCCTTCCTCTCCGTCCGGATCGCCCCCGACAAGGTCCGCAACGTGCTCGACCCGGACGCGGTGATCAAGTCGATCCAGATCGCTGCGGGGCTCGGTGCGACCAGTTCGCACACCTGGCTGAAGCTGCCGGTGGTGGACGGGATGCACCGGGTACTCGACTCGACGACGCTGCCCAGCCTGCTGCTGGGCGGGGATCCGGTCGGCGACCCGGAGGCGGCGTACGCGGAGTGGGCGCACGCGCTCGACCATCCGGTGGCGGTCGGCCTGGTGATCGGCCGCGCCCTGCTCTACCCGGCAGACGACGACGTGGCGAAGGCCGTCGACGTGGCCGCGGCCCTCGTCCATCAACGACCGATCCACAAGGGAGTGGCATGAGCCAGTGGGTGTACCCGGCCGGTACGACCGCCGATGCAGAGTACGACACCAGCATCCTTCCGGGTGCCGCTGACGGCTGGGCGCACACGGGGTTGCAGGTGACCGACCTGGCTGCGGGGGAGTCGCGGACGGTCGTCACCGGCGGTCTGGAGTACATCGTCGTACCGCTCGCGGGTGGCGCGAGGGTCACGGTGGGGGAGCAGGCGTTCGTGCTCGCCGGGCGTCCGGACGTCTTCAGCGCGGCCACCGATGTTCTCTACGTCCCCAGGGACGCGACGTTCACCCTGACCAGCACCGAAGGGGGGCGCTACGCCCTCTGCTCCGCCACGGCCCGCGAGGCGCTGCCGGTGAGCCACCTGCCCGCCGCGGACGTGCCCGACGAACTGCGCGGGGCCGGCCCGGCCAGCCGGCGCGTCCGGAATTTCGGGGTGCCGGGCGTGCTCGGTGCGGACTCGATCATCGCGTGCGAGGTGATCACGCCGGCAGGCAACTGGTCGAGCTACCCGCCGCACAAGCACGACGAGGAGCACGAGGGCGTCGAGACCGCGCTGGAGGAGATCTACTACTTCGAACTGCGCACCGAGCCGGACGCCCCGGGTGCCGGCAGCGCCTTCGGCTACCAGCGGGTCTACGGCACCGACTCCCGGCCGATCGACGTACTGGCCGAGGTGCGTTCCGGCGACGTCGTGCTGGTGCCGCACGGCTGGCACGGACCCTCAACCGCCCCGCCCGGCTACGACATGTACTACCTGAACGTGATGGCCGGTCCCGGCGCGACCCGGGCCTGGCTGATCTGCGACGACCCGGCTCACGCCTGGGTCCGGCAGACCTGGGCCGGCCAGTCGGTCGACCCACGCCTGACCACAACCGCCTAGCCCCGTCCGTCCCACCGCTGTGACACCGATGCGGTGTGGTCACCACCACACAGGGCCCGATCGGGCCGAGGAGAGAGGAACCCCCGATGTCGTTGACCAATGAGGCCGTCACGGCGACCACCGAGAGCGCTGCCCGGTTGAAGCGGCTGCGCTATCTGGTGGACAACGAGTGGCGCGAGTCGAAGACCGGCAAGTACATGCCGGTGATGAACCCGTCGACCGGTGAGCAGATCGCCGAGGCGCCGCAGTGCACGCAGGCGGAGGTCGACTCCGCCGTCGCCGCCGCTGCCAGGGCTTTCCCGGGTTGGTCGAACACTCCGATCCCGCAGCGGATCCAGCTGATGTTCCGGTTCAAGCAGCTCCTCGACGAGCACCTGGACGAGCTGAGCGTCCTGCTGGCCACCGAGATGGGCAAGGTCGTCGGCGAGGCGCGTGGCGACGTGCTGAAGGCGATCGAGGTGGTGGAACTGGCCTGCTCGACCCACTACCTGATGATGGGCGACACCACGATGAACATCTCCCGCGGCTACGACACCGTGTCCTTCCGCGAGCCGCTGGGTGTGTTCGTCGGCATCGCTCCCTACAACTTCCCGGCAATGATCCCGATGGGCTGGATGCTCCCGTTCGCAATCACCACCGGCAACACCTTCGTGCTCAAGGCGGCCTCGATGGTGCCGCAGACCTCGATGCGGATGATGGAACTGCTGATCGAGGCGGGCCTGCCCAAGGGC
>PHEV01000010.1 GCA_002843035.1 Actinobacteria bacterium HGW-Actinobacteria-5 | reverse complement strand
TGACGTTGCTGTCGGACTGGTGCGCCACGCATGGCGTGGTGCTCATCGCCGACGAGGTGCAGACCGGGTTCTGCCGCACCGGCGACTGGTTCGCCAGCGAACACGAGGGGATCGTGCCCGACCTGGTCACCACGGCGAAGGCCCTCGGCGGCGGGCTGCCGCTGGCTGCCCTCACCGGCAGGGCAGAGATCATGGACGCCCCGGTGGTCGGCGGGCTGGGCGGCACGTTCGGGGGCAACCCGATCTCGTGCGCGGCAGCGCTGGCCGCGATCGGGATGATGCGTGCCCAGGACCTCGCGGGACGGGCCCGGCAGATCGGCACGACGCTGTCGGCGCGACTGGGCCACCTCGCGACCATCCACCCCCAGATCGGGGAGGTGCGGGGGCGAGGCGCGATGATGGCCGTCGAGATCGTGCGTCCGGACGGCTCGAAGACCCCGGACGCCGCGCTGACCAAGGCTGTCCTCGCCGGCTGTGCCCGCCGCGGCCTGCTCATGCTGGGCTGTGGCACCTATGGCAATGTGATCCGGATGCTGCCACCGCTGGTCATCTCCGACGACCTGCTCGAGGAGGCCATGGACATCCTCGCCGAGGCGTTCGCCGAGGCCGTCTGATCCGGCGCGTCGGGACGGGGCGTCAGCGGGCGAGTTGGGCCGCGCCCACGTAACCCGCGGCCAGCGCCAGCGCGAGCTGCCGGATCGACTCCTCCGGCGGCAGGAACGTGGGGTGGTGAAGTCCGACGCGATGCCGGCCGCTGCCGGCAGGGCCGCCCGTGCCGACGAACATCATCAGGATCGGCGCGATCCGGGAGTAGTGGGAGAAGTCGTCGGCGCCACAGGAGCGGAACGGCTCGTGCGCGACCGGCAGGCCGAGGTGGGTGAGCAGCGGGTCGACGAACTGGACCAGGCGCCGATCGTTGTTCAGCATCGGATCGCCGACGATGATGTCGACCTCAGCGCGGGCCCCGCGCGCGGCGGCGGTGTGCTCGGCCAGCCTCCGGATCGCCGCATGCAGATGGGTGCGGTCGGCCTCGTTCATGGTTCGGATCACGCCCTGTACCGAGCCGCTCTCGGGAATGATGTTGGGCGCGGTCCCTGCGTGGATGCGCCCGACCGTGATCACCGCGGGGTGGATCGGGTCGATCGTGCGTCCCACCAGCTCCTGCAGTCCGAGCACGATCGCGGCCAGGGCGGGGATCGGGTCGAGGGCGACGTGCGGGTAGGCGCTGTGACCCGGCTGGCCGTGCACGGTGATGTCGAACTGGTCCGCCGCGGCGTTGACCGCTCCGACGCCGGGGCTGACCACGCCTGCGGGCACCCGGGGCTGCACGTGACCGCCGATCACGGCCCGCACCTCCTGCTCGGCCAGCAGGCCGGACGTCACCACGTCCTCGGCGCCGCACGGCTGGATCTCCTCGCGGGGCTGGAACAGCCCGACCAGGCCCACCGGCAGGTCCACGTGCCGCGCGGCCTGCAGCAGCGCCCACAGCGCCGCCATGTGGACGTCGTGGCCGCAGGCATGCATGGCGTCGTTCGCTGAGGCCCACTCCACCCCGGTGCGCTCGGCGACCGGCAGGCCGTCGAGCTCGGCCCGCAGTGCGATGGAGGGCCCCGGCGGGCCCACCCGGACCAGGAATCCGGTGTCGGCGACGCGGTGGGGCTTCAGGGTCGGCAGGGCGTGACGGAGGCGTTCGGCCGTCGGCCGTTCGGCCCCGCTCAGGTCGGGGTGGCGGTGCAGCTCGCGGCGCAGGGCCTGGGCGTGCGAGAACTGTGGGCCGAGATGGGTGACCAGGTCGGCCAGCAGTCGCTCCGCTTCCGCGCTCGGCCAGGTGGTCACAGGGGCCATCTTGCAGGAAATCCGGCGATCGCGCTCCGTGCCGTCCGCGACGCGAGCCCGGGCCGGGGACCTGCTCAGGCGGCGGTGGGAGCGAGCGGTCGGAAGACCTGGATGTTGACGGCGACGACGATGCTGCCCGCTGTGACGTCGTCGGGAACGCGGTGGAAGGCGTTCGGGCCCATCGCGATCACGTCCGCGGCCAGCGCAGCGTCCACGTCGGCGGCCCGGACGAGACCGGAGTTGGCCACCGGCTCGAAGAACTCCGCCGCCGCGGCGGCGAGCTGGTCGGCCTTGCCCGCCGGCACCTCGAGCAGCCCGTGCCGATCGCGCAGGCCGGCGAGGTGCTCGGGCCTCGGCGTCACGACCACCAGCCGTCCGTCCGGACGCAGCACCCGGGCGAATTCGGCGAGGTTGCGGGGCGCGAAGACACACAGGACGGCGTCCAGGCAGTGGTCGGCGACCGGCAGGGCGGACCAGACGTCCGCGACCACGGCGGCGATCCTGCGGTCGGCGCGGGCGGCGACCCTGGCAGCGGCCTTCGACACGTCCAGTGCGATCCCCACGCCCGCGTCGTCGTCGCCGAGGGCCCGGGCCAGGTAGTACGCCGTGCCCGCCCCCACCTCGAGCACGCGGGGCCGGCCCACGAGGTGGGTCGCGACTTCCGCTGCCACAGGCTCGAACAACCCGGACGCGTGCACGCGCTGCCGCGCGGCCAACATCGCCGCGGTGTCGGCGTTGCCCGGCTCGGGACCACCCAGCAGGTTCACGTAGCCCTGCTTCGCCACGTCGAAGGAGTGGCCGGACGCGCAGGCCAGCGCGCGTCCGGCGCCCGCGGCGACCAGATCCAGCCCGCTCCCGCAGCGGGGGCAGGCCAGCAGATCGAGCCCGGCCTCGATGCCCACCGGTTACTTCGCGGTGAAGACCAGGCCGGTGCCGTCGTCGGCGGTGATGGTCAGCTCGTTGCCCTTGATCGTGTAGCCGGTGGCGGACTGGAGCGTGGCCAGCACGGTGGTCTCCTGCTTGCTGAGCTCCGTCGAGGCGCAGGCCATCTTCGTGCTCGCCAGCGGGCCGGCCTTGAAGCTGCCGTCGGCGGAGGTCACGGAGCCGCGGAAGGTGTTGCACGCCTTGCCGGAGAGCTGCCCGTCGGCGATCTTCAGGGTCACCGTGCTCTCCGCGACCGGGGACGCCACCGTCTCGCCGCTGATGATCCCGGTCAGCGTCCAGGTGGTGCCCTCGAGCGGCTTGTCGGTGATCCTGGCCAGGCTGAGCACGGCCGTTCCGGCGCCGTCGGTGAGCTCGGCGCCCTCGCCGGTGGTGCGGGCGCCGCTCACCTGGGTGAGCGCGACGGTGAAGGCGTGCTCCTGGGTCATCACGTCCGCGCCGCACGCCATCGCGGTCGTGACGCCAGGGGTGATCGTCACCTTCGACCCGTCCTGGGTGAAGGCGGCGTTGTAGCGGTTGCAGCTGGCTGACCCGGTGACGGTGGTGTCGCTGAACTCCATGGTGGGTTCGTTCCCGCTGATCGGCGCGGTCCCGTTGATCGCCGTGACGGTCCACGACGTCCCCGCCAGCGTCGGCGCGGGGGTTGCGGCCGGGCCGGCCGGTGTCGTCGAACCACAGGCGGCCAGCAGGGCGACGAGCCCCACCGAAACGACCCAGATCCTGCTCATCAGGTCTCCTCTTCCCCGCCGGACTGCGGAGCTGCTGGACGGCGGGCAGCGCGGAGGTCCGAACGGATCAGCACCACCAGTCCGACGCCGGCCATTCCGGCGAACGTGAACCATTGAATCGCATAGGAGAAGTGATTTCCCTCAGTCAGCGCCGGAGGCTGCACGGGAACCAGCTCACCCTGCTGCGCCGGCGTGATCTCGATCACGGAGATGAAGCCGTTGACCAGGGGGTACGGCAGGGTGGCCGCCAGGGCTGCCGAGTTCACCAGCCGGATCGTGTTGGACGGCTGTACCGGTGTCATCGCGTCCTGGCTACCTTGCTCGTCGCGGCGGACGTAGCCGGTGATGCTGACCTGGCCGGAGGGGGGAGCAGGCAGGGTGGTCGGGTAGTCGGCGTCGTTGGGCTTCACCCCGAAGCCGCGGTCGACGAGCACCCATGCACCCGTGGTCGTGTGCAGGGGGGTGATCACCTCATAGCCCGACTGCTCGCCGTTCGAGCGGTACCGGACCAGGTACTGGTGCTCGGCGTCGAAGCTGCCCTGCACGCTCACCCGCTGCCACTGGTCGGCCTCGACGATGGTGCGGTTGAACACTGAATCGAAGCTCACCGGGGTCGAGTTCTCGTGGGCGACCACCGAGTTGTTCATGGCCCGCCGCTGGTCCAGCCGGGCGAGCTGCCAGAAGCCGAGGTTCACGAACGCGATCGCCAGCGCGACCACGAAGACAGCGAGCGCCAGCCAGCGCAGCCACAGTCGGCGTCCACCGGGTTGGGCGCCCATCGGCGCGGAGAGCAGCATCATTCGTCCTCCACCGTGCCGCCGACGGTCTCGGCCCCGGGCAGCGCCGGCCGCTCGGTCTCGGCCTGCTCGGGCTCGGGCAGGCTGCGCTGGTCGATCGCGTTCGCAAGCATCACGGCGAAGGCGGGCAGGACGGCGGCGGCGAGGAGCAGCAACAGGTTCCACGGCAGCGGCGTCAGGGTGGCGGCGATGAAGCAGGCCACCCGGACGCCCATCGTCCACAGGTAGCGCACACGGCGGGCGTCGGTGTCCAGCGTCCTGCCGAACCGGGCGCTGGTGATCAGCGCCGGCTTGCGCAGCTTGGCCGGACTCACCCCACAAGACTAGGCCGAGGGCCCGCGTCCGCCGCACCCGGGGCCATCGCGACCCGCGGCGGGTCGAGATTGTCGGGATCCTACAAATGTCGGCATGGGGACTTCCGCCGTGTCGGCGCTGTCGCGCCGCGAGGGTTGTCGCTACCGTTGCGGCCGTGACTGAAACCTCAACGAATGAAGTTGCCCGCAGCGTGGTCGTGACCGGTGGCAACCGGGGCATCGGCGCGGCGATCGTCGAACGGTTCCTGGCCGCCGGCCACAGGGTGGCCAGCTTCGACATGGGCGGCGAGCCTCCGCAGGGCGCCCTCGGCGTTACCTGCAACGTGACTGACGCCGACCAGGTCGAGGCCGCGTTCCAGGCCGCGGAGGAGGCGAACGGCCCGGTCGAGATCCTGGTCGCGAACGCCGGGATCACGAAGGACACGCTGATCCTGCGCATGACGGACGCGGACTGGGACGCGGTGATCAACGTGAACCTCACTGGCGCCTTCCGGGTCGCGAAGCGGGCCGTGAAGAGCATGATCCGGGGCAGATGGGGCCGGATCGTGTTCACCGGCTCTGTGGTCGGCCTGTACGGATCGGCCGGCCAGGTGAACTACTCGGCCTCCAAGGCGGCGATGGTGGGCATGGCCCGCTCGCTGACCCGTGAGGTGGGCAGCCGCGGCGTCACCGCCAACGTGGTCGCGCCCGGCTTCATCGAGACTGACATGACCGCAGTGCTGCCCGAGGACGTGATCGCGAAGTACCTGGCGTCCATTCCGGCGGCGCGGCTGGGCCAGCCGGCCGAGGTGGCCTCCGCGGTGGCCTTCCTCGCCTCGGAGCAGGCGGGCTTCATCTCCGGCGCCGTGATCCCGGTCGACGGCGGCCTCGGCATGGGCCACTGAGGGGCATCGACATGGGAATCCTGGAGGGAAAGAACATCCTGGTCGCCGGGGTGACGATGAACACCTCGATCGGCTACCGCGTGGTCGAGATCGCCCAGGCGGAGGGCGCCAACGTCGTGGTGTCGAACTTCGGCCGTGCGATGAGCCTCACCGCCCGCGTGCTGCGCCGGCTCGATCCCGAGCCGCCACTGCTGGAGCTGGACGTGAGCAACGCCGAGCACCTCGAGACCCTCGCCGACCGTCTCGGCGAGCACTTCGACCACCTGGACGGCGTCGTGCACTCGATCGCCTTCGCGAACCCGGAGACCGCCCTGGGCGGCAAGTTCCTCTCGACGCCGTTCAGCGACGTCGGCTTCTCCGTGCACGTCTCTGCGTACTCCCTGGTCAGCCTGGCCATGGCGTGCAAGCCGCTGTTCGCGGAGAAGGCCTCGATCGTGGGGATGACCTTCGACGCGACCGTCTCCTGGCCCACCTACGACTGGATGGGCGTGTCGAAGGCCGCACTGGAGAGCACGTCGCGCTACCTCGCCCGCTACCTCGGGCCTGACGGCGTCCGCTGCAACCTGGTGGCCGCCGGCCCGCTGGAGACCATCGCGAAGAAGGCCATTCCGGGCTCGGAGGAGTTCAACGCGATCTGGGGAACCCGGGCGCCACTCGGCTGGGATCCCCGGGATCTCGACCCGACCGCGAAGGCGGTGGTCGCCCTGCTCAGCGACTGGTTCCCCGCCACAACCGGCGAGATGATCCACGTCGACGGCGGCCTGCACTCAACCGGCGCCTGACTTCGGAGGGATCCCCGCGCGTACACGACGGTTCGGCGCGCGGGAATCGGTAAGTTTGGCCGCATGAGCGTCGTCGAGTTGCAGGGTGTTTCGATCGTCCGTTCCGGGGCGACCCTGCTCAACGACGTGAGCTGGACGGTGGAGGAGGGCGAGCGCTGGGTGGTGATCGGCCCCAACGGTGCCGGCAAGACCACCATGCTGCAGGTGCTCAGCGCGCAGTGGCACCCGTCCAGGGGTAGGGCGTCGATCCTCGGCGAGACGCTCGGAGGGGTGGACGTCTTCGAGTTGCGTCCCCGGATCGGGGTGACCTCCGCAGCGCTCGCCGACCGGATCCCGCGCACCGAACGCGTCTCCGACGTCGTGGTCTCGGCCGCCTACGCCGTGATGGGACGCTGGCGTGAGGCCTACGACGAGCTCGACCACGACCGGGCCAGGCTGCTGATGCAGCAGCTGCAGGTCGACCACCTCTCGGACCGCACGTTCGGCACCCTCAGCGAGGGGGAGCGCAAGCGGGTTCAGATCGCCCGCGCGTTGATGACCGATCCCGAACTGCTGCTGCTGGACGAGCCTGCGGCGGGACTCGACCTGACCGGACGCGAGGCGCTGGTCGGGACGTTGTCGGAGATCTGCTCCGATCCGTTCGCTCCCGCAACCGTCCTGGTCACCCACCACGTCGAGGAGATCCCGATCGGGATCACTCACGCGCTGCTGCTCAAGCATGGCCGGATCGTCGCGGCCGGGCCGATCGGCGAGGTGCTGACCAGCCCGCGGCTGAGCGCGACCTTCGACATCCTGCTCGACATCAGCCATACCGACGGGCGCTGGTCGGCGCGGGCCGCAGCCCGGGCTGCGCACCGGCCACCGCCGGCGCGCCTGGCCTGAACGGCGGACCGGATCTGCGGGAAGACCGGGAACTCTTCGGGGTACTTGGCATGATGGGGGCAGGAAGGTGATGCGCAATGGAGTGGCTCGCTGAACACCTGTGGGTGTTGTGGGTGTCCCTGGCCGCCCTGCTCGGCGTCGCCGAACTGATGACCCTGGACTTCACCCTGCTGATGCTGGCCTCCGGCGCGCTCGCCGGCGGCCTGGTCGCTCTCGCGTTCCCCGGCGTGCTGTGGGTGCAGATCGCCGGGGCTGTGGTCGTCGCGGTGGCGATGCTCGCCCTGGCGCGTCCCACCCTGTTGCGGAAGGTGCGCGCGCTGCCGGGCTACCGCTCGAGCGTTGACAAGATGGTCGGGAGCCCTGGCATCGCGCTGACCGAGATCACGTCCGGTACCGGCGAGGTGAAGGTCGCGGGCGAGGTGTGGACCGCCCACAGCGTGGAGGGCACCATTCCGGCCGGCACCGAGGTCGAGGTGTACCGGATCGACGGCGCGATCGCGATCGTGTACCCGCGCAACCTGGCCCTGCCCTGAATCCCACCCGGAAGGAAAGACTATGGAGTACTTCTTCGCGATCCTCTGGATCCTGATCGCGCTGGTCGTCGTGACCGTGCTGCTGCGTGCGGTGCGGGTCATCCGCCAGCAGCAGGTGGGGGTGGTGGAGCGGCTCGGCAAGTTCCGCCGGACACTGGAGCCAGGTCCGCACCTGTTGGTGCCGGTGATCGACGCCGTGCGCTACACGATGGACATGCGTGAGGCCGTCGTGCCGTTCCCGCCGCAGGGCGTGATCACAGAGGACAACCTCATGGTCAACATCGACTCGGTGATCTACTACCAGGTGGTCGACCCGGTACGGGCCGCCTACGAGGCCCAGAACTACATCCAGGCCATCGAACAGCTGACCATGACCACGCTGCGCAACATCATCGGCGGGTTGGACCTGGAGCAGACGCTGACCAGCCGCGAGGAGATCAACCAGAAGCTGCGGGCCGTCCTGGACGAGGCCACGGGCAAGTGGGGGATCAAGGTGAACCGCGTCGAGCTGCGCTCGATCGAGCCGCCCGCGACGATCCGGGACGCGATGGAGAAGGGTGCCAGGGCCGAGCGTGACAAGCGGGCTGCGATCCTGACCGCCGAGGGCCAGCGGCAGTCCATGATCCTGTCCGCCTCCGGCGACCGCGAGGCCTCCATCCTGCGTGCCCAGGGCGAACGTGAGTCCGCCGTGCTGCGGGCCCAGGCCGACCGGCAGGCCGCGATGCTGCGCGCGGAGGGCGAGGCGCAGGCGATCACCACAACGTTCAACGCCATCCACGCGGGCAAGCCGACCCAGTCGCTGCTGGCCTACCAGTACATGCGGATGCTGCCGAACCTCGCCCGCGGGGAGTCGAACAAGGTGTGGATCATTCCCAGCGAGTTGAACGACGCCATGAAGGGTCTCGGCCAGGTGGCCGGGAACGCGATGACGGCCGGCATCAAGGGTGTCGAGGAGGACGAGCAGACCGAGTTCTCCGCGCCCGACCCGGTGGACGTGTTCGCCGAGATCGAGGCCCAGAAGAAGGTCGACGAGGCCAACTCCGCGGAATCGGTGAAGAAGGCGATCGCGGAAGCGGAGGCCCTGGAGGGACGGCGCGCGGCGCGGCTGGCCACCGAGCTCGGCAACGCCATCACATCCGGTCCCGAGCCGGTGGCGCAGGACCCGGCGCCGGCGGTCGAGCCCGAACCGGAGCCGCAGCAGTAGCGGTCAGCCCTCGGCCGGACGGCCGAGCCCGAGCAGGTCGATCAGGTAGTCCAGGTGGTCGGCCATGTCGAAGTCGGGGTCGAGCAGCCACTGCGCCTGCAGTCCGTCGGACACGGCGATCAGCAGGTTGGCGACCTTGCGCGCGTCCAGCTCGGGCGAGAGCGTCCCGGCCTGCTGGCGGGTGGTGATCTCGTCCGAGAGCAGGGCCCTGATCTCGGCATAGCGGCGAACGAACGCCTCGTGCGCGGCGTGTCCGGGCTCGGTGGCCTCCACCGAGAACCGCGCGTACAGCTGCACCAGCCCGGGAACCTCGGCGTTGTGCCGCACGATGCTGGCCAGCGCCGCGATCTCTGAGCCCGCTTCCGGCTCGCTGCGGTCATGGTCGACCCGGTCGCGCTTGAGCAGGATCTCCGCGAACAACTCCTCCTTGGACGCGAAGTAGTGCAGCAGCCCGGCCTGGCTCAGCCCCACCGCCGAGGCCAGCTCGCGGACCGAGGTGCGGCCGTAGCCGGTGCGGGCGATCACCTCGAGGGCGGTGTTGAGGATCTCCTCGCGTTTGGCGAGTCCTTTGGCGTACCTGGCGGGGCGGCTCACGCGCTCATCGTACGGTGCGGTCGGGGTTCGGGAGCGAGGTAGCCTGCGAGCGTGGAGGGACGGCGCCGGGGTCGGATGTGGCCGATCATCCTGGCTTGTGCTCTCCTCGTCGCCTGCACGCCGGCCGGGGCGGCCGCCCCGTCCTCACCTGCCGTGCCCACCGGCGCCCGTCTCGGCGGGCCAGCGATGTCGCTGCGGGCGATGACCTACAACGTGCTGGGTGGTCCGGTTCCCGACGACTGGTTCCCACTGATCGCGCGGGACGAGCTGACCCCGATGGCGCGTGCTCCCGGCATGGTCGCGAAGGTGGAGCTCGCCGATCCCGACGTCGTCGGCCTGCAGGAGTTCGTCAATGGCTCGGAGTCCGCGACCTGGATCGAGCAGCACCTGCCCGGCTACACCTGGCTGCCCGGGCCGGACAACCACGCGATCGCGCTGCGGACCAGCCGGTTCGCGGTCGCCGCGTCCGGGAGCGAACGGGTGAACACCGCCGGCGAGCAGGGCGCGATCCTGGACCGCTACGTCGACTGGGTCCGGGTGCGCGACCGTGGGTCCGGACGCACCGCGCTGGTGCTGAACCTGCACGCCCACGCGTGGCAGTCGCCGCAACTCGCGGCGACGCGTTCGCTGGCGATCGACCGGCTCGTCGACCTGTTCGGAAGGCTCGACCCGGGGCTGCACGAGCCACTCGTGCTGCTGGGCGACTTCAACGCCCGCGACGACGAGACCCGGCCGGTGTATCGCGACCACCTCGACAAGCTCGTTGCGGCCGGGCTCGTGGACGCGCGCCGGGTCGCGGAGAAGGACGCCTCGGACGTGCCGCGGGCGAGTTCGCTGCAGCAGATGACGGCACGCGTCGCAGGCGTGGAGGTCGCGAAGGTCGTGCGGCGCACCGATCGGCGGATCGACTACGTCTGGGTGCCGAAGGGGACGACGGTGCGCGCGTGGGCGGTGCTGTCCGGTCCCGGGGTGGGTTGGCAGCGGGTTCGCGGCCTCCGGGTGCCGACCTGGACGGGGATCGTCCCGTCCGACCACTCACCCGTGTTCGCCGACCTCCGCTTCCGCTGAGTGCCGGGCGTACCGTCCGGCGAGGGCCGAGCAGGCCATCAGCTGCGCCTGGTGGAACAGCACCAGCGGCAACATCAGCAGCCCCAGCGGCTGGCCCGCGAACAGGACGCCCGCCATCGGCAGCCCGCTGGCAAGGGACTTCTTCGTGCCGCAGAACTGGATCGCGATCGCGTCCGGGCGGTTGAAGCCGAGCCGGCGCGCCGTCCACCAGGTGAGGCCGAGCATGATCGCGAGGATCACGACACAGACGCCCAGCACGACCAGGAGCGAGGTCCACGAGGTCTGCGTCCACATGCCTTCGCGCATGCCCGCAGAGAACGCGGAGTAGACGACCAGGACGATCGAACCGCGGTCGACGAGCTTCAGCTGAGGGTGCGCATTCACGAAGCGGGCCGTCCAGTGCCGGGAGAGCTGGCCGGCCACGAACGGCAGAAACAGCTGCAGCATGATGTCGACGATCGTGGAGGTGGTGAACTCCACCCGTCCGGTGTTGCTCATCAGCAGCCAGGCCAGGGCGGGGGTGAGGAACACGCTGAGGATGTTGGACGCCGAGGCACTCACCACGGCACCGGCGACGTTGCCCTTCGCGATCGAGGTGAACGCGATCGATGACTGCACGGTGGACGGCACCAGGGTCAGGTAGAGCAGTCCTGAGCTGAGGCTGGGCCCAACAGTCGGGCCGACGATCGCCACGATCGCCAGGCCGAGTACCGGAAACAGCAGGTAGGTGAACGAGAGGATCGTCACGTGCAGGCGCCAGTGCCGCAGGCCGGCGAGGGTCTCCGAGGGGCTGAGCCGAGCGCCGTAGAGGAAGAACAGCAGGCCGATCGCGATCGTTGTGGCCACGTCGAGCACGTCCACCCAGACCCCGGTCGCGGGGAAGACCGACGCCAGCACCGCCGCCGTGATGATGGCGAGCAGGAACTTGTCGATCGGGAGACGGGAGAGCCAGGACATCGCGGCTCATCCTAGGCCTCGGGCCCGGCCCGGAGTGACCGGGCCGGCGTCCCTAGAATCTCGGCGTGGCCACTGTGATCCCGATCGAGACCGCCGACGACCCGCGGCTGGCCGACTACGTGGGGCTGCGGGAGGCGAGCTTGCGCCGGTTGCTCGAGACCGAGCAGGGCATCTTCATCGCCGAGGGCAGTACGGTGATCCGCCGCGCGCTCGAGGCCGGGTTCCCCGCGCGGTCGTTCCTGCTCGCCGAGCGCTGGCTGGAAGGGCTCGCCGATGTGCTCGACCCGCTGGACGTGCCGGTCTACCTGGTCAGCGAGGCGCTGGCCGAGCAGGTCACCGGTTTCCACGTGCACCGCGGTGCTCTGGGCTCGTTGTACCGGGTGGCCCGGCACAGCGTCGCGGACGTGCTCGCCGGCCGGCGGGTGATGGTGCTGGAGGACCTGGTCGACCACACCAACGTCGGGGCGATCATCCGGAACGCTGCGGGCCTCGGCTGGGACGGGATGCTGGTCAGCGCCCATTGCGCCGACCCGCTGTACCGACGCTCGATCAAGGTGTCGATGGGCACGGTCTTCTCCCTGCCGTGGGCGCGCCTCGACGCCGGGGTCCCGATCGGTCCGCTGCTGCGGGAGGCGGGGTTCCGGGTGGCGGCGCTCGCCCTGCGGGACGACGCGGTGGACCTGGCCACGTTCGCGGGCTCGCTGGGTCCTGACGACCGGCTGGCGGTTCTGCTCGGCACCGAAGGTCATGGGCTGAGCCGGAGCTGGGTGGCGTCCGCGGACGCCGTGGTGCGGATCCCGATGCGGGCCGGGGTCGACTCGCTCAATGTGGCCGCGGCCAGCGCGATCGCCGGCTACGTGCTGGCCTGAGGGCTACTCGCCCGCGGAGGTCTTCCGCGGTACCAGGGGCCATTCAGCAGGGTAGAGGTGCGCGAGTTCCTCGTGCTGGGCGTACAGCTTCCGGCGCAGCCGGTTCGAGAGCCGGTCGCCGAAGACGGTCCCGTTGAGGTGGTCGGTCTCGTGCTGGAGGCAGCGCGCCAGCAGGCCGGTGCCGTGCACGGTCACCGGCTGGCCCCACGGGTCGACGCCGGTGCAGGTGGCCTTGTCGGGCCGGGCCAGCGGCTGGAACGCGCCGGGCAGCGACAGGCAGCCCTCCTCGGCCGACTCCAGGTTGCGGGAGTCGCCCTCGGGAAGGGTGACGACCGGGTTGCAGATCGCCCCCACGCGGTTGATCTCGTCGGCGTCGGGGCAGTCGTAGATGAACAGCGACAGGTCGGAGCCCACCTGGGTCGCGGCGAGCCCGACCCCGCGGGCGACCTCCATGGTGGCGAACATGTTCCGGACCAGGGTGCGGAGGTCGTCGTTGAAGTCGGTCACCGGGCGGGTCTTCGCGTGCATCACAGGTTCTCCCCACCGCGTGATCCGAAGCAGCGTTCCGCCGCTGGTCAACTCCTCGATCCCCATACCTGAGCGCTCCTGTTCTCCGGTGCGACATCTTAGGGCGTGCGGCGGGTGCGCTTGCGCCAGCCGCCCCGCGCGGGGACGCTGGCCCCGTGGAAGCCCAGGAGCTCTCGCCGCGGGCCGCGGCCCTGGTGGACGCGTTCGCCGCTCACCTCCGGCTCGAACGCGGCCTTTCCGGGCACACGGTGCGCGCGTACACCGGTGACCTGGTGAACCTGTTCGGGCACCTGGCGCGGGTGGGGGAGGGCGATCCCGCGGACGTGACACTGGGCGACCTGCGCACCTGGTTGGCGAACCAGTACGCCACCGGGGCGGATCGCGCGACGCTGCAGCGGCGGGCGGCGGGGGCTCGGACGTTCTTCGCCTGGGCGGCGCGGACGGGGCGGCTGCCGGCCGACCCCGCGCAGGCCCTGCGGTCACCGAAGGTCGATCGCCGGCTGCCTCCGACGGTCGAGGCCGACCAGGCGCGGGAGGCGCTAGACGCGCTGGCCGCCCGGGTCGATGACGCGGAGACTCCCGACGAGCGGGCGGCCCGCTGCCGCGACCTGGCGATCGTGGAGGTGCTGTATGCCTCGGGGATCCGGGTCTCCGAGCTCGCCGGGCTGGATACCGGCGACCTCGACGCCCAGCGCGGCCTGTTGCGGGTGCTGGGCAAGGGTGGGAAGCAGCGGACGGTGCCGTTGGGAGCTCCGGCGCTGCGGTCCCTGGCCGCGTGGCTGGACGTCCGCCCGCGGCTGGCCCGCCCGGCTGCAGGGCGCGCGGTGTTCGTCGGTGACCGCGGCGGACGGATCGACCCGCGCGTCGTGCGCCGGATCGTGCACCGTGCGCTCGCGGCGGTTCCGGGCGCACCGGAGCTCGGCCCGCATGGGCTGCGGCACGCGATGGCCACGCACTTGCTCGAGGGAGGGGCAGACCTGCGCTCGGTGCAGGAGATGCTGGGGCACTCCTCGCTGGCGACGACGCAGCTGTACACCCACGTGTCGGGCGAGCGTCTGCGCCGCGCCTACCAGCAGGCGCACCCCAGGGCCTGAGCGACAGCGTCGCCGCTGGTCAGGCCTGCGCCACGTCGAACAGGTTGCCCTCGGGGTCGGCGAACGTGAACCAGTGCACGCCGCCCTCCTCCAGTTCGGCCACCTGCCGTGCCCCGGCAGACCGCGCAGCGACCACCGCCGCGGCCAGGTCGTCGGTGAACAGATCGAGGTGAACCCGGTTCTTGCCCGGAGTCGGATCGTCCACCAGCTGGAAGGCCAGCGTGGTCGCGGCGGCCTTCACCACCACGAACCAGCCGTCGGTGTTCTCGGTGATCGTGCCGCCGAGGAGGCCCGCCCACCACTCGGCGAGCGGGAGCGGATCGGGGGAGTCCGTGGTGACCATGCCGACTCTGAGCTGCATGCGGCCACCCTACGAGAGGAACCGCTCCGGATCGACGTAATGCCCGTCGACCTTCACCGCGAAGTGCAAGTGGCACCCGGTGGAGAGGCCCGTCGAACCCACTCTGCCCACGACCTCGCCCCGGCGAACGGTCTGGCCGACGTGAACCGAGTAGCCGGTGGCGTGCAGGTAGATCGTGATCAGGCGGTGCCCGCCGAGGGTGCCGTGGTCGATCTCCAGCCGGTGCCCGGACTCCGGGTCGGAGCTGACCCGGACCACCCGGCCGGGGGCCGCGGCGTGGATGGCGTCGCCGCACGCGGCGTGCAGGTCGAGCCCGTTGTGCATCCTCCAGATGTGGAGAATCGGGTGCAGGCGCGGTCCGAACGGGGAGCCGAATCCCCCTGGCACCGGCCGGCTGAGCGCGCCCGGCACCGACTGCCCGCCGCTGAGCGCCGCGTCGCGGAAGTCGATCAGCGCCGCGACCCGCCCCGACGCGTCGGCGGGCAACAGTCGCACTTCGGGGTCGTCGAGGAGGCTGAGCGGATCGAGGTACTCCGCACCACGCTTCAGCCCCCAGTGCAGGCAGCTGCCGCCGGCGCAGGAGTGGCCGGCGACCAGGCGTCCGATCACCTCACCGGCCTGAACCGCCGTGCCGACCGAGACGAGTGGCCGGACCGGGAGGTAGGTGGTGCGCAACGCCCCGTGCGAAACCACCACCACCCCGCGTCCGGCCACCGTCCCGGCAAAGACGATCCGGCCGGCCATCGCCGCCACAACCTCGGTGCCGACAGCGCCGAGGAGGTCAACCCCTCTGTGACCGGACAGCCAAGGCTGGTCGGGTGGGTCGAAACCGCGCACGACCGGGCCGGCCATGGGCAGCACCGCCCGTCCGGCGGCCGTGGCCACCGGCGCCGCTGCGACCGCCCACAGACAACCCGCCAGCAGTAACCCGGCCAACGCCCTCATCTTCGCCATGCCGACAGCTTCGGCAACCGGACGGTCGGGTGGTCACGACGCGGTGCGTGCTGTGGACAAGTCGAGGGCTGTGGACAACGGGTGGGTCCGGTTTGGCGGTGCCGCCTTCACGCTGCGTAGAATGTGCCCAGCGTTCCGGCAGATCCGGGGCGACTTCGCATGCAGTCCCACCGCCGCGAGGCGGGCCGGGCCCGTGGTCCCAGCGATGGGTGGGTCACCGGCGACTGCATCAGGCGGACCGAAGATCTCGGTCCGGAGAACCCAAGTGGGTTCGGGCGTGCCCGGGCTCGCGCAGAAAGGAACGGCCATGGCCGTCGTCACCACGCGCCAGCTGCTCGACAGTGGCGTCCACTTCGGGCACCAGACCCGCCGGTGGAACCCGAAGATGAAGAAGTTCATCTTCACCGAGCGCAACGGCATCTACATCATCGACCTGCAGCAGTCGCTGTCCTACATCGACTCCGCGTACTCCTTCGTCAAGGACACCGTCGCCAAGGGCGGGCAGGTCCTGTTCATCGGCACCAAGAAGCAGGCCCAGGAGGCCATCGCCGAGCAGGCCACCCGCGTGGGCATGCCCTATGTGAACCAGCGCTGGCTGGGCGGCATGCTGACCAACTTCGGCACGATCAGCAAGCGGATCGCGAAGATGAAGGAGCTCGAGGGCCTCAACTTCGACGATGTCGCCGCGTCCGGGCTGACCAAGAAGGAACTGCTGCAGCAGAAGCGCAAGAAGGACAAGCTCGCCAAGACCCTGGGCGGCATCCGCGACATGCACAAGCTGCCGCAGGCCATCTGGGTGGTCGACACCAACAAGGAGCACCTGGCGATCGACGAGGCCCGCAAGCTGCGGATCCCGATCGTCGGCATCCTCGACACCAACTGCGACCCTGACCAGGTCGACTTCCCGATCCCGGGCAACGACGACGCGATCCGTTCGGTCGCGCTGCTCACCCGGGTGCTCGCGGACGCCGTGGCCGAGGGCCTGCTGGCCCGCTCCGCCGGCGCCGTGTCCGGTGAAGAGGCCGAGCCGATGCCCGCCTGGGAACGCGACCTGCTCGGCGGTGGCGCGGAAGCCCCGGTGTCCGAGGCCGAGGCGCTGGAGGGCAGCGACCTGCAGGCCGACCAGCAGGCCGACGCGGTGGACGCCGCCGTGGCGGAGGTCGCTGCCGAAGCCGAGGAGGCTCCGGTTGTCGAGGAGGCCCCGGTTGTCGAGGAGGCTCCGGTTGTCGAGGAGGCTCCGGTTGTCGAGGGGGCTCCGGCCGAGCCGGTCGCCGAGGACGCTGCTGCGGCGGAGCCGGCTCCGGCAGAGCCCGAGGTGAAGGCAGCCTCCGCCACCGAGGCTGCAGCCGAGGTTGCCGCCGAGGCGACACCCGCCACTCCTGAGAAGCCCGCCAAGAAGACCAAGTAAGGAACCAGCGAGAACATGGCAACGATCACTGCCGCGGACGTCAAGAAGCTCCGCGAC
Organism: Actinobacteria bacterium HGW-Actinobacteria-5; assembly: GCA_002843035.1. Lineage (GTDB taxonomy): Bacteria > Actinomycetota > Actinomycetes > Propionibacteriales > Propionibacteriaceae > Propionicimonas. Next base: position 22,092 of record PHEV01000010.1, on the reverse strand, counting down.
GCCACCGGCGCCGGGATGATGGACGCCAAGAAGGCACTCACCGAGGCGGACGGCGACTTCGACGCCGCCATCGAGATCCTCCGGGTGACCGGACAGGCGAAGATGGCCAACCGCTCCGACCGCGACGCCAGCAACGGCCTGGTGGCCTCGGCCGGCAAGACCGTCATCCAGCTGGGTGCCGAGACCGACTTCGTGGCCAAGAACGCCGAGTTCATGGCCCTGGCCGACGACATCGCGAAGGCCGTGGACGCGGCCGGTGCGCACGGGGTCGAGGCGGCCAGCGCCGTTGCGCTGCCGTCCGGCAAGACCGTGGCGGAGGCGATCGCCGAGCTCAGTGCGAAGATCGGCGAGAAGCTCGAGCTGGCCGCTGCGGCCACCTTCGACGGCCCGGTCACCGTCTACCTGCACAAGCGGTCCCAGGACCTGCCTCCGCAGGTCGGCGTGATGGTCGAGTACGTCGGTGGCGAGGAGACGTTCGTCCGCGGTATCGCGATGCAGATCGCAGCGATGTCCCCGGCCTACGTCACCCGCGACGAGGTGCCCGACAACGTCCTGGCCAACGAGCGCAAGATCGCCGAGCTGACCGCCCGCGAGGAGGGCAAGCCCGAGCAGATCATTCCGCGTATCGTCGAGGGTCGTCTGGGCGGCTTCTTCAAGGAGGTCTGCCTGGTCGAGCAGCCCAGCGTTTCCGACGACAAGCTCACCGTCGGCCAGCTGCTGAAGAACAACGGCGTCGAGGTCAAGCGCTTCGTCCGGTTCGCAGCCGGCGCCTGAGCAGAACCCGGGAGCGGCCGTCCAGCACTGCTGGACGGCCGCTCCGGCTTTTGCCACTAAGGTGGGGCACGCACCCCCGCCGACGACAGCTGAATCCGCCTGCCACGAGGAGAAGCCATGACCAGCCCGTACCGCCGTGTTCTGCTCAAGCTCTCCGGTGAGGCCTTCGGCGGCGGCAAGCTGGGCGTCGACCCGGACGTGATCGCCGGCATCGCCGGGGAGATCGCCGAGGTGGTGGCGACCGGCGTCCAGGTCGCGATCGTGACCGGTGGCGGGAACTTCTTCCGCGGCGCCGAGTTGCAGACGCGCGGCATGGACCGTGCCCGGGCGGACTACATGGGCATGCTCGGCACGGTGATGAACAGCCTCGCCCTGCAGGACTTCCTGGAGAAGGCCGGCGCCGCGAGCCGCGTGCAGACCGCCATCGCGATGGGCCAGGTGGCCGAGCCGTACGTCCCGCTGCGGGCGATCCGGCACATGGAGAAGGGTCGGGTGGTGATCTTCGGCGCCGGCTCCGGGATGCCGTTCTTCTCCACCGACACGGTCTCCGCCCAGCGCGCCCTGGAGACCCACGCCGAGGTGCTGCTGATGGCGAAGCAGGGTACGGACGGGGTCTACGACTCCGACCCGCGGACCAACCCGGACGCGAAGAAGTTCGAAGACCTCACCTACGATGACTTCCTCGCCCGCGACCTCAAGGTGGCTGACGCGACCGCGGTCAGCCTGGCCCGCGACTACCAGCTGCCGATGGTGTTCTTCGACCTCGGTGTGCGGGGAAACATCGCCCGGGTAGTCGCAGGTGAGAAGATCGGAACCACGCTGCACGCCTAGACCGGGGTGCAGGGGAACGAGAAGGGGAGGGACGACGTGATCCCGGAGATCATCAAGGACGCCGAGCACAAGATGACGGCTGCCGTCGACCATGCTCGCGAGGAGTTCGCCGCCATCCGCACCGGACGCGCCCACCCGGCGATGTTCAGCAAGCTGATGGTGGACTACTACGGCGCGCCGACGCCGCTGCAGCAACTGGCGACCTTCCAGGTGCCGGAGGCCCGTACGGTGCTGATCAGCCCGTTCGACCGCGGAGCGATGCACGGGATCGAGAAGGCCATCCGCGACTCCGATCTGGGCGTGAATCCTGCCAACGATGGCAACGTGATCCGCCTGGTCATGCCGCAGCTCACCGAAGAGCGGCGCAAGGAGTACATCAAGGTCACCCGGCACAAGGCAGAGGAGGCGAGGGTCGCCGTCCGTAACGTCCGCCGTCACTCGATCGAGGCGGTGAACAAGCTGGTCAAGGACAAGGAGGTCAGCGAGGACGACGCCCGCTCCGCCGACAAGCAGCTGGACGCCGTCACCAAGAAGTACGTCGAGCTCGTCGATGAGTTGTTGAAGGCCAAGGAAGCCGAACTCCTGGAGGTCTGAGTTGGCCGACAGCGACCAGCAGCCGTCCCCGCGCACGTCGCGGGCCGGAAGAGACCTGCCTGCAGCCATCGGGGTGGGCCTCGCCCTGTTCATCTACGTGGTGATCACCCTGACCTGGTGGCCGGTCGGGTTCATCGTGCTCCTGGTGCTGCTGACCAGCCTCGGAGCCTACGAGGTGCACGGGGCGCTGAAGCGGGTGGGGATGACGTCCGCCGTGGTCCCGGTCGTGCTCGGCAACATCTTCATCATCGGCGGCTCGTACGCGGCCGCGGTGCTGCAACCGGTGACCCGGCTGCCTTGGCACATCGTGCTGCTCGGGACGATCGGCGGCACCGTACTGCTCGTACTGGTCTGGCGGATGTTCGGCGGCGCCGAGAACTACGTGCGGGACAGCGCTGCCAGCGTCTTCATCATCGGCTACATCCCGCTGCTGGCGTCCTTCGTTGGCCTGATCCTCGCCGAGCAGCACGGGGTCGCGAAGACGGTCGCGGTGTTCGTGTGCATCGTCGCAAGTGACGTCGGCGGCTACGCGGCGGGGGCGAGTATCGGGAAGCACCCGATGGCACCGAACATCAGCCCGAAGAAGACCTGGGAGGGCATGGCCGGGTCGGTCGTGCTGGCCAGCGCCTTCGGGATCGGGCTGAGCGTGTGGGTGCTGCACCAGGCGTGGTGGTTCGGCCTGATCCTCGCGGTGGTCGTGGTGTTCGCCGGTACGGCGGGCGACCTGATCGAGTCGCTGATCAAGCGCGATGTGGGGATCAAGGACATGAGTTCGATCCTGCCGGGGCACGGCGGCGTGATGGATCGGCTCGATTCGACACTGGTGGCCGCCCCGGCGGCCTGGCTTGTGTTCGTTCTGGCAGGGATCAACTGGTGAGCGGGCTCACTCCGCAGGAGGAGTCGGCCTACGCCGAGTCGATCGCGCACGCCGAGGCTGGCCGGACGGTGCCGCTTCGGCTGGGCGCACCCCGACGGGGCAGACCCCCGAAACACTGGGCTGACCTGGACGCGGCGCAGCGTGCCGAGGCGATCGCGGAACTGGGCCTGCCCCGGTTCCGGGCCGGGCAGCTCACCCGGCACCTCTTCGACCGGCTGGAGTCCGATCCGGAGACGTGGACGGACATCCCGAAGGCAGAGCGGGCGGTGCTCGCGGATCGGTTCGTGCCATCGCTGCTGGAGCGGGTGCGCGACCAGCGCGCGGACGCGGGCACGACCGTGAAGACCCTGTGGCGGCTGCACGACGGGTCGCTGGTGGAGAGCGTCCTGATGCGCTACGGCGTGCCGGGGGTGGCCGCGAGCGGCTCGGGGAGGGAGCGGGCCACCGTCTGCATCTCCTCCCAGGCCGGGTGTGGCATGGCCTGCCCGTTCTGCGCCACCGGACAGGGTGGGTTGCGGCGCAACCTCAGCACGGCAGAGATCCTCGCCCAGGTGATGGACGCGGCGCGGCGCCTGCGCGACGGCGAGCTTCCCGGCGGGCCGGGCCGGGTCAACAACGTCGTGTTCATGGGCATGGGCGAGCCGATGGCCAACTACCCTGCGGTGCTGCGAGCGGTGCGCACGATGATCGCGCCCGCCCCCGAAGGGCTAGGCATCTCCGCGCGCGGGGTGACCGTGTCAACGGTGGGTCTGGTGCCACAGATCCGGCGACTGGCCGCCGAGGGCCTGCCGGTGACTCTCGCGGTGAGCCTGCACGCGCCCGACGACGAATTGCGCGACGAACTGTGCCCGATCAATACCCGCCTGAATGTGACCCAGGTGGTCGCAGCGGCGCGCGGCTACTTCGAGGCGACCGGACGCCGGGTGTCGATCGAGTACGCCCTGATCCGCGACGTGAACGACCAGGCGTGGCGGGCGGACGCGCTGGCGGACGTGCTGGCCACGGCCGGAGCCTCGGCCGACTCCCGCACCGACGGCTACGGGTGGGTGCATGTGAACCTGATCCCGCTGAACCCCACGCCCGGCTCGAAGTGGACAGCGTCGCGCCGCAAGGACGAAGCCGCGTTCGTGCACCGGCTGGAGGCGCGGGGAGTGCCCGTCACCGTCCGGGACACCCGTGGCCGCGAGATCGACGGCGCCTGCGGCCAGCTGGCCGCGCAGGGCGCGTAAGGGGCTTTCCCGGCCCGCGGGCTGGGGCGGCCGACCTGGCCGCTGAGGGCCGCAGCGTGGGGCCAGCCCGGTGCCCTCGCCAGCCAGCTGCACCTTGTCGGTGGGGATCTGGTGCCGGTACGTCCGCACGACCTGCAGCATCGCCAGCGCCTCCTGCACCTCGGCTCGACGCCTGGCCGCCCGCGCCCGCTCGAGTACAGCCAGGGCAGCGCCGGCGTCCAGCCCGGCCACCTCGACGTATTCGAACATGTGTCCATCCAAGCACCCGCCACTGTCACTCTCATCGGGCAGGAATGGAGAAGCGGAGCCCGAGGTTGTCAGAGCAGACTGGCTGCCGGACAACGGACGAGAGGAACAACATGGCCACGGACGAGAAGGTCAGCTTCAGCGCAGAGGAGCGGGCGGCGATGAAAGAGTACGCCGCCGAGTTGAAGGCGGAGAAGAAGCGGAAGGGCACAGCGGACAAGGCCGCCCAGGATGAGGCCGACCTGGTCGCCAAGATCGCCGAGCTGACCGGCGACGACAGGGTTCTCGCCGAGAAGGTGCACGCGCTGGTGCGCGAGCACGCACCCGAGCTGGCGCCCAAGACCTGGTACGGAATGCCCGCCTACAACCGGGACGGCAGGGCGATCGTCTTCTTCCAGCCGGCCTCGAAGTTCAAGGCGCGCTACTCCACGCTCGGCTTCAACGATGGCGCACAGCTCGACGACGGCGCGATGTGGCCGACCTCCTATGCGCTGACGACCATCGGGCCGGCAGAGGAGAGGAAGCTGATCGAGCTGATCAGGCGCGCGGCGGGCTGAAGGGCGCTCGTGGCGCCGGCTGGCTCCTCGCCCGCTCCTCAGCGGACGCGGTGAGGGTGGCGCGCGGCTCGTTCAGCCGAGCAGTGCCGGCACCTCGGCCGCGGTCTCGACCAGGTGGATCGCCGTGGCCATCGGACGGGCGTCCGCGAGGGCGGTGAGCAGCGGCCAGGCCGGCTGCACCCGCGTCCAGTAGTCGATCCCGACCAGCACCAGCGGCGGGATCGGCTCGTCGGGCGCGGCGTAGAACCGCGGCGTGACCGCCTGGAAGACCTCCTGCACCGTGCCTGCCGCGCCCGGCAGGCAGACCAGGCCGCCGGAGGCGTGCCGCAGCAGGACGTCCTCGCGGATCGCGTTCGAGAACAGCTTCGCGATCCCCGCGCTGAACACGTTCGGCGGTTCGTGCCCGTACAGCCAGGTCGGGATGCCGTAGCTGCGCCCGCCGAGCTCCCAGCGATCCCGGACGGCCATGCCGGCGCCCACCCAGGATGCGATGTCCTCTGCGAACCGCGGACGCTCGGCGAGCAGGGCCAGCGCCGCATCGAGCTCGGCCTCCGTCCCGACCAGGGCTGCGCCGAGGTTCACCGCCTCCATCGCGCCCGGGCCGCCGCCGGTGATCACCGTGCGACCGGACGCGGCCAGTGCCCGCCCCAGCCGCGCCGCCCCGGTGTACCCTTCCGCCCCACGTACGAGCTGGTGGCCGCCCATCACCCCGACCGCGCCCTGCAGGCCGACGTCGTCCAGCGCCTCGGAGATCGCGTGGTCGTGCAGCGTCATGGCGAGCTCGCTGGTCAGGCTGCGATGCCGTCCCACGTACTTCCACCACCGGTAGTTCCGCGCGTCCAGGGTGTAGCGGTAGCCGGACTCCAGGCCGGCGTACAACTCGTCGGCGGTGTAGAGCCCCGAGCGGTAGGGGTTGAACGGCAGATCGGGCAGCGTGGGGAAGACCAGGGCGCCCCGCCGTTCCAGCGCGTGCTCCACACCGGGGCCGAAATCACAGCCCAGGAACATCGCACGGGTCACGTCCGCGGCCAGCAGAGCCTCGCCGTGCCCGGTCAGGTCCAGCGACTGCAGGGAGCACTCGGCCAGGCCCTTGCCGGACGCGAGCCGTTCGTCGAGCTGGTCGAGCGATTCGATCTCGATCCCGCCGTCCGGCGCCGGCGCGGTCATGCCAGCGAACCCGGGTCGTCGGGGACGTCCGCCGCGAACTCGGCGAGGATCTCGAACGGCACCACGTCGAGCGCGTGCAGGTTCGTGGACGCCAGCACCACCGGCGGCGCCACTCCGGCCGCGTAGGACTGTGCCCAGCGTTGCGCGACCACACACCAGCGGTCGCCGGGGCTCAGGCCAGGGAAGCCCGGTCCGGGGATGGTCAGGTCGTTGCCGAGGGAGCGCTGGTGCGCCAGGAACTTCCGGGTCGCCAGCACGCAGACCAGGTGTTGCGCGGCGGCAGGGCCGCAGGTGCAGCTGCCGTCCCGGTAGAAGCCCGTGACCGGGTCGTCGCCGCACGGCTCGAGCGGCTCGCCGAAGACGTTCCGCTCCTCATTCATGACGGATCGGCCTCCGCGGCTAGGGCTTCCGCCGGATCGGCGGTCGGGGTGCGGGCGAAGCGCAGCGTGACGATCTGGAACGGGCGCAGGGCGAGCCGGATGCTGGTCGGGTCGAGGGTCACGCCCGGTGTGTCGACGGTGCGTTCACGCAGGTCGGTGGCGACGACGGAGGCGGCGTCGAAGCCTGGCGTGACCACGCCGGAGGTGCGGCGTCCGTGGGCTTCGTAGAGCCGCACCACCACGTCGCCGGAGCCGTCCTCGGCGAGCTTGACCGCCTCGACGACGATGCCGGGGGTGTCGACGGTGATCATTGGCTGGACCGGGTTCTCCCCGCGGACGAGGCGCTGCGGCAGGTTGGTCCGGTAGCCGAGTTCGACGGCCTCCGGGGCGCCTGCGTTCGGTCGGACGGCGACGGTGAACTCGTGCCGGCCGCGGTCGGCTTCGGGGTCGGGGTAGATGGGCGAGCGCAGCAGCGAGAGCCGGACCGTGGTGGTGGTGCCGCCGTCGGCGCGGACGTCGCGGGTGACCTCGTGGCCGTAGGTGGCGTCGTTGGCGATGGCAACCCCGTAGCCGGGTTCGTCGACGAGCAGCCAGCGGTGCGCGCAGAACTCGAACCGGGCGGCTTCCCAGCTGGTGTTGGTGTGGGTCGGACGCCGATAGTGGCCGAAGTGGGTCTCCGCTGCGGAAGTGTCGGCGCGGACATCGAGGCCGAAGCCGAGCTTGAGCAGCTTCTGCCGTTCCTGCCAGTCGACCTCGGTGTGGATCACGAGTGCGGGTGAGCCTGGGGGCAGGCTGATCTGTTGGGTGACCGTTGAGTCGCCAACCTGCTTGTGGATGGTGATGACCGGCTCCCCGTCCCGTTCGTCCAGGGCGGCGGTGCCGGGCTCGGTGGGCACGGCACCGCGGCGGTAGAACTCGTCGATATCCCAGGCGTCCCACTGGTTGGGAACGTCGTGGAACAGCTCCAGACGGTTCCCCGGGCGATCCGGGGCGATCGCCTCCCGCCCGGTGGCGGTGTCGACCAGGGAGACCAGTTCGCCGGTGGCGTCCACCACGGCCCGGAGGTGCTCGTTGGCGAGGGTGAAGGTGCCGTCGGGGTGCTCTTCGACTGCAGCTTGCGGGGTGGTGGTCGAGGAGTTCACGCCGAGTGCGGGGACGCCGGCGCGGGCGTGCGGGGCCGCGTTGGCGACCAGGAGGACCTCGCCGGTGCCGGTGAGCGCGGTGAGGGCGTCGGCGATCAGCTCCTCGAGCTCCTCTGCGAGGTCGGCGTAGTGCCGTTCCGCGTCGGCGTAGACCCAGGCGATCGAACTGCCGGGCAGGATGTCGTGGAACTGCTGCAGCAGCACGGTGCGCCAGCACTGCTGCAGGCGCTCGGCCGGGTACGGGAACCCGACCCGGACCGCTGCCTTGCTCGCCCACAACTCCGCCTCACGCAGCAGGTGCTCGCTGCGGCGGTTGCCGCGCTTGGTGTTGGCCTGGGTGGTGAGCGTCCCGCGATGGAGTTCGAGGTACATCTCGCCCAGCCACACGGGTGCGTCCGGGTACTCGGCCTGCGCTCGGGCGAAGAAGTCCCGCGGACTGCCCAGGACGACCTTCGGCGAGCCCTCCAGGTCGGCCGCGCGGTGGGCGGACGCCAGCATCTCGCGGGTCGGCCCGCCGCCCCCGTCGCCGTAGCCGAACGGCAGCAGCGAGACCGATGCCCGGCCGTGGTCGGAGAAGTTCCGGACCGCGTGGGCGAGTTCGGCGGGGGAGACCTCGGCGTTGTAGGTGTCCACCGGCGGGAAGTGGGTGAAGATCCGGGAGCCGTCGATGCCCTCCCACCAGAACGTGTGGTGCGGCATCTTGTTGGTCTGGTTCCAGGAGATCTTCTGGGTGAGGAACCACTTCATCCCTGCCGCGACGCACACCCCGGGCAGCCCGGCGGAGTAGCCGAACGTGTCCGGCAGCCAGACCTCCTCGCAGTCGGTCCCGAACTCCTCGGCGAAGAACCGCGTGCCCTGCACGAACTGGCGGGCCATCGCCTCCGAGCCCGGCATGTTCGTGTCGGCCTCCACCCACATGCCGCCGACCAGAACGAACTGGCCGCGCGCAGCGAGTGCCTGCAGCCGCGCGAACAGGTCGGGATAGCCGTCCTTGATCCAGGCCAGTTGCTGGGCCTGCGAGCAGGCGAACACGAAGGCGGGGTCGTCCTCTGCCAGTGCCGCCACTGAGCTGAACGTGCGCGCGCACTTGCGGATCGTCTCCCGCACCGGCCACAGCCAGGCCGAGTCGATGTGTGCGTGGCCGGTCGCCACGAGCGTGTGTGCGGACGCGACCGCAGGCGCAGCCAGCGCCGGCGCGAGTACCGCCCGTCCGGCCGCAGCGGTGCCGGGCACGTCGTCGGGATCCACCGTCTCGACCATCGCGTCCAGCGCGCGCAACAGCTGATGGCGCCGGGGTGCGTCCAGAGGCAGCTCGTGCATCAGCCCGACCAGCGCGGCGACGTCGGCGAGCAGTTCGGCCACTTCGGTGCGACGCTCGGCCAGCACCACTTCGCCCAGCCGGTACAGCGGCTCCCGGCTGGCCGTGGCCGGGTCTCCGTTGAGGGCGGGACGCAGGTCCTGCAGCTGCAGGATGTTCGGATTGCCCGCGGCCTCGACATAGAGGGTGAACCGGTCCCCGACCAGCGCCGTACCGAGCCGGGACAGCTTCACGTAGTGGTTGCGCGGTGAGATCGCCTTCACCTGCGTCGCGTCCGCCCGCCAGGCCAGACCTTCGGCCTGGAAGCCCGGCTGGTCGGCGGTGAAGCCCAGGTCGACGACCAGCTCGGGTTCGGTGCCGGGAGCCTGGCCGAGCGCGTCCGGAACCTCACCGGTGAGCCTGAACCAGGTGGTGGACCACGGCGCCCCCCACGCGTCGCCGGGGTGCGCGGGTTCGAACTCCTGGACGACCGCTCGGTAGATCGACACGGGCTCGCCGGGGGCGTCCCAGCGCTCGACCGTGACCGGGTGCCCGGGTGCGTACAGCGCGGGTTGCAGACGCTCCCGCACGAAACGGTCGAGGCGTCGTTCAAGGAGGACACGGTCGTCGTGCATCGGGCTGCTCCTGCGCGTGGCGGCTGAACGACAGCACACTATCCGCCGCGGATAAGCTGCAACGGTAGGCAGGACGGCGGAAAGGGCCCCATGCGTGAAGTCGTGATCCTCGGCAGCACCGGATCGATCGGATCCCAGGCGATCGACGTGGTGTCGGCCCGACCGGAACGCTTCGCTGTCGTCGGATTGGCCGCGGGGGGCTCGTCGGTGGAGCGGCTCGGCGAGCAGGCCCGGGCGTTGCGTCCGGCTGTGGTCGCGGTCGGCGATGCTGCGGCGGCCGACCGGGTCGCGGACCAGTTGCCCGGTGTCGAGGTGTGGGCGGGCCCGGACGCGGCGACGCGCCTGGCCGCACTGGAGTGCGATGTGGTGCTGAACGGCATCACCGGCGCCGCGGGGCTGGAGCCGACGCTCGCGGCGCTCGGGGTGGGTACCAGCCTCGCCCTCGCCAACAAGGAGTCGCTGGTGATCGGCGGCCGGCTGGTCACTGAGGCGGCGGCGCCCGGCCAGATCATCGCCGTCGACTCCGAGCACTCCGCCTTCGCGCAGGCGCTTCGCGCCGGCCGGGCCGAGGAGGTGCGCCGACTGATCCTCACCGCGTCCGGGGGTCCGTTCCGCGGCCGCACCCGCGAGCAGCTGCGGGGGGTCACGCCGGAGCAGGCGATGGCCCACCCGACCTGGCACATGGGCAGGGTGATCACGATCAACTCGGCCACGCTGGTGAACAAGGGCCTCGAACTGCTCGAGGCCGGTCTGCTCTATGACGTCGACCTGGATGCGATCCAGGTGGTGGTGCACCCGCAGTCGGTGGTGCACTCGATGGTGGAGTTCTGGGACGGCTCCACGATCGCGCAGTGCTCACCGCCGGACATGCGGCTGCCGATCGCGCTTGCGCTGGCCTGGCCCGAACGAGTGCAGGACGCGGCCCTGCCCTGCGACTGGGGGAGCCCTGCCACCTGGACCTTCGAGCCGCTCGACGACGAGGCCTTCCCCGCCGTCGAACTCGCCCGGCGCTGCGGGAAGGCCGACGACCTCGCCCCCGCGGTGTACAACGCGGCGAACGAGGTCTGCGTGGACGCCTTCTGTGCCGGGAAGTTGGACTTTGCTGGCATCGTTGAGGTGGTAGCCGACGTGGTGGACGCCCATCTCGCCCGGCCGGTCACCGGATCGCTCAGTGTGGCGACGGTGCTGGCCGCCGATGCCTGGGCCCGCGCTGCGGCGACGAGCCGGATCGACCAGGAGCACTGAATGGAAACCCTCACCGTGATCGCCTTCGGGATCGCGTTCTTCACGCTGATCATGGTCTCGGTTGCGCTGCACGAGATCGGCCACATGGTGCCGGCCAAGCTGTTCGGTGTCCGGGTGCCCCGCTACTTCGTGGGCTTCGGGCCCACCCTGTGGTCGACCCGGCGCGGCGACACCGAGTACGGCATCAAGGGCTTCCCCCTCGGCGGGTTCGTCCAGTTGCTCGGCATGTACCCGCCGCGTCCGGACGGCAGGCGGCGGCGCACCCGGCTGGCCGACTTCGCCGACGCCGCGCGCGACGCGGAGTGGGAGGACATCACTCCCGATGACGTGGCGAACCAGCGGTTGTTCTACCAGAAGAAGACCTGGCAGAAGCTGATCGTGATGGCCGGCGGCCCGATGATGAACCTGCTGATCGCCTTCTTCCTGCTCCTCGGTGTGACCGCCGGCTACGGCGTCGTGCGTCCCCAGACCACGATCGCCTACGTCCAGCAGTGCATCATCACCGACGCGTCGCGTACCGAGTGCTCCGCTTCGGACCCGAAGTCCCCGGCAGCCCAGGCCGGGCTGCAGGTCGGGGACCGCATCGTGAGCTTCAACGGCACCCCGGTCAGCTCCTACAGCCAGCTCAGCGGCCTGATCCGGGCCAACCTGGGCGGCGAGGCGCGGATCACGGTCGAGCGGAACGGACAGACCGTCAACCTCACCCCCGTGCACACCGTGGTGAGCTCGGTGCCCGGCACCCTGGACCCCGGCACCCGGGTGCAGGCGGGCTGGCTGGGCGTCAGCCCCGACCGCGCGCTGGTCCGGGGCGGCCCCATCGACGTGCTCTCTGACATGTGGACGATGACCGCGCAGAGCGCCGTCGCGCTCGTGCAGTTCCCGGCGAGGGTCTGGAACGTGGTTGCCGATATGGTCACCGGCCAGCCGCGCAGTCCCTACGACCCGATCAGCATCGTGGGCGCGAGCACGGTCGCCGGGCAGGTCGTCGCCTCCGGTGAGGTGAGCTGGCCGGACAAGATCGCGACATTCGTGTCGCTGCTGGCATCGGTCAACCTGTTCCTGGCGCTGTTCAACTTCATCCCGCTGCCGCCGCTGGACGGCGGCCACATCGCCGGGGCCCTTTACGAGGGCGCCAAGCGGAGGCTGGCGACGCTGTTCGGACGCCGCGACCCCGGCTTCTTCGACACCGCCCGGCTGTTGCCGGTGGCCTACGCGGTCGGCGGGCTGCTCCTGCTCAGCGGGGTCGCGCTGATCCTGGCCGACATCATCAGCCCGGTGCAGATCTTCTGACGCCCGGTGCCGGCGAGCTCAGCCGGCGGCGGATCGCGCCGGTGGCGTCAGCCAGGTCGTGGTGGCAGCCGGCGGCAGGGGCGAACGACAGCTTGGCGTCGGGGCCGGTCAGGGTGAGCCGGAAGGGGTCCAGTTCGGCTTTGGTCACCTGGCCGAGCGCGGCGAGGTAGTGGGTGGCGCGCCGGTTCGCCGCCTCCGGGCAGCGGACGGTGGTGGAGAGGGCGAGGTTCGACACCGTCCAGGCGTTCCCTTCGCGGGTGAGGTCGGCGGCGTATTCGCCGCAGCCGGAGTCGCCGCTCAGCTGGTCGCCGGTGACCGTGAAGGTGATGCCTGCGCCGACCTGCTCCGTCCCGGCCAGGTCAACCAGCCGCCAGGTCGTCGCGTCCGGGGTGAGCGGGACCAGCGCCACCACCGGCGACCCGTCCTCGCCGACCAGGACAGGCCCGTTCAGGCCGGCCTCGTAGCCGCGGACCCGCGCCAGGGCCTTCAGGAACGCCCTCTCCTCCCTCCCTGCCGCGCCGGGGCAGCTCTTCGCGGTCGAGGCGACCGACTCGACCGCGAGCGTGCTCCCGTCGAGGGAGTAGCTGCCGCGGAAGGTGTTGCACCCGGAGAACCCGGAGACGACGCCACCGTCGAACCGCGCGGTCATGGTCCGGGACGGGCCGAACGCGACGCCATCGAAGCCGGCCACCTGCCACACGGTTCCGAGGAGCTCCGGCACCGGACTCGGCCGCACCGAAGGGGTGGCCTGGGCCGTGGGCGACGTGGCAGGGGATGCTCCGGGGGCCGGGGGCACGGTCGCGGCGATCAGGATCGGGGTGAGGATGGACGCGACGACGGCGAGCGCGGCCAGGCCCGCCACCGTCCAGCCCATCCGGCGGCCCCGGAGCGCGTTGTGGCCCTCGGCGAGGACGTGGTCAGGGTCCAGCGGGACGTCCACATCCCCGCTGTCGGGCTCCTCGCCGCCGCTGGGGGCGCCCATGGCTGCGCGGGCGTGCGCCAGCGCTCGGTCCGGGCCCACCCGCGGCCAGGCGAGGTAGGTCTTCACCAGCACGGACTGCAGCAGGTCGGCAGCAGCCTCCGGGTCGCCGGTGAGGCGCAACGCCACGCGGGCCAGACTCGCGGAGTCGGCGGCCAGGAACGCGGTGAACTCCGCGTCCCGGTCGGTGCGCTGCGACATCGGTTCCCCCTGGGCTGTGCTGTGCGTCCATCCTGCCCGGAGGCCGGAGTTCTGCGCATGATCCGCACCGCATCCGCTCCCGCGGCTGCCCGCTGGGTAGGCTGTCTGCGCATGGTGCCCCCGGGCACCGACACCGACAGATCGAGGAATGGATGACCGTCAATCTCGGGATGCCCGCAACCCCTCCGCCCGTGCTCGCCCCGCGCCGACCCACTCGGCAGATCCGGGTCGGCAAGGTGCTGGTCGGCGGTGGCGCGCCGATCTCGGTGCAATCGATGACCACCACCAAGACCACCGACATCAACGGGACGCTGCAGCAGATCGCCGAACTCACCGCGACCGGCTGTGACATCGTGCGCGTGGCCGTGCCCAGCCAGGACGACGCGGATGTGTTGCACATCATCGCGAAGAAGAGCCAGATCCCGGTGATCGCCGACATCCACTTCCAGCCGAAGTACGTGTTCGCCGCGATCGACGCCGGCTGCGCGGCCGTCCGGGTGAACCCGGGCAACATCCGTGCCTTCGACGACCAGATCAAGCAGATCGCCCAGGCCGCCACCGATGCCGGGGTGTCGATCCGGATCGGCGTGAACGCCGGCTCGCTGGACAAGCGGCTGCTCACCAAGTACGGCGCGCCCACGGCGGAGGCGCTGGTCGAGTCCGCGCTGTGGGAGGCGAGCCTGTTCGAGGAGCACGACTTCCGCGAATTCAAGATCTCGGTCAAGCACCACGACCCGGTGGTGATGGTGCGCGCCTACGAGCAGCTCAGCGAGGCCTGCGACTACCCGCTGCACCTCGGCGTCACCGAGGCAGGGCCCGCGTTCCAGGGCACGATCAAGTCCTCGGTCGCCTTCGGTGCGCTGCTGGCGCAGGGCATCGGCGACACGATCCGGGTCTCGCTGTCCGCACCGCCGGCCGAGGAGGTGAAGGTCGGGATCAAGATCCTGGAGTCGCTGAACCTGCGTCCGCGGCACCTGGAGATCGTGTCCTGCCCGTCGTGCGGACGCGCCCAGGTGGATGTCTACAAGCTCGCCGACGAGGTCACCGAAGGACTGCAGGGCATGGAGGTGCCGCTGCGGGTCGCCGTGATGGGGTGCGTGGTGAACGGGCCGGGCGAGGCGCGCGAGGCCGACCTCGGGGTGGCGTCCGGGAATGGGAAGGGCCAGATCTTCGTGAGGGGCGAGGTGATCAAGACGGTCCCGGAGTCCGAGATCGTCGCGACCCTGATCGAGGAGGCCAACCGGCTCGCGGCCGAGCTGCCGGTGGGCGAATCCGGCCCTGTCGAAGTCTCCGTGGGCTAGCCCGTGTCCGCCCGGATCCTGACCAGCTGGGACGCCGCCACGGCCCGGCGGCTGGTCGCTGCGGACCCGGTCGCGAACGTCTTCGTCGGCTCCCGCCTGGATGCTGGCGTGCTCAACCCCGGCTCGCCGGGCATGATCTGGGGCTGGCCGGGCGACGATGTCGCCGCACTGCTGCACGTGGGAGCGAACCTCGTCCCGGTGGTGACGGACGCCGAGCCGCTGCCGGCCTTCGTCGAGGCGGCCGGCCGGTACCGCACCTTCCAGTCGATCGTGGGGCCGTCCTGGTTCACGCTGCCGTTCTGGCGGGCGCTGGGGGAGCGGTGGGGCAAGGCGTACAGCCGTACGCGGGAGGTGCGTCCGCGCCAGCCCGTGATGGCGATCACCGAGGGGCCAAGGATCGCGGCCGACACCCGGGTGCGTCCGATCACCCCGGCCGACTTCGAGTCCTACTTCGCGGCTTCCGTCGCGATGTACACCGAGGAGGTGGGCGCCGATCCGCTGGTGGGCGGAGACGGCAGCTACCGTGCCTACTGTCGCTGGCTGGTCGACGCGGGGCGCGCCTTCGGCATCGTCCAGGACGGCAGGGTGGTCTTCAAGAGCGACATCGGCGCATGCAGCGGGCCGGTGGCGCAGATCCAGGGTGTCTGGCTCGACCCGTCCCTGCGCGGCCGGGGGTTGTCCGAGGCGGCGGTCGCCGGCGTCACCGAGTACGTCCTGGCCGACTACCCGACCGCGTGCCTCTACGTGAATGACTTCAACACCAGGGCGATCCGCTGCTACGAGCGCGTCGGATTCGACCAGGTGGGGGAGTTCGCCACGGTCCTGTTCTAGGCCGTTGTGCCGAACCCTGTCGGATCGCTCAGGTGACGTCCTCGACCGGGGCGCCGGTGAGCGCGACGAGTTCGTCGGGGGAGAGCGGGAAGACCGCATGCGGATGGCCGGCCGCGGCCCAGACCTGCCCGAAGCGGAACAGTTCCCGGTCGACGACGATCACCGGCGGGGTCCTGTGTGCCACCGGGGAGACGCCGCCGATCGAGAAGCCCGTGGACGCCTTGACGAAGTCGGCGTCCGCCCGTCCGAGTGCGCCGACGAGCGCGGACACCTTCTTCTCGTCCACCCGCAAGTCACCGGAGGTGACCACCAGAACGGCCTTGTCGTCGGACCTGCGGCGGAACACGATGCTCTTCGCGATCTGGCCCAGTTCCACGCCGAGCGCGGTAGCGGCATCGGCGGCGGTGCGGCCAGTCACCGGCAGCATCACGACGTCGTGCGGGTGGCCCAGTTCGGCCAGCTTCGCGGCGACCCTCCGGGCGCCGTCGGGGATCGGGGTCTCGGTCACGCGGTCATCCTGCCAGCCCCCGCGCGGTCGGACGGGGCTGCCCGGCACCGCGAGACCGGCTGGTGGATTTTGGTAAGGCGAAGCTAACCTAAATAGCACCCGACTCCGCCAGCGAAGGACCCCCATGACCCTGACCACTCCCGCGGCCTTCGAGACCGTGCCCCTGGACACCGCCCTGCGACCCGCGGAGCTCGTCTCCAGGGAGTGGCTCACCCGAGGCTACGTGCGGGTGCGCCTCGAAGGGGACCGGCTGAGGGGCTTCCACGCGCCGGGCGCCGACGACCACGTCCGGCTCTTCTTCGCCCCCGCGGACGGCCCGCTGCCCGCGACGCCGGAGGAGTGGCGGGAGTTGCCGAGCCGGGAGTACACGCCCCTGAACGCCGACCCGGTGGCCGGCTGGGTCGAGTTCGACCTCGTCGTGCACGGGGACGGGCCGGGCTCCGAATGGGCGGCGACGGCACCGGCAGGTTCGCGCGTCGCCGTGGCCGGGCCCCGGCGCAGCAACGCGATCACCGGCGACCCGGACGCCTGGTTCCTGGCCGGCGACGAGACCGCCATCCCCGCGATCACCCGGTTCCTGCGTTCCCGGCGCCCCGGCACCCCTGCCCGGGTGATCGTCGAGGTCGCCCCCGAGAACGAACTCGTCCCGCTTCCCTCGGACGCCGGCACCCACGTGACCGTCCTGGTCCGGGGTGCCGACAGCCTCGCCGACACCCTGGCCGCGCTGGGCGAGAGCGACCGTCCGGAGGGCTCCGTGCTCGGCTTCGTCGCCGCGGAGTCCGCCGTCGTCCCGATCGCACGGACGCTGCTGCTCGAGCACTGGGCGCTGCCGCCGGAGGCCGTGATCACGAAGGGCTACTGGCGCCACGCGTGAGCCCGGGATGAGCACGGCTACCCGAGTCGGTAATATCGCCCGGTGATCACCCGCCTTTCCCAGCTGTTCGTCCGCACCCTGCGCGAGGACCCCGCCGACGCCGAGGTGCCCAGCCACCGCTGGCTGGTCCGCGCCGGCTACATCCGCCGTGCCGCCCCCGGCATCTACTCCTGGCTACCGCTGGGCCTGCGCGTGCTGCAGCAGGTGGAGCAGATCGTGCGCGAGGAGATGGACGCGATCGGCGCGCAGGAGGTGCGGTTCCCCGCGCTGCTCCCGCGTGAGCCCTACGAGGCGACCAACCGCTGGACCGAGTACGGCGCCACCCTGTTCCGGCTCTCCGACCGGAAGGGCGCCGACTACCTGTTGGGGCCCACCCACGAGGAGATGTTCACCCTGCTGGTGAAGGACCTGTACTCCTCGTACAAGGACCTGCCGCTGTCGCTGTACCAGATCCAGACCAAGTACCGCGACGAGGCCCGGCCCCGCGCCGGCCTGCTCCGCGGTCGCGAGTTCGTGATGAAGGACTCCTACTCCTTCGACGTGGACGACGCGGGGCTGGAGGCGTCCTATCAGGCGCACCGGCAGGCCTACATCAGGATTTTCGACCGGCTCGGCCTGGAATACGTGATCGTGAAGGCGATGTCCGGAGCAATGGGGGGCTCGGCCTCGGAGGAGTTCCTGGCTGTCTCGCCGACCGGGGAGGACACCTTCGTCCGCTCGCCCGCCGGGTACGCCGCCAACGTGGAGGCCGTCCAGATCTCTGCTCCGCCCGCGCAGGACGCGTCCGGGATCGGCCCTGCCCGGACCGTGGACACCCCGAACACGGGAACGATCGTTGAGCTGGTCGACATCGCGAACGCGCAGTTCCCTCGCCCCGACCGTGCCTGGACGGCGGCGGACACGCTGAAGAACGTCGTCTTCACGCTCGTCCAGCCGGACGGCAGGTCCGAACTGCTGGTCGTCGGGCTGCCCGGCGACCGCGAGGTCGATCCGAAGCGGCTCGAGGCGGCGCTCGCGCCCGCCGAGGCCACCCCGGTCACCGAGGAGGACTTCGCCGCCAATCCTGGCCTGGTCAGGGGTTACATCGGTCCCGCTGCGCTCGACGGCGGGCCGGCCCGGTCCTACCTGGGCGTCGAGGGGCCGCTGAAGGTGCGCTACCTGACCGATCCGAGGGTGGTACAGGGGACGGCGTGGATCACCGGCGCCAACGTCGTGGACACCCACGCCGTCGACGTGGTCTGCGGGCGTGACTTCACCAGCGACGGCGTCCTCGACGTGGCCGAGGTTCGCGACGGCGACCCCGCCCCCGACGGCTCCGGGCCGCTCAGCCTGGCCCGCGGCATCGAGATGGGTCACATCTTCCAGCTCGGCCGCAAGTACGCCGACGCGCTCGGCCTGAAGGTGCTGGACGAGAACGGCAAGCTGGTCACGGTGACCATGGGCTCCTACGGCGTGGGCGTGTCCCGTGCGGTGGCGGCCGTGGCCGAGGCGACCTGTGACGACCGCGGCCTGGCCTGGCCCCGCGCCCTGGCGCCGTTCGACGTCCAGGTGCTGGCCACCGGCAAGGGCGAGGAGATCCTCGACGCTGCCACGAAGCTCGCCGAGGAGCTGGACGCCCGCGGCGTCCGCGTCCTGCTGGACGACCGCAAGGCCAGCCCCGGGGTGAAGTTCACCGACGCGGAAATCATGGGCATGCCGACCTCGGTCGTGGTGGGTCGCGGCCTCGCCGAAGGCCTCGTCGAGGTGCGCGACCGGGCCAGCGGTGAGCGCACCGGGGTACCACTGGCGAACGCCGTCGACTACCTCGTCGCCGTGGCCGGCCGGTAGGAGACGGTCGGCCCGGCGCGCGTCGCCGTCCCGGGGCTCTTCGGGGCATTCCGGGTAGACTCGGGCAAACGCCCGCGCAGCACACAACAGCATCCCCACAACCGGATCGAGGACTGGCCATGAACACCACCGACCTGGAGGCCCTGGTCGCTCCGGTGGCCGCGGCCCACCGGCTCGAGGTCGACCGGCTCGAGGTGATGGCGGCGGGCAAGCGGTCGGTGGTGCGGATCTTCCTCGACGGCGACGGCCCCGACGGGCACGGCCCGTCGCTGGACCAGATCGCGGAGGCCACCCGTGAACTCTCCGGCGTGCTGGACGCGGCGGACATCACGAAGGGTCGGCCGTACACGCTGGAGGTGTCTTCCCGCGGCGTGAGCCGCCCGCTCACCGAAGCGAAGCACTTCCGGCGCAACACCGGGCGCCTGGTCGAGTTCACGCTCGCAGAGAGCACGCTCACCGGCCGGGTGCTGGGCGTGGTCGATGATGTGGTCGATGTGGACGTGGACGGCACCGCGCAGAGGATCCCGCTGGATGGGGTGAAGCGGGCGCTGGTGCAGGTGGAGTTGAACCGTCCGGTCGCCGGCGAGGACGAAGAAGAAGCGGAGGAGTGACGTGGACGTCGATATGAGCGCGCTCAAGCAACTGGAGCGTGACAAGGAAATCAGCATGGACGTGCTGCTCGACGCACTGTCCGAGGCACTGCTCAACGCCTACGAGAAGACCCCCGGAGCGGTTCCCGGAGCCCGCGTCGATGTCGACCGGCGTACCGGGAAGGTGAGTGTCTACGCCCCGGAGCTGGACGAGGCCGGGGAGAAGATCGGCGAGTACGACCACACTCCGGAGGGGTTCGGACGCGTGGCTGCGGCGACCGCCCGGCAGGTGATCTTCCAGCGTCTCCGCGAAGCAGAGGACGAGCAGAAGTACGGCCACTTCGCCGGCGTCGAGGGTGACATCGTGCTGGGCGTGGTGCAGCAGGACCGCGACTCCCGAACGGTGCGGGTCGACCTGGGCAGCATCGAGGCGATCATGCCGCAGGCCGAGCAGGTTCCCGGCGAGGAGTACAGCCACGGCAAGCGGCTGCGGGTGTACGTGGTCAGCGTCCGCCGTGAGCTGCACGGTCCGCAGGTCGTGGTCTCGCGCACCCACCCCAACCTCGTCATGAAGCTGTTCCGGATGGAGGTGCCGGAGATCGAGCACGGCATCGTCGAGATCAAGGCGATCGCCCGCGAGGCCGGGCACCGTTCGAAGATCGCGGTGGTCAGCCACAACCCGGACGTGTCGGCGAAGGGGGCCTGTATCGGTCCGATGGGCCAGCGGGTGCGTGCGGTGATGCACGAGCTGAACGAGGAGAAGATCGACATCATCGACTACTCCGACGACCCGAAGGTGTTCGTTGCGCAGGCGCTGAGTCCGGCCAAGGTGGCATCAGTCACCGTGACCGACGCCACCGCCCGCGCGGCCAGGGTGATCGTGCCGGACTACCAGCTCTCGCTGGCGATCGGCCGTGAGGGTCAGAACGCCCGGCTCGCCGCCCGGCTCACCGGCTGGCGGATCGACATCCGCTCCGACACCGCCGAGCAGTAGTCCGACGCCGTCCCCGGCCCGGCCGGGGACCTTCGTCGGCGCCAGGGCGTGCGGGGATCCCGCCACGCAGGGTGCCCGGGCAGGGAATCTACTTCTGGGTCGGCTGCCCGGACGCCCACCCGCCGCCGGGGCCGCCCTGGTCCTGCCACACCTCCTGGAGCGCGGCGAGCACCTTCGCCTCGTCGAGCCCGAGCTTGTCGGCCAGACCCTGCGCGAGGGTCTGCAGGAACTGGCCGCCGCGGCCGTTCTGGCTGCCGGCGGGGTTTCCGCTCGGTTGGCCGGTGGGCGCGCCGCTCGGCTGGCCCGAAGCCGGCCCGGAGGCGCGACTGGCCGCCATGACCTCCTTCAGTGCCGTCTCCACCTTCGCCTGGTCGACCCCGAGCCTGCTGGCGAGCTCGCTGGCGAGCTGGGTGGTGTCCACACCGCCCCGGCCCTGCCTGGTGCCGTCCCTGTCGCCGCCAGGGCCACCCTGGCCGTAGCCGGCCTGCTGCTGGGTGTCCTGTCCGCCCGCGAGGTTCGCCGCGAGCGCGCCCACGCCGACCGCGGCGCCGATCGCGAGGATGCCCGCGCCGACGCCGATCGCGATGGTGGTCCTGGTGCTCATTCCGCTCCTGTCCGTAGTCCTGCGCACGCTACGAGACCGGACCCGGCTGTGCTCGCGGTCGGCCCGGTCTGTGGGTTGGCTGTGAGTTCGGGGCTGCGACCCGGTGGCACTCACCCCCGGCTCGGCGTTCGCTGTGGATCGACCGGCGCGAATAGACTTCCTGGCCGTGATCCCCGTGCGTACCTGCATCGGCTGCCGGCGTCCCGCTGCCAAACCGGACCTGGTCCGGCTGGTCTGGGACACGGCCGCCGGTGCGGTCAGGGTCGACCGGCGCCAGGTGCTTCCCGGACGCGGCTGCTACCTCCATCCCGGGTGCGGTGCGGCGGTGGTGAAGCGGCGGGCGGTCGGTCGGGCGTTGCGCAGGGTGGTGGACGGAGAGCAGGTCGCAACGCTGCTCGCAGCGGAGGGCCTCACTTAGGTGAATCCACCGCACAGGGATAAGCTTGTCCCCGCGCGTTCGCCACAGTGGCGAGCACAACCAGAAAGTGGGCTAACGCTCATGACCACTCGATGAGTACATCGCAATGAGCACTGAACAGAACTAGCTGGTCCACGCGCCCGCGCGGACCTGAAGGAGAGTAGTGGCCAAGGTCCGCGTCTACGAGCTCGCCAAGGAGCTCGGACTCGAAAGCAAGGAACTTCTGCAGACCCTCAACGACATGGGGGAATTCGTCCGGTCCGCCTCGTCGACGATCGAGGCGCCGGTCGTCCGTCGCCTGAAGGAAAAGGCGGCTGCGTCCACATCCGCGCCGGCCCAGCCGGCTCCAGCGAAGCCCGCGGCAACCCCCTGCTGGAGCACGAGGTCCAGCCCCTGGGTAGCCTCCGCGATCGACGGGAGATCATCCTCGCGGCCCCGGAAGAGAGTGACCACAGCCTGGCAGGTCCCAAGGCTGCCGTCGGCCTTCGCCCGCTTGCAGACGGCGAGCGACTGCTTCACCGCATCGGCGGCAGTAAGTTCCAGGAGTTCGTCGTAGCGCTCCCACGTTGTCTTGATATCGAGCGCGATCATCTCCACCAGGTGCCGACCGATCAGGTCTTCGAGCACCCGGGGAAAGATGCCGTTCGTGTGCAGGCCCACAGAGAGCCCCATGTTCCGCGCGGCGGCGGCGAGGTGGACGA
>PHEV01000176.1 GCA_002843035.1 Actinobacteria bacterium HGW-Actinobacteria-5 | reverse complement strand
ACGACCACGACGATCACGCGCACCGCCACGATCGCGGTCGACAAGCAGGCCGGCACGCCGACCGGCATCACCGTGGGCTCCACGATCGCCTACACGTTCATCGTGGTGAACACCGGCAACGTGACCCTCACCTCGGTGGGGGTCACCGACCCCAGGATCGTCGGCGGGGTGTCCTGCCCGCAGACGCCCCTCGCGCCCGGCGGCAGCACCACCTGCAGCGCTGTGTACACGCTGACCCAGGCTGACATCGACGCCGGCCACGTCGCCAACACCGCGACCGCCACCGGAACTTCGCCGACCGGCGCGCAGCCGACCGCGTCCGACTCGACCGACACCACGATCACCCGCACCACGTCGATCTCGCTGGACAAGCAGGCGGGGACGCCGAGCGGCAACACGGCCGGCTCGACGATCGCCTACACGTTCATCGTGGCGAACACCGGCAACGTGACCCTCACCTCGGTGACGGTCACGGACCCGAAGGTGGGTACGGTGACCTGCCCGTCCACAACTCTCGCGCCCGGGGCCTCGGTCACGTGCGTGGCGACGTACCCGATCAGCCAGGCCGACCTGAACGCCGGAGTGGTGAACAACACCGCCAGCGTCACGGGCACGCCTCCGTCCGGGATGGTCGCACCCACCGCGACCGACAGCACGACCACGACGCTGACCCGGACGCCGGCGATCACCCTGGACAAGACCGCCGGCGCGCCGTCGGGGAACACGGCCGGCTCGACCATCGCCTATTCCTTCCTGGTCACCAACACCGGCAACGTGACCCTCACCTCGGTGGCGGTCACGGATGCGAAGGTCGGCGCCGTCTCCTGCCCGTCGACCACGCTGGTGCCCGGGGCATCCACCACCTGCACGGCGACCTACGCCCTGACCCAGGCTGATGTCGATGCCGGCACCGTCAACAACACGGCCTCCGTCACCGGCACGCCGCCGACAGGGCTGACCAAGCCGACCGCCACCGACAGCACCAGCACGGCGATCACCGCGGCGCCACTGATCGGCCTGGTCAAGAGCGCCGGTGCGCCCTCGGGGACCACGGCGGGCTCGACGATCACCTACGGCTTCGTGGTCACCAACACCGGCAACGTGACCCTGCACTCGGTCGCGGTCTCCGACGCACTGGTGCCCTCGGTCAGCTGCCCGGCCACCACCCTCGCACCGGCGGCGTCCACGACGTGCACCGGAGTGCACACGCTGACCCAGGCCGAGATCGACGCGGGCACGCTGACCAACCACGCCACCGCGTCCGGCACGCCGCCGACCGGTGCCGCTGTCACGGCGACCGGCACCACGACGTCCACCCTGACCCGGACGGCGGGGATCGCGCTGGACAAGCAGGCCGGGGTGCCGACGGGCAACACGGTCGGCTCGACGATCTCCTACAACTTCCTGGTCACGAACACGGGCAACGTGACGCTCACCTCGGTGCACGTCAACGACGCGACGGTGGGCACGGTGACCTGTCCGACCACGACGCTGGCGCCGGGGGCGTCGACGACGTGCACCGGGCTCTTCGTGCTGGACCAGGCCGCGATCGACGCCGGGCACGTCGCAAACAACGCCACGGCGACCGGCACGCCCCCGGAGAGCGTGACCCCGCCGAGTGCCAGTGACGCCACCGATGTCTCCGTCGCCCAGAACGCCGTGCTGACCCTCGACAAGCAGGCTGGCACGCCGTCGGGCACCACCGCGGGCTCCACGATCCTCTACACCTTTGTCGTGTCCAACGCGGGCAACGTGACCCTGACCTCCGTCGGGCTCACGGACACGAAGGTGGGAACGGTGACCTGCCCCGTCACGTCGCTGGCGCCGGGTGCCTCGACCACCTGCACGAAGAGCTACACCCTGACCCAGGCGAACGTGGACGCGGGGCACGTGGCGAACACGGCCACCGCGACGGGCACACCCCCCTCGGGCGTCGCACTGACGGCGTCCGACAGCACCGACACCACGATCGCCTCCGGACCGGCGATCACGCTGGACAAGACGGCCGGGGTGCCGTCGGGGAACACGGCGGGCTCGACGATCGCCTACTCCTTCCTGGTCACGAACACGGGCAACGTGACCCTGCACGCAGTGACGGTCACGGACGCGAAGGTCGGCACGGTGACCTGCCCGGCGACGACCCTTGCCCCGGGCGCCTCGACCACGTGCACGGCGACGTACACGCTGAAGCAGGCTGACGTGGACGCCGGCCAGGTCGTCAACACGGCGACCGCATCGGGCACTCCGCCGACCGGATCGGCCGTGACGGCCACCGATTCCGTGACGGCGCCGATCGCGGCCACGCCACTGATCACCCTCGACAAGCAGGCGGGCACGCCGTCGGGGAACACGGCGGGTTCGACGATCGCGTACACGTTCATCGTGCAGAACACCGGCAATGTCACCCTGCACGCCATCGGCGTGGCCGATCCGGCCGTGGGCACGGTGACCTGCCCGGTGACCACACTCGCTCCCGGCGCCGGTACCACCTGTACGGCCACCTATGCGCTGACCCAGGCTGACGTCGATGCCGGACACGTGGCGAACACGGCGACGGCGTCCGGCACGCCGCCGACCGGCAGCCCGGTGGAGGCCACCGACAGCACCGATACGCCGATCACCCCGGGGCCGGCCATCAGCCTGCACAAGACGGCCGGTATGCCGTCGGGGAACACGGCGGGTTCGACGATCGACTACACCTTCCTGGTCACGAACACGGGCAACGTGACCCTCACCGACATCGCGGTCCAGGACCCGAAGGTGGGCACGGTGTCGTGCCCTGCCACCGATCTGGCTCCGGGGGAGACGGCCACCTGTACGGCGACCTACTCCCTGCTGCAGGCTGACGTGGATGCCGGGCATGTCGCGAACACGGCGACCGCGTCGGGTACCCCGCCGACGGGTTCGGCGGTGACCGGCACGGACTCGGTGACGACGCCGATCAACGCCGCGCCGTCGGTGACGGTGGACAAGCAGGCGGGGGCGCCGTCGGGGAACACGGCGGGTTCGACGATCGCCTACACGTTCGTGGTGACGAACACGGGCAATGTGACGCTGACCTCGGTCGGGGTGAGTGATCCGAACGTGGGGACGGTGTCCTGCCCGGTGGCCACGCTGGCGCCGGGGGCGTCGACGACGTGCACGGCGACGTACGCGCTGACTCAGGCTGATGTGGATGCCGGCCGGGTCGTGAACACGGCGACTGCGTCGGGTACCCCTCCGACGGGTTCGGCCGTCACCGGGACGGACTCGGTGACGACGCCGATCAACGCCGCGCCTGCGGTCACGGTGGACAAGCAGGCGGGGACGCCGTCGGGGAACACGGCGGGTTCGACGATCGACTACACCTTCCTGGTCACGAACACGGGCAATGTGACGCTGACCTCGGTCGGGGTGAGTGATCCGAAGGTGGGGACGGTGTCCTGCCCGAGCTCGACGCTGGCGCCGGGGGAGACGACGACCTGTACGGCGACCTACACGGTGCGGCAGGCGGATGTGGACGCCGGGCATGTGGCGAACACGGCGACGGCGTCGGGTATCCCGCCGACCGGGCCGGCGACGACCGGCACTGACAGCACGGACACCTCGATCAGCAGTGCTCCGGCGATCGCGGTGGACAAGCAGGCGGGGACGCCGTCGGGGAACACGGCGGGTGCGACGATCGCCTACACGTTCGTGGTGACGAACACGGGCAATGTGACGCTGACCTCGGTCGGGGTGAGTGATCCGAAGGTGGGGACGGTGTCCTGTCCGACCACGACGCTGGCGCCGGGGGCGTCGACGACGTGCACGAAGACGTACACGCTGACCCAGGCTGACGTGGACGCCGGGCACGTTGTGAACACGGCGACCGCGTCGGGAACCCCTCCGACCGGTTCGCCGGTGACCGGGACGGACTCGGTGACGACGCCGATCTCGTCCGCTCCGGCGATCGCGGTGGACAAACAGGCGGGGACGCCGTCGGGGAACACGGCGGGTTCGACGATCGCCTACACGTTCGTCGTGCAGAACACCGGCAACGTGACCCTGCACGCGGTGGGGGTCTCGGACCCGAAGGTGGGCACGGTGACCTGCCCGGTCGCGACCCTGGCGCCAGGGGAGACGGCGACCTGCTCGGCGACCTACACGCTGCTGCAGGCCGACGTGGACGCCGGGCATGTGGCGAACACGGCGACCGCGTCCGGAACTCCGCCGACGGGCACCGCGACGACGGGCACCGACTCGACGGACACCCCGATCAGCAGCGCCCCGGTGTTGACGCTGGACAAGTCCGCCGGGAGCCCGTCGGGGTCCGCCGCCGGTTCGACGATCCTCTATTCCTTCCTGGTCACCAACACCGGCAACGTGACCCTGACCTCGGTCGGGGTGAGTGATCCGAAGGTGGGCACGGTGTCCTGCCCGACCACGACGCTGGCACCGAATGCGTCGACGACCTGCTCGGCGACCTACACGCTGACCCAGGCCGATGTGGACGCCGGCCGGGTCGACAACACGGCGACCGCGTCGGGTACCCCGCCGACCGGCGCGGCCGTGACCGCGACCGACTCGTTGACGACCCTCCTCACCCGGACGCCGGGGATCAGCCTGGACAAGCAGGCGGGCACGCCGACGGGCTCGGTGACGGGCTCGACGATCGCCTACACCTTCCTGGTCACGAACACCGGCAACGTCACCCTTTCCGCCGTGCACGTGACCGACCCGAAGGTCGGCGTCGTGTCCTGCCCGGCGACTGACCTGGCGCCCGGGCAGACCACGACCTGTACGGCGACCTACACACTGCTGCAGGCCGACGTGGACGCCGGGCACGTCGCCAACAACGCGACCGCAACCGGCACGCCGCCGGACGGTCTGACGCCGCCGACCTCGAGTGACTCCACCGACACCTCGATCACGACGACGCCACTGATCACCCTCGACAAGCAGGCGGGGACGCCGTCGGGCAACACGGCGGGTGCGACGATCGCCTACACGTTCGTGGTGACGAACACGGGCAATGTGACGTTGACCTCGGTGGGTGTCACCGATCCGAAGGTGGGCACGGTGTCCTGCCCGGTGGCCACGCTGGCGCCGGGGGCCTCGACGACCTGCACGAAGAGCTACACGCTGACCCAGGCTGATGTGGACGCTGGGCGGGTCGACAACACCGCGACCGCGTCGGGTACCCCTCCGACGGGTTCGGCTGTCACCGGCACGGACTCGGTGACGACGCCGATCTCGTCCGCTCCGGCGATCGCGGTGGACAAGCAGGCGGGGACGCCGTCGGGGAACACGGCGGGTGCGACGATCGCCTACACCTTCATCGTGCAGAACACCGGCAACGTGACCCTGCATGCGGTGGCGGTCTCGGACCCGAAGGTGGGCACGGTGACCTGCCCGGTGGTGAGCCTTGCTCCAGGTGAGACGACGACCTGCTCGGCGACCTACACGGTGCTGCAGGCGGATGTGGACGCCGGGCATGTGGCGAACACGGCGACGGCGTCGGGTATCCCGCCGACCGGGCCGGCGGTGACCGGCACCGACAGCACGGACACCTCGATCAGCAGTGCCCCGGTGTTGACGCTGGACAAGCAGGCGGGGACGCCGTCGGGGAACACGGCGGGTTCGACGATCGCGTACGTCTTCGTGGTGACGAACACGGGCAATGTGACGCTGACCTCGGTCGGGGTGAGTGATCCGAAGGTGGGCACGGTGTCCTGCCCGGTGGCCACGCTGGCGCCGGGGGCGTCGACGACGTGCACGGCGACGTACGCGCTGACTCAGGCTGATGTGGACGCTGGGCGGGTCGACAACACGGCGACCGCGTCGGGTACCCCTCCGACCGGTTCGCCGGTGACCGGGACGGACTCGGTGACCACGCCGATCTCGTCTGCTCCGGCGGTGACGGTGGACAAGCAGGCGGGGACGCCGTCGGGCAACACGGCGGGTTCGACGATCGCCTACAACTTCCTGGTCACG
>PHEV01000175.1 GCA_002843035.1 Actinobacteria bacterium HGW-Actinobacteria-5 | reverse complement strand
CCGCCGCGCCCGAATTGGTGGTCGAACGACTCGCCCGGGCCACCGGCGATGCCCCGGAGCGGCTGCGTACCCTCTGCTACGGCCCGCCGCCGCCGACCGACACCGACCTGGTGGCGCTCGCCACCGAACTGACCGACCTCGAACGAAAGCTGACCAGCCGTGAGTGACCAGTTCTACGCTCCCCCGCCGGCCACGGGCCCGAGCGCCCCGCCCGACCCCGCGCCCGGACCGGCCCGGTACGCCACCAGCGCGGGCGGCTGGGCGCTGAACCCGGCCCAGGAGTCGCTGCAGCGGGTGCGCCAGGAGGTCGGCAAGGCCGTGGTCGGCCAGGACGGCGCCGTGACCGGACTGTTGGTCGGCCTGCTGGTGGGCGGCCACGTGCTGCTCGAGGGCGTGCCGGGCGTGGCGAAGACCCTGCTCGTCCGGGCGCTGGCGACCAGTCTCGCGCTCGAGACCCGGCGGGTGCAGTTCACGCCCGACCTGATGCCCGGCGACGTCACCGGCTCGCTGATCTACGACGCGCAGGCCGCGCGGTTCGACTTCCGGCCCGGCCCCGTGTTCACGAACCTGCTGCTGGCCGACGAGATCAACCGGACGCCGCCGAAGACCCAGGCGGCTCTGCTGGAGGCCATGGAGGAGCGGCAGGTCAGCGTGGACGGCGTGCCGCGTCCGCTGCCCGACCCGTTCATGGTGGTCGCCACCCAGAACCCGGTCGAGTACGAGGGCACCTACCCGCTGCCGGAGGCGCAGCTGGACCGCTTCCTGCTCAAGCTGGTGCTGCCGCTGCCGCCCCGCAACGACGAGATCGGGGTGCTGGCCCGGCATGCGGCCGGCTTCGACCCGCGTGACCTCGCCGGGGCCGGGCTGGGCCCGGTCACCGGGGCCGCCGAGCTGGCGGCCGCCCGCGCGCAGGTTGCGACCACCCGGGTCGAGGAGCAGGTGCTGGCCTACGTCGTCGACATCTGTCGCGCCACCCGGTCGGCCCCGTCGGTGTCGCTCGGCGTCTCGCCGCGCGGAGCCACCGCCCTGATGAAGACGGCGCGGGCGTGGGCGTGGCTGAACGGGCGCGACTTCGTCACCCCCGACGACGTCAAGGCGATGGCTGTGCCCACCCTGAACCACAGGATCGGGATCCGCACGGAGGCCCAGATGGACGGAACGACGGCCGCGAGCGTCGTGGGCAGCGTGCTGGCGACCGTCCCGGTACCGCGCTGAGCCATGACGGTCTCGGGTCGCGTCCCTCTGCTGGTGCTGGTCGGCATCCTGCCGGCGATCGCCTGGCCGCAGCCGATCGTCGTGGTCGGCTGGGTGGTCCTGGTGGTGCTGGTCGTCACGGCCGACCTGCTGGCCGCGGTGCATCCGGACCGGCTGCGGATCACCCGGGAGCTGCCCGGCAGTGTCCGCCTGACCGAAACCGCGACCTCCCGGCTCACGCTCGCCAACCCGACGCAGCGCACCGCACGGGTGCAGGTACGGGACGCGTGGCCGCCGAGCGCGAGCCCCGCAGCGCGACGGCCCCGGCTGGTCGTGCCCGGCGGTGAGTCGCTGCGTCAGCAGACGAGGCTCACGCCGAGCCGCCGCGGCGACCTCGCCGCGGCCGGCGTGACCGTCCGCTCGTTCGGTCCGCTGGGCCTGGCCGCGCGGCAGCGCACGTTCGTCGTGCCCGGGGTGCTGCGTGTGCTGCCGGAGTTCCGCTCCCGCAGCCACCTTCCCTACCGCCTGGCCCGGTTGCGCGAGCTGGACGGGCAGGCGTCGGTGCAGGTGCGCGGGCAGGGCACCGAGTTCGACTCGCTGCGCGAGTACGCGATCGGCGACGACGTCCGCTCGATCGACTGGCGAGCGTCCGCCCGGGCGGCCCGGACGATGGTGCGCACCTGGCGTCCCGAGCGCGACCGGCACGTCCTGCTGGTGCTGGACACCTCCCGCTGGGCTGCCGGCCGGATCGGCGGTGACGGCGCGGCCGACCAGCTGCGGCTCGACGCGGGCATCGAGGTATGCCTGCTGATGGCCGCGCTCGGCGCGGCGTCCGGAGACCGGATGAGCCTGCTCGTGGCGGACCAACAGGTACGGCTGCGGCTGCCCGGCACCGGCAAGGGCTCCGCGCTGGCCGCGTTCGCCGACGGTCTGAGCGGGACCGAGGCCGTCCTCACCGAGACCGACTGGCCGCAGGTCGCCCACCAGGTCGACCAACTGTGTCGCCAGCGCAGCCTGGTGATCCTCGTGACCGCGCTGGATCCGGCGCTGTACGCCGACGGGCTCGGTACCGTCCTGACCCGGATGGGTCACGATCACCAGGTGGTGATCGCACACGTCACCGACCCGGCCGAGCGATTCGGAGCGGGCGGAGCGACGACCGTGGCCGCGGCGTACAGCGCCGCGGCGGACGGACGCCTCTGGTTGGCCACCCAGGCGCTGTCCGCCCGCGTGAAGCGGATCGGCGTCGAGGTGGTGCAGGCCGATCCGGACCACCTCGCCCCGGCCGTGTGCGACAAGTACCTCGCGCTGAAGGCCGCCGGGCGCCTGTGAGCTCAGCCGGCGACGGCGACCCGGCTGCGGGCCTCCTCGTCGCTCACGCCGGGATCGGTGCCCGCGGCGACAGCGCGGCGTCCGGCGGGGAAGGTGACCAGCCAGAAGGCTGTGCAGGCGAGCACGCCGATGCCGAGCTTGAGCCAGGGGTTCAGCGACGACCCGGTGACGAAGCCCTCGATGAAGCCGCTGACGGCCAGTCGATGGTGAGCGCGACCACGATCACCATCGTGGTGCGGCCCTCCTCCGCCAGCGACTGTGCGCGGCTGCGGTGACCGGGCACCAGCCACGCCCAGAACAGGCGCATCCCGGCCGCGCCGGCGACGAACACGCAGCTGAGCTCGAGCAGGCCGTGCGGCAGGATCAGCGACCAGAACACCCCCTCAGCGCCCTGGACGCGCATCACGGCCCACATCACGCCGACGTTGAGGGAGTTGGAGAACAGGATCTGTGCGGGGTACAGCCCGGTGATGCCCGTGGCCACGCACAGCGCGGCGATGATCGCGTTGTTGGTCCAGACCAGCGCGGCGAAGCTCGCGCTCGGGTACTCGGAGTAGTACGACGCGAAGGCCTGCTCGGCGATGTAGCGCTGCTCCTCGGGCGTGACGACCGTGTTCAGCACGTCCGGGTTCATGACCATCCACCAGCCTGCGACCGCTGCGACCAGCAGGCAGGCCGCGCTCACCACGACCGACCACCAGCGGATCCGGTACAGCGCCGCGGGGATCGTCCGGGTGAAGAACGCGGCGATCGTGGCCCAGGTCAGGGTGTTCGGGCTCGCGATCCGCGCGCGGGCGCGGACCAGGATCACGGAGAGCTCGGAGACCAGGCCCGGGTCCGGCGCGCTGGAGCGCAGCAACGACAGGTGGGTGGCACCCTGGCGGTACAGGTGCACGAGTTCGTCGGCCTCCCGGCCGGTCAGGCGGCGCTGGGCGGCCAGCATCTCCAGCCGGCGCCACTGGGGGGCGTGCGCAACGGCGAACACGTCGATGTCCACGCCGCCAGCGTAGGGCCTGCTCTCCCCGGTAGCCTCGGGGCGTGGCCGACGAGATCCTCACCGGAGAGGGGGTTGCGCTGCAGATCAGCGCCGCCTCGGTGCTGGCGCGCGCGGGGGCGTGGCTGATCGACGCGCTGGTCACCGGCCTGGTCGTCCTGGGCCTGCCGGTCCTGCTGATCAGCGTGATCGGGGCCGACCGGTTCGACGAGGCCATGGCTACGGCGCTCGTCTCTGCGCTGCTCGTCATCGTGTTCCTGATCACCCCGATCACGGTCGAGACCCTCAGCCGTGGGCGGTCGCTCGGCAAGCTGGCCTTCGGCCTGCAGGTGCTCCGGGACGACGGCGGCCCGATCCGGCTGCGGCACGCGTCGGTCCGTGCACTGGTGGGCGTGTTCGAGCTCTGGCTGCTGTTCGGCGGACTGGCCTTCGTCACCTCGATGCTCAACGACCGCGGCAAGCGGGTCGGCGACTACCTGGCCGGCACCTACGTGGTGCGGATGCGCGGCGTGAGGGGCACCGTGCCGCCGCTGTGGTTCCCCCCGGAACTCGCCGGCTGGGCGCAGCTCACCGACATCCGGCCCCTGCCCGGGGGGCTCGCGCTGCGCGCCCGGCTGTTCCTGTCCCGGGCCCACGAGTTCCCGCCGCCGGTCCGCTACCGCAACGCCCTGAGGCTCGCCGCCCAGCTGGAGCGTTTCGTTGCGCCGGACCCGCCGGTCGGGACTCACCCGGAGCGGTTCATCGCCGCCGTCCTGTTCGAGCGGCGGCGCAGGGAGCAGGACGCGTTCTCGCGTGCCCGACCGCGGGTCGAGGCCCATCTCGTCGGCATCGAGGACCTGCCCTACGGGGTGCCCGACCCCGAGTCGTGACCACCGTCCGGTTCGCACGGCCAGGCTCGCTAGTGTGCTGCCATGGCGCTCCCGGTGCTGGATCCGACCGAACAACGCATCATCGGCAGCCTGCTTGAGAAGCAGCGCACCGTTCCCGCGAGCTATCCGCTCAGCCTGAACGCGCTGCGGCTCGCCTGCAACCAGACCTCCAGCCGCGACCCCGTGATGGACCTCTCCGAACGAGACCTCCAGGACGCGGCCCGGACGCTGAAGGATCGCGGCCTGCTGCGGCTGGTCTGGGCCGGCGCGGGCTCGCGGGTGGTGAAGTACCACCAGCTGCTCGACGAGGTGCTGGAGCCGGCCGACGACGAGCGGGCGCTGCTCACCGTCCTGCTGCTCCGGGGCGCCCAGTCGGCAGGTGAACTGAAGACCCGCACCGAGCGGCTGCACCCGTTCGCCGACAAGGAGGCGGTCGAGGCCTGCCTGGCCCGGTTGGCCGCCGCCCCCGAGCCGCTGGTCCGCGAGACCCAGGTGCAGCACGGCAGGGACGCCCGCTGGATCCACCTGCTCGGGCCGGTGCCGCAGGCAGAGCAGCTGGTCGCCCCGTCCGCAGATCTCGAGACGGTGCTCGCCGACGGCGTCCAGGCAAGGGACGCGAAGGTCGTCGCGGCCTACGACGCCGTCGCTCCCGCCTATGCCGAGCAGTTCGGCGAGGAGCTGATCACCAAGCCGTTCGACGTGTGGCTGCTGGAGCACATCGCCGAGCTCAACGAGGGCCCGATCATGGACCTCGGCTGCGGCCCCGGCCAGATCGCGGCGTTCCTCGCCGACACCGGCGCCGAGGTGCACGGACTGGACGCCTCGGCCGGAATGGTCGAGCAGGCGCGCGCGGCCTACCCCGACCTGGACTTCTCGGTGGGGCGGTTCCACCAGCTGCTGCGGCCCAGGAATGCGGCGGCGTGGGGCACGATCCTGGCCTGGTACTGCTTCGTGCACCTGGCGCCGTCCGAGCTGGCATCCACGCTGCGATCGGTCTCGGCGACGCTGCGTCCGGGCGGGACGCTGGCGCTGGCGCTGCACACCGGCGGCGAGGTGCTGCACGTGGATACTCTGCTCGGCACCGCGGTCGATCTCGACTACGTCCTGCACCCGCGGGACCAGGTGCTGGCCGCCGTCGCCGACGCGGGGCTCGAGGTGGCCGAGTGGTACGAGCGCAAGCCTGTCCCGGAGGAGGCGCAGACCGTTCGGCTCTACGTGCTGGCACGCCGCCCGGAGTAGGCCCCGGCTCAGCCGAGCCCGGCGAGGAAGCCCGTGACCGCGCTGAGGATGAACGCCTCGGCGGCGGCGCGGTCGACGCCCGGTACGCCGTCACCGGACTGCGGACCGTAGCGTCCGAAGAAGGCGTGCACCGCGCCGGGCACGACGGCCTCCTGCGCGCCCGCCGGCAACCGGGCCAGGCCACCGCTGACCTTCGCTGCGTCCGCCACGCCGTCGTTCCCGGCGCGCAGCGTCAGCGAGGCCAGGTGGGCACTCGACAGGTCGGCACCGTCGGGCGGGTAGGCCGCCTCAAGGATCAGCCCGACCGCCGGCTGCCGTCCGGCCTTGAGCTCGTCGGCGAG
>PHEV01000174.1 GCA_002843035.1 Actinobacteria bacterium HGW-Actinobacteria-5 | reverse complement strand
CATGGGCAGCCTGGTCTACGCGGCGAACGTCTCGCTCGACGGCTATCTCGAGGACGAGGCCGGTTCCCTGGACTGGTCCGTGCCCGACGAGGAGGTGCACGCGTTCTGGAACGAATATGAGCGCCGCATCGGAACCGCGCTCTACGGGCGACGCATGTACGAAACGATGCGGGTGTGGGAGAGCGACGACTGGCTGGCTGACGAACCCGAGGTGGTCCGCGAGTTCGCCGGAATCTGGCGTGACACCGACAAGATCGTCTACTCGTCCTCGCTCACCGAGGTGTCCACCGCGCGCACCAGGCTCGAACCCCGGTTTGAGCCCGAAGCGGTTCGCCGACTCACGCAGACCTCCCGCTCCGACCTGAGCATCGGCGGTGCCGAGATCGCTGCCGAGGCGTTCCGGCACGGCCTGGTTGACGAGTGCGTGCTCCTGCTGTGCCCGGTCGTCCTCGGCGGCGGCAAGCCCGCGCTGCCCCGGGGTGTGCGGTTCGATCTCGAGCTGCGGGATCAGCGACGTTTCGGCAACGGCGCAGTCCTTCTCCGCTACGCCGTCCGCTCGCGGGGCCCGCGGTCGACCCTCAGGGACGCACCAGCGACTTGATCGCCCTACGCTCGTCCATCGCGGCATACGCCTCGCCGATCTCGGCCAGCGGCAGCTCCAGGTCGAAGACCAGACCCGGGTTGATCGTGCGGGCGAGCACCTTCTCCATCAGGTCCGGCAGGTACGTCCGGCAGTGCGCCGGCCCACCCTTCACGCCGACGTTGCGCCAGAACAGGTCGATCATCGGCAGGTCGCCGTGCGGAAGCCCGACCATGCCGATGTTCCCGCCGTCGCGGACGCAGCCGGTCGCCTGCAACCGGGCCTGCTCGGTTCCGACGCACTCCAGCACGCAGTCCGCGCCAATCCCGTTCGTCAGCTCCCTGACCGCAGCGATGCCCGCGTCGTCACGCTCGGCGACGACGTGGGTGGCACCGAACTCGCGGGCCAGCTGCTGGCGGGACTCGTGGCGGCTCATCGCGATCACGGTGGGCGCGCCCAGCTGCACGGCGGCGAGCACCGCGCACAGCCCGACGGCTCCGTCGCCGACCACAGCCACGGTGGTGTCCGGGCCCACTCCTGCCGAGACGGCGGCGTGCCAGCCGGTGCACATGACGTCCGAGAGCGCGAGCAGGCTGGGGATCAGGTCGTCGTCCGGCATCCCGGGCGTGGCGACCAGGGTGCCCTCGGCCTGCGGGACGCGGATCTTCTCCGCCTGGCATCCGGCGTAATGGTCACCGTTGATGCAGTTCGCCGTCGCCCCCTTGCGGCACACCGGACACACGTTGTCGGAGGGATTGAAGCCGCCCACGACGAAGTCTCCCGGCTTCACCACGGTCACCGCGTCGCCGACCGCCTCCACCACGCCGCAGAACTCGTGGCCGATCGGCACGGGCCGCGGCACCGGCGCGAGCCCGCGGTAGCGCCACAGGTCCGAACCGCAGACACACGCGGCCACGGTGCGCACCACGGCGTCCGTCGGTTCGACGATCTCGGGATCGGGACGCTGCTCGTAGCGAACGTCACCGGGGGCATGAATCACAGCTCCGAACATGCCGCCAGCCCATCACACCTGCGCCTCTGCAACAATCCCTTTCCGTACCCCTCTCAACCGAAGTACCCCCGCAGCGGAGCGGGCAGGAGCAGGATTGGCGCATGATCGAGAAGCCGCCCAAGCTGCCCAAGCTGCGCAACGACGTGTACGAGGCCGAACTGCTCCGGCTCCAGGCCGAACTGGTGGAGTTGCAGGAGTGGGTGAAGGCCACCGGTGCCCGGATCGTGATCGTCTTCGAGGGGCGCGATGCCGCCGGCAAGGGCGGCGCGATCAAGCGCATCACCGAGTACCTGAACCCCCGCGTGGCCCAGATCGTCGCCCTGCCGGCGCCCACCGAGCGCGAGCGGACGCAGTGGTACTTCCAGCGTTACATCGCGCACCTGCCCGCCGCCGGGGAGATCCGGCTGTTCGACCGCTCCTGGTACAACCGTGGCGGCGTCGAACGGGTGATGGGCTACTGCACGCCCGATGAGCACCAGCGGTTCCTGCGCCAGTGCCCGACCTTCGAGCGGGCGTTGATCGAGGACGGGATCATCCTGCGCAAGTACTGGTTCTCCGTGTCCGACCGGCAGCAGCAGAAGCGGTTCCGGTCCCGTCTGACCGACCCGATGCGCCGCTGGAAGCTCTCCCCCACCGACCTGGAGTCACTGACCCGCTGGGAGGCCTATTCCCGGGCCAAGGACGAGATGTTCGTGCACACCGACATCCCCGAGGCTCGCTGGAACGTCGTCGAGGCAGAAGACAAGAAGCGGGCCCGGCTGAACATGATCGCCCACCTGCTCTCGTCCATCCCCTACGAGCACGTGCCGCACCTGGAGATCGTGCTGCCCGAGCGTCCGCCCTCGACCGGCTACCAGCGGACCGCACGTTCGCTGCAGCACGAAGTGCCCGACTACGCGGCCACGCTGACCAGGAAGGCGGTCGAACCCGCCTACGTCGATCCCGAGGACTGACCACTGGCCCGAGTTGGGGACGGTTCCGAACCTGGTCCACCGTCCCGACGAGTTCCACCAGTCGAAAGTGGACCGAGATCGGAACCGTCCCCAGCTAGGGCCACCAGTCGAAAGTGGACCGAGATCGGAACCGTCCCCGACTCGGGCCACGGTCTCGACGGGCTCAGGCGACCAGGCCCGGCGCTCCCCCGCTGGAGACCACCGGCCCACCGGCTTCGCGCCAGGCATTCATGCCGCCGCTGACAGCGAACGCCTCGACGCCGCGACTGCGCAGGATCCGGACGGCATCCGCGGCGCGGCTGCCACTGCGGCACAGCACGATCACGCGGCGCTTCGTCCATCGCGGCAACCAGGTGGACGCGAGTTGTCCCATCGGAATGTGGGTCGCCTGCGGGGCGTGACCGGCCTCCCACTCGTAGGGCTCGCGCACGTCGAGCAACTGGCAGCCACCGGCCACCATCCAGCGCGCCTGGTCCACCGTCAGCTGCGGTGCCGCGTCGTTCATCAGTGTCCTTCCGCTCTCGTTCATACCCCCGGGGGTATTTGCTATCCTAGCCGCAGGAGGTGTCCATGTCACAGATCGCAGGCCCCAGCCGCCTTGCCGGTTGGGCAACACTGCGCACCTGGCCGGCTCGCCGCTGGGCCGCGGCGGTGCTCGGCGCAGCCGGCACGGTAGCGGTGATCGGGCTACCCACCGTCCTGATCCCCAACCCGGTGTTCGGCCGCGACGTGCCACCGACCTGGTGGGCCTGGCCGGTGCTGGCCGTGACGGCGGTGCTCGCCGGGCTGCTCGGCGCCACCTACGTCCGATTGCCCGCTGCGGAACGGACCACGGCCGCGAAGGCAGGTGTCGCCGGCGGCATCCTCAGCTATCTCGCGGTCGGGTGCCCGGTCTGCAACAAGCTCGCCCTGCTCGCGCTGGGCTACACCGGCGCGCTGCGGTGGTTCGCCCCGATCCAGCCGTGGCTCGCCGCCGCCGGGATGCTCCTGCTGGGCTACGCACTGCACCGCCGCCTCAACGGCGAGATCGCCTGTGCCGTGCCGGCCGACCGGGGCCGATGACCCCGACCCCACTCGAGCTCCTGGACGCCCTGGTCGCGCACGCCGCGGCCGACCTTCAGGGTGCCGACGCCGGGGCGCCGGTCTGCGCGTCAGACCGGCACAACCGTTCCGTGGCCGCGGTGAAGCGTGCCGAGGGACGCTGGGCCGCCCTGCGCGGCGCGCAGCGGCAAATCGGGCGCGGCGCCGAGCCGGGCGCGACCCTCCAGGACGCGCACCAGCGCTGGCAGGCCGACCTCGCCCGGCACCTGGCGAAGGGCTCGGGACGCGAATGGGTCGCCTACTGCACCGGAGGGGTCGAGGCGCTGGCGGAGCTCATCGAGTCGATTCCGGGACGAGATCCCGTGGTCGAGCAGGCGATGGCAGCGGCCGGGACGCAGCAGACAGCGGTCGCGGATCAGAGGTCGTAGTCGTCATAGCCGTCGGCGAGCCACGACCAGTTCGCGATGTCGGGACGCGCGGTGTGCCCGGGCAACGGCACACCCAGGAACTCCCGCTGTACCCATTCGAGCAGGTCCGAGCCGTACCAGATCACGTCGCTCTGCACCACCGAGAGCACCGGGCTCGGCGTGGGGTACGGACCGGCCGGCAGATACCGGTGGCCGAACAGCGGCAGCAGCCGCGGCCAGCCGGCGAGCACGGTCGCCGCGCGTTCGGTCGCCGCTTCGCCGTCGGCGGGACGCTCCCCCCACGACGCCGGCCAGAACTCGTTGTGGGTGACATCAAACAACAACCCGTCCACCGGGGCCCGAAGCCGCTCCCGCACCTTCTCGTCCGGGTCGTGACGCCAGTCGAGCCACCCGTCACCCACCGGCACGCCGATGCTGAGCAGCGCGGCGTGGTCGGCGCAGAACACGATCCCCCACTTCGCCTGCACGGCGGAGAGCTCGGCACCGGACAGGCCCGGTTCGAGCCATGCCCCGGCATCCGCCAACGCCTCCGCAGCCAGGGTCACCACATCCCGCATTCCCCCATCATCACCCCGTCCCCGGACGCCCGCAGCCGTTCCGGACACCCGCATTCCGCACGCCACCAGGCGATAGAGTCCCCGTTGCCGTCCTGACCTGGAGATCCCGTGCCCTACGACGTGGCTGAATTGCGCACCCACTTCCCGTCCCTCGCGTTCGGGACGGCCCACTTCGACGGGCCGGGCGGAACCCAGACCCCACGCGAGGTGGCTGCCGCGATCGCGGCCACGATCAGCGGCCCGCTCTCCAACCGCGGCAGCACCGGTGCCTCCGAGGCGAACGCTGACGCCGCCGTCAGCGGCTTCCGGGCCGCGGGTTCCGACCTGCTCGGCGTCACGGCGTCCGGGATCGTGCACGGCCGCAGCGCCACCCAGCTCACCTACGACTTCTCCCGCGCGCTCGCGAAGCAGTGGACGCGCGGCGACGGCGTCGTGGTGAGCCGGCTCGACCACGACGCCAACGTTCGCCCGTGGCTGCAGGCGGCGGACGCGGTGGGCGCCGTCGTTCGCTGGATCGACTTCGACCCCGCCACCGGTGAGGTGGACGCAGAGAGCGTCGCCGCCGCGATCATCCCGGGCACCCGCCTGGTCGCGATCACGGCCGCGTCCAACCTGATCGGTACCCGGCCCGACCTGCCCGCGATCGCGGAGGCGGCCCACGCCGTCGGCGCGCTGCTCTGGGTGGACGGCGTGCACTACGCCGCCCACGAGTTCGTGGACGTACCGCGACTGGGCGCTGACTTCTTCGTCTGCTCGCCGTACAAGTTCCTCGGTCCGCACTGCGGCGTGCTCGCCGCGTCCCCGGACCTGCTGGGAACCGTGCACCCGGACAAGCTGCTGCCGTCGACCGACGCGGTGCCGGAGCGCTTCGAACTGGGCACGCTGCCCTACGAGCAGCTCGCCGGGGTCACCGCTGCCGTGGACTTCCTGGCCGGCATCGGCGGCACCGAAGGCACCCGCCGGCAGCGGCTGGAGGCGTCTTTCGCTGCGATCGACGCTCACGAGCTCCGCCTGCGTGGCCGGCTCGAGGACGGCCTCCACGCCCTCGGCGATGCCGTGGTCGTGCACTCGCGTGCCGGCGAGCGCACCCCGACGCTGTTGCTCAGCCTGCCCGGCCGGCGCACCTGGGACGCCTACCAGTTCCTCGCCACACGCGGCGTCCTGGCCCCGGCCGGTTCGTTCTACGCGTACGAGACCTTCCGGCGGCTGGCGCTGCCCGACGAGCACGGCCTGCGGCTCGGCCTGGCTCCGTACAGCACCGACGAGGACGTCGACCGCGCGCTCGAAGGCCTGGCCGCATTCCTCGGCCGATCGGCCTGAGCCCGTCGAAGGGGTCAGACCCCGCTCCAGACGGCCGTGGCCCCGCTGTGGCCGGTCAGCACCACGAGCACGAGCGCGGCGACGGCGCTGAGACCTGCCAGCGCGGCCGACGTCCACCGCAG
>PHEV01000009.1 GCA_002843035.1 Actinobacteria bacterium HGW-Actinobacteria-5 | reverse complement strand
CCGCGCAGCTTCCCCGTGCCGGCGGCCACCCGTCCACGCCCACGCCGGCACCCGCTTCCGACGAGGAGGCCCAGCGCGAGTTCCTCCGGCAGGCCCCCGCCATCCTCACCGACGTGTTGTCCCGGCTGTCCGCGAGCAATCAGCAGCAACTGCTCGACGTGAGCCGCCTCGACCCGCGGGCGGGGGGTGCCTTCCCCGGCCTGAGCGGGATGCCGTTCCCCACCCCCACGCTGGGTTCGAGCGTGCCGGGCGCGACTACTCCGTCCGCCGGCGCAACGCCGGTGGCCGGCGAGCCCGCCCAGCCCGCCGCCGCCGAATCCTCCGAGCCCGAGCCCGAGCAGCCCGAGGAGCCGGAGAAGACCGTCGAGGAGTGGCTGGCCGAGCTCGATGAGCTGATCGGCCTGGCCCGGGTGAAGACCGAGATCCGCCGCCAGACCGCGATCCTGCGCGTCGACGCGATGCGCACCAAGGCCGGCCTGAAGAGCCCGACGATCACCCGGCACCTCATCTTCGTCGGCAACCCCGGCACCGGCAAGACCACGGTTGCCCGGCTCGTCGCGGGTATCTACAAGGCGATCGGCCTGCTCAGCAAGGGCCAACTGGTCGAGGTCGACCGTTCCGAGCTGGTGGCCGGCTACCTCGGCCAGACCGCGATCAAGACCGCGGAGGTCGCAGCCAAGGCCTACGGCGGCGTCCTGTTCATCGACGAGGCCTACTCCCTCAACGGCGACCAGTACGGCGAGGAGGCGATCAACACCCTGGTCAAGGAGATGGAGGACCACCGCGACGATCTCGTCGTGATCGTGGCCGGCTACCCGGTGCCGATGGCGCAGTTCATCCAGAACAATCCGGGCCTGGCCAGCCGGTTCCGCACCACCATCGACTTCGAGGACTACACCGACGAGGAATTGCGGGCCATCTTCGGCCACATGGCGTCAAAGTCCGACTACGACCTCGGCGAGGGCGTGATCGAGGAGTTCAACCGCCAGCTGGCCGAGCAGGTGCGCGACGAGAACTTCGGCAACGGTCGCTACGCGCGCAACCTGCTGGAGGCCGCGGTCGGGCGCCACGCCTGGCGGCTGCGCGAGGTCGCAGAGCCCACCCTGGAGCAGCTCCGCACGCTGATCCCCGGCGACCTCATCGACGACACCCCGCCCGCCCCGGAACCGGCCCGCGACGACGACCCGACCCACCTCACCCCGCCCGAGTCCGCGGGCCCCATCCCGCCTGTCGAGTTCCCCGCACCGCCGGTGGTGCAGCCGTGAGCCAGGCACCCGCGCCTGTCGCGGCTCCGGGCCCGACGCCCGCACGAACCGCGCCGACCGGCATCCCGCCCGTGCCCTCCGGCACGCCATCCTTCGACATCGCCACGCCGGTGCCGAGCCGGACGCCATGGTTGCTGCAGCGCCTGCAGGTGGTGGTCGCGCTGGCCGTGCTCATCGCCGGAGCGATGAGCGTCTGGGTGA
Organism: Actinobacteria bacterium HGW-Actinobacteria-5; assembly: GCA_002843035.1. Lineage (GTDB taxonomy): Bacteria > Actinomycetota > Actinomycetes > Propionibacteriales > Propionibacteriaceae > Propionicimonas. The sequence goes on along the minus strand of PHEV01000009.1, from coordinate 38,274 downwards.
TCGCCGACCTGCGCGGTGACCTCGCCTCCGCGCCGAACCTGGCCCAGCAGTACGCCCGGCTCGGAGAAGTGCAGCACGACCTCAGCGCCGCGGCACGGCTCGCGAAGGTGAGCGTGATCCTCGGTGAGACGGCAAGCGGCGCGAACGCCACGGCGGCGATCGACCAGGTCGTCGCAGCGTCCGGCCTCCTGGTCGAGTCGGCGAAGGACCGGCCCCAGGACGCCGAGGCGCTGCAAGCCATCGGCGGGGACACCCTGCGATACTCGCTCACCCTTGCCTCCGCCGTCGGCTCCCCTCGCGCCCAGGCCCTGCCCCGCCTGGCCGTCGCCCAGAAGCAGCTCGACGCCCTGCTCGGCCAGCTCGACGATCTTCAGGCGCAACTCGCCGCGGAGGCGGACGCCAGACCCTGGAGCCAGGGCACCCCCGCGGTCTGGCTGGTCTGCCTCGCCATGGTCGCGGTCGTGGTGTGGGCCTCCTGGGTCGTGGCGCAGCGCAGCCACCGCGTGGTCAACCTCGGGCTCGCCGCCGCCGTCGTCGCCCTGCTCGCGCTACTCAGCATCACCGCGGCAGCCCAGGGCGCCGCCATCAGCGCGTCGGACACCAGCCGGTCGACCCAGTTCTCCCGCGTGGTGAACACCTCCGCGGCAGTCCAGCACCTCGACGCCGCGCAGCAGGTCCTGACCACGGCCGTGCTCACCCAGACCTGGGACGCGGCCGCCCGGGCCAACCAGACCCGGGAGGTGAAGTCGGCGACGGTCGCGGCGAACAAGGAGAACCTGACCGGCCTGAGCACCTTCACCGACGCCCGGGACGCCCTCGACACCCAGATGTCGAAGGGCGAATGGAAGGCGGCCGCGACCGCGCTGACCGACACCGCCAAGAAGTCTCTCTCCGCTGCGGCCCAGACGGTCCGTGACACCGCGCGCGACGTCTCCGACAGCGCGGTCACGGTCGCGTCCTCCGCGCCGACCAGCGCCCGCGCAACCCTGGTCATCCAGCTGGTCCTCGTGATCCTGATCGCCCTGGTCGGCGCGGCCCTGGGCGTCCTCGGCCTCTACCAGCGGCTCAGGGAGTACCGATGAGTACCGTCTCCCCCGCCGCCCCCGGCAGCCTCGGCGTCGCAGCCCGCGCGGCCGACCTGCTCAACTACCTCGGCAAGCTGGACGCCTGGCTCGGTGAGCGTAGGGCCGAGCTGGACGCGCTCGACGAGCAGATCGTCGGCTCGGGCCGGCAGGCGGAGCTCACCGGCGACATGGGCCTGGCTCTCGCCCTGTGGCAGGCGGCGAAGACCCGGCAGAACCTGCTCCTGGCCACCTGGGATTCGGGCCGGGTGGGACAGCAGGAACTGGAGCGGCTCTCCGCCCTGATCTGGGGACGCCTCGACACCGCGGGCAGCGAGGTCGCCCAGCTGCAGTCGATGGCGGTCTCCCTGCCCGAGGCCGGGCGCCTGTGCGACGCACTGGTCGCGCAGTTGCGCACCCGGCTCAACACCGACCCGAACGCCGAGCAGCAGCAGATCCGGCTGCGCGACCTGCGCGCACAACTGGAGCGGATCCGCGACCAGGTGAAGCTCGAGCCGCCGGTGCTCGCCCCCGGCTCCCAGGCGAAGCTCGCCGCCCTCGCCGCACGCCTCCAGGACCTCTCCGACAAGCGGCAACGCGGCGGCGACATCGGGGGCCTGCTCGGCAGCCTCGAGATCGACGCGGCGCGGCTGGAACGCGACCTGATCGTCGGGGCGTCCCAGCGCCGCGAGGCCCGTGATCTGCTCACCAGGGCGCGTGACCAGCTCGCCGAGGCTTCCGCCCGCGAGCAGGCGGTACGCGCTCTCTCGGCTCAGGTCGCCGCGGCCGTCTGGCCGGCCCCCGCCGCCGTGGTGCCGAGCGTCGCCGGGCTGGGACCGGTGCCCAACACGCGGGCCGCGCTGGGCGGGTACGTGGACGCCCTGACCCGGGTGGACACCCAACTCACCGAGATCCACACCGCGCTGGCCAAGACGTTGGCCGACCGGGACGCGACCGCCGCGCTGCTGCCGGCCCTGCAGGCCAAGGCTGCGGCGCTCGGCCACGCCACGGATCCCCAACTGGTCGCGCTGGTCCCGGCGATCCAGAGCGCGCTGGCCGCCACGCCGGTCGTCCTGCCGGTCACGCAGCAGTTGCTCGCCGCGTTCTCCGCGCAGCTGGACTACCTCTCCCGGAGGACCCGATGAAGTGCCTCCAGCCCGGCTGCACCGGAACGATCGTCGACGGCTACTGCGACGTCTGCGGCATGCCGGGGGTGTCGATGCCGGCCGGTCACGGCGCGCCGGGCGCGCGTCCGTCCACCCGATCCACCGGCGCCTGCCGCCAGCCCGGGTGCCCGGGCCACATCATCGACGGTTACTGCGACGTGTGCGGCTCGCCCGACGTCCCGCCCGCGCCGGCCGCGGCCACCCCGGCCTCTCCCGGCTCCACCGCAACCCGGACGTCGATCCACCTCGGTTCGACGGCGCTCGGCTCGGCCAGGGCCACCTCGTTCGGCGGGCGGCCGACCCGGCACACCAGCGCCGACCGCCTGACCAGTGGCCGGATCGGGGCTGGGCTCACCCGGGTACCGCCGGCTCCGGCGATCGACCCGACCAAGGCGGTACTCGCCAACCCGGAGGTGCCCCTCGACGCGCGGGTCTGCCCGCGGTGCGGGACCAAGGTCGGCCAGGGCGGCGACCAGGTCGAGTCGCGCTCGGAGGGCTTCTGCCCGTCCTGCGGCGCGCCTTACTCGTTCACGGTGAAGCTGCACCCCGGCGACGTGGTCGCCAACCAGTACGAGGTCGTCGGCGCACTCGCCCACGGCGGGATGGGCTGGATCTACCTGGCGCAGGACCGCAACGTGTCCGGACGCTGGGTGGTGCTGAAGGGCCTGCTCAATGCCGGGGACGCCGACGCGGTGGCCGCGACGATCGGCGAGCAGCGGTTCCTGGCCAGGGTGGAGCACCCGCTGATCGTGGAGATCTACAACTTCGTCACCCACGACGACGCCGGCTACATCGTGATGGAGTACGTCGGCGGCCGCTCGCTCAAGCAGTTGCTCAAGCAGCGGATGACCACCAACAACGGCGTCAGCAACCCGCTGCCGGTCGACCAGGCGCTGGCGTTCCTGATCGAGATCCTGCCCGCCTTCGGGTACCTGCACGAACTGGGCCTGCTGTACTGCGACTTCAAGCCCGACAACGTGATCCAGGTGGGTGACTCGCTCAAGCTGATCGACCTCGGCGGCGTGCGTCACATCGGTGACGAGGACTCGGCGATCTACGGCACGGTCGGCTACCAGGCTCCCGAGGTGGCCACGCTCGGGCCGTCCATCGCCTCGGACATCTTCACGGTGGGCCGGACGCTGCTGGTGCTCACCTCGGACGTCCCCGGCTACCAGAGCACCTACGAGTTCAAGATCCCGCCCGCGGAAGAACTGCCCGCGTTCGCGGCGCACGACTCGCTGTACCGGTTGCTGCTCAAGAGCTGCGCCATCGACCCGAACGACCGCTTCACCTCCGCCGAAGAGCTTCGGCTGCAGATGCTCGGTGTGCTGCGCGAGGTCGTGGCGGACGCCACCCCCGGGGTCGGCACCACCACGTCCACGTCGATGCTGTTCGAAGGCCCCACGGTGGCCAGCGAGCAGCACGGGCAGCGGCAGCTGCCGCAGTTGCGCCCCGACCCGTCCGACCCGCAGGCGGCCTGGCTGTCCCGGATCAGCGCGGAGGATCCGGTCCAGCGACTCGCCGCCCTGTCGGCGCCGCCGTCCCTCTCCCCCGGAGTGTTGCTCGCCCGCGGACAGGCCGCGCTCGAGGCCAACAACGCCCAGCTGGTGGACGAGTGCGTCCGGCGACTGCTCAGCAACGACCCGTGGGAGTGGCGCGCGGTCTGGCTGGCCGGGCTGGGCGCCCTCCAGGCTCGCGACTACCGCACCGCGCAGAGTTCGTTCAACGCCGTGTACGGGCAGGTGCCGGGCGAGCTCGCCCCGAAACTGGCCCTCGCCGTGGCCTGTGAGCTCGGCGGTGAACTCGACATCGCGGAGACGCTCTACCGAACCTGTGCGAGCACGGACGCGGCGTACGTGACGCCGGCGGCCTTCGGCCTCGCGCGGGTGCGGGCTGCCCGCAACGACCTGCCCGGCTCGCTCGCCGCGCTCGAACTGGTGCCGAGCACGTCCCGCGGCTACCCGGAGTCGCAGCGGCTCAAGGCCCAGCACCTGGTCTCGCTGGCCAGGGACGCCGCCGGGCTGGACGAGGCCTTCCGGGCGCTCGCGCAGGCGAAGCTCGACCCGAAGACCGACGCCGAGTACCGTGCGCTGCTCTACCGGCGCGCCCTCGCCCTGGCCGGAACCAACTCGCTCAAGCTCGGCGGCCAGACCCACACCCCGGGCATGATCCGTGACCAGCTGGTGGCCAGCTACCGCGAGCTGGGCAGGCTCGCCGAGATCCCTGAGGTCCGCGCCGGGTACGTCGACGTGGCCAACTCCCTGCGTCCGTGGAGCCTGCTGTGACCCAACCCGAGTGGCCTGTCATGGACCAGGGCCAGCCCCGCGAGCCGAACCCCGCCGCCGCACCGGCGCCCGGGGAGCCGGATCGCGGGCTGGTGGCCGAACCGGCGCAGCCGGCGACCCCGGGCATGCCGGGCGCGGTTCCCACCGGGTCGAGCTGTCCCAGCTGCGGGCAGCCGGTCGACCCGGCCGCCTGGTACTGCGAGGCCTGCGGCGGTCCGCTGCTACCCACTGCAGCCCCCGCCGCACCTGCCACTCCTTCCGGGGACGTGTCCGCCCAGACCAGACGGCTCGGTTCCCGGGCCAGCCAGGTGATCGCCTGCCCGGCCTGCGGCGGCACGGTGGGCGCCGACGGCTACTGCCAGACGTGCGGGGCGAAGGCGCCCAGCCTGCGCGACCACTTCGCCGTGGCTCCTGGCCCCTGGGTGGGCGGTGTTTGCGACCGCGGCATCCAGCACCACCGCAACGAGGACGCGATGGCCCTGTGGGCCGAGGGCACCCGTGCCGTGCTCGTGGTCTGCGACGGCGTCTCCACCAGTATCGACTCCGACGTGGCCGCGATGGCCGCCGCAGGGCGCGCCTGCGACGTGCTCACGGCCCGCAGCTCGTCGGTGGTGGCCGGCGAGCAGGGCGAGGACGCCGCGATGGCCCAGGCCCTGGTCGAGGCCGTCGCCGAGGCCAACCGCGCCGTGATCGCGACCACCGCTGCGGACAGCACGAATGCCGCCTCCGCCACGTTCGCCGCCGCCGTGGTCGTGGGTGATCGAGTCCACTTCGCGAACCTCGGCGACTCGCGCGTGTACTTCCTCGGCGAGACCGCGCACCAGTTGCTCAGCCTCGACGACTCGATGGCCCAGGCGTTCATCGCCGAGGGCATGCCCCGGGAGGAGGCCGAGGCGCTCCCCCGCGCCCACGCGATCACCAAATGGCTGGGCCGCGACTCGGTCGACACGGTCCCGCGAACAGGCGTCCTGCAGGTCACCGAGCCCGGCTGGCTCGTGGTCTGCACGGACGGCCTGTGGAACTACGCCTCGACACCGGACGAGCTCGCCGCCCAGCTGCCCACCGGCACCGACCCGCTCGCGGTCGCGCAGCACCTCACCACCTGGGCGAACGGCCAGGGAGGGCACGACAACGTGACTGTGGCGCTCGCGCGGGTCCCGGCCCCGGCGGCGCCCGGTTCGCCCGGTACTCTGGGTGCGGCCCCCACCGAAGAAGACAAGGAGCAGCCGCAGCATGGCTGAGTTCACTTCCGCCGTCTACCAGAACGAGTTCCTGCCCGACGGCGGCACCGACGTCAGCGCGATCGTGACGATCCGCTGCACCGGCGCCGGATCGGCCGGGCGAACCGGGAGCGGCGACGCCGGTGAGATCGTGGTGGTCGACACGTCCGGCTCGATGGGCGTCGCCAACATGAACGCGGCCAAGCAGGCGGCCATGATCGCGCTGGACAACATCCTCGACGGCACCTACTTCGCCGTGGTCGCCGGCAACCACAAGGCCTACCTCGCCTACCCGATGGTGCAGACCGGGGCGGGCATGGTCCGGATGGACGCCAGGACGCGGGCCGAGGCCCGGCGCGCGATCAGCTTCTTCCGCGCCGAGGGCGGCACCGCGATGGGCACCTGGCTGAACCTGTGCAAGGCGCTGTTCGCCTCGATCGGGAACATCGCCCAGAAGCACGTCATCCTGCTCACCGACGGCGAGAACCACAACGAGACCGCCACGCAGCTCGACCAGGCGATCGCCAACTGCGCGGGCGATTTCCAGGTGGACGCCCGCGGGGTCGGCGTGGACTGGAAGGTGGCCGAGATCCGCAAGATCGCCCAGGCGATGCTGGGCACGGTCGACATCATCGGTGATCCCGGCCAGATGAGTGCGGTCTTCGCCGAGCTGATGCGCCAGTCGATGGCTCGCGGCGTGGCCAACGCCGACCTGCGGGTATGGATCCCGCAGGGCGCGCAGGTGCTGTTCATCCGCCAGGTCTCCCCCACGGTCGAAGACCTCACCCACCGCGGCACGCCGGTGAACCAGCTCACGATGAGCTACCCGACCGGCGCGTGGGCCGACGAGGAGCGCGACTACCACGTCGCGGTACGGCTCGCCGCAAAGTCGGTCGGCCAGGAGCAGCTGGCCGCGCGCGTCCAGCTGGCGGTCGGGCCCGACCTGCTCACCCAGGGCCTGGTCAAGGCCAAGTGGTCGGCGGATACGAACCTCACCGCCCAGATCAATCCCGAGGTGGCGCACTACACCGGGCAGGCCGAGCTCGCCCAGGTGATCCAGGAGGGGCTCGCGGCGAAGGCGGTCGGCGACGAGGCGACCGCGACCACCAAGCTGGGCCGCGCCGTCCAGCTGGCCACGGAGAGCGGCAATACAGAGGCCACCTCGAAACTGCGGAAGGTCGTCGACATCGCGGACGCCCGGACGGGTACCGTGAGGCTGAAGAAGGCCGTGGAGAAGGCAGACGAGATGGCGCTGGACACGGCTTCGACCAAGACCACGAGGATCAGGGGCTGACATGCCGATCTGTCCGGCCGGGCACGAGACGAGCCAGACCGACTTCTGCGACACCTGCGGACTGCCGGTGTCCGCGGCGCAGGCGTCCCCTGCGCCCGTCGCGCCGCAGGCCGCGCCCACCCCGGTGGTGTGCCCGCACTGCCAGACCGCGAACGTTGCGGACGCGCTGTTCTGCGAGGCGTGCGGCTTCGACTTCACCACCGGCGCGATGCCGGCAGCTCCCGCGGTGTCCTGGCCCGGTCTGCCCACGCCGGACCCCGTCCCCGGAACGGGTGCGGTGCCCCTGCCTGCTCCCGACCCCGCGGTCCCGGAGATGGCGGTCGCGGCACCGGGGCCCCACGACGCAGCCGTGACCCACGACGTGGTCACCGAAGGCGACCCCGAGGCCGTCTTCGAGGCGGAGTCGCCGGCGCCGCACGAGGCGGAAGCACCGGCACAGGCCGCGCTCGCACCGGCTCGTCCCGCGGTGGAATGGGTCGCCGAGTTGTGGATCGACCCGGACTGGTACTCCGCCCAGGGCTCCACCGACCCGCTTCCTTCCCCCGGCCTGCCCGACATCGTGCCGCTGGTGAAGGAGAGCAACCTGATCGGCCGGGTCTCACACAGCCGCGGCATCTTCCCCGACGTCGACTGCGAGCTCGACACCGGGTGCAGCCGCCGCCACGCCATGCTCACCACGGATGGCACCCGCTGGTGGATCGAGGATCTCGATTCGGCCAACGGCACGTTCGTCGGGGGTGCCGCCGGTCCGTTGCCGGCGATGCCGATCCCCCAGGGACGCGTCGAGCTCACTCCAGGCCAGCGCATCTACGTGGGTGCCTGGACCAGGATCGTCATCCGCCGCGCCACCGACGACGAGAAGGAAGCGCTCGCCGGCTGATCTTCCCGTTGGACGAAAGGGAGAACCGTCCCCTTTTCGTCCACACGCCCCCGCGCCCGTTGGCCGATTAGGGGACGGTTCTCCTTTTCGTCCACACCGGGTCCGCCCGTTGCGCTCTCGGCGTACGAGGGTCCGCTCTCACCACTCCCGCTGGTAGCTTGGCGAGCGCGACAACGAGGAGGAACCGGTGGAGATCAAGATCGGCATTCAGCACGTGGCCCGTGAGCTCACGGTCGAGACCGAGGCCACCGGCGCCGAGGTCGAGACCGACCTGCGCAAGGCCCTCGCCGACGGCACCATGCTCGCCATCACCGACGAGAAGGGACGCCGGGTGCTCGTGCCCGCCGACAAGATCGCCTACATCGACCTCGGTCAGGAGAAGACCCGTCCGGTCGGCTTCGGCACCGTCTGATCCGAGTCCGGCTCAGCACGCCCGCGCGGACCGGGCTGCCAGCACCTCGAGTGCGTGCAGGGTCACCCAGCGGCTGGGTTCGCGTCGCGTCTCGACGGCCGTGACGAACCGGTCGTTGAAGGTGTCCTCCAGCAGCCAGCGTCCGGAATCGTCGCGCTTGGCCGCCACGAGGTCGAGCGCCTCGTCCATGCGTTCGTCGGCGTACCCCAGCCGGGTGAGCAGGAGCAGGATCTCCAGCGCGTCGGTCTGGTACATCCGGGGGAACCCGAACTTCGTCCAGCCCGGCTTCGAAACCTTCGCCAGGTCGTGGCTGCGCTTGTGCACGTGGTGGACGAGCAGCCACTCGGCGGCGGAGGCGATCGTGTCGCGGACCGCTGGCGTGCGTCGCGGTTCCGGGAGTTCCGCCAACGCCTTCAGCGCCTTCACGATGCCCATCGAGCAGGTGTGGCGTCCCCAGCACATCTCGTAGGTGTCGTAGGGCCAGCCGGTGGGTGCCGGGCCGTCCCCGTCGTCGAAGCGCAGGTAGGTGGTGATCCAGTCGATCGTCGCGCGCACCCGCGGGTCTTCTGCCTGGCCGAGCCGCAGAAGGGCGAAGGCCATGTTGCCGGTGAGGCACGGGATCACAGAAGCGCCCGTACCCCCGCCGTCACGCCGCGACCTGCTCATGCCGAAGGCGCCGGACGCGGGGTGCCGGCTGTCGGCCAGGATGGCCTCGATGGCGGCGCGGATCCGTGGATCGGATCCGTCCGCGCCGAACTCGGCGAGGATCAGCAGGGACCACACGGTGCCGGTGTACTTGGCCGTGTAGAACCGGTCCCGCTCTCCCCAGTGCCCGTCAGGTCCCTGCGCGGCGAGGATGGCCGGCACCGTGCCCTCGACCATCAGCCGCCGGCGGAGGTCCACGCAGAGCGGTGATGCCGCGTCCTCGCCGAGCAGCCGGACGCGGGTCGCCAGCTCGACGGCAGGCTCGCCGTCGAGCAGCCAGTCCACGACGTCCATGCGTTTCAGGCTAGCCCCGACGTGCCCGCTGCGAGTGAGGAAGCCGGGCACGCTAGACTGTCACCGCAGCACATCAGTTGTGCGTGCCTGCCTTGAGCGGCTGAACGCGCGCCGCCGGCGGTCCGATATGACTGCGCCGTAGCCGGCTGCAGCAACAGATAAGGCAAGACCCTGACCGATATCACCACCGAGACCCTGCCCGCGGTCGTTCCCGAACTCACGTTCGCCGACCTGGGTGTCATCCCCGAGATCAGCGAAGCCCTCGCGAAGCTGGGCATCCTCAGCCCGTTCCCGATCCAGTCGCTGGCGATCCCGATCGCGATCGCCGGCACCGACATGATCGGCCAGGCGCGCACCGGCACCGGCAAGACGCTGGCTTTCGGCGTCAGCCTGCTGCAGCGCATCGCCGTCCCCACCGACCCGGAGTACGCCGACCTGCTCGTGCCGGGCGCACCCCAGGCGCTGGTGATGTGCCCCACCCGTGAACTCGCGCTGCAGGTCGCCCGCGACCTCGCCGACGCGTCCACCGTGCGCGAGGCGCGGGTGCTCACCGTCTACGGCGGGGTCGGCTACGAGACCCAGCTCGATGCCCTCGAGTCCGGCGTCGACGTCGTCGTCGGCACCCCCGGACGCCTGCTCGATCTGGCGAACCGCCGCTCCCTCGACCTTTCGCACGTACGCGTGCTGGTGCTCGACGAGGCCGACGAGATGCTCGACCTCGGCTTCCTGCCCGACGTCGAGCGTCTGATCTCCAAGACGCCGAAGTCGCGCCAGACGCTGCTGTTCAGCGCGACGATGCCGGCCGCGGTCGTCGCGCTGGCCCGGATGCACCTGAACCAGCCGGTGAACGTGCGCGCGGAGAGCCACGACGCGCAGCTGACCGTCCCGGACACGACCCAGTTCGTCTACCAGGCGCACGATCTCGACAAGCCGGAGATCGTCGGACGCATCCTGCGGGCGCCCGAGTGCACCCGGACGATGATCTTCACCCGCACCAAGCGGGCCGCCCAACGGCTGGCCGACGAACTCGAGGATCGCGGCTTCAAGGCGACCTCCATCCATGGCGACCTGAATCAGGTCGCCCGGGAGAAGGCGCTGAAGAAGTTCCGTGACGGCAAGGTCTCCGTGCTCGTCGCCACCGATGTCGCGGCTCGCGGCATCGACATCACCGACGTGAGCCACGTGATCAACTACGAGTGCCCCGACTCGGAGATGACCTACGTGCACCGGATCGGCCGCACCGGCCGCGCTGGCGCGAAGGGCACCGCGGTGACGCTGGTCGACTGGGCGGACGTCACCCGCTGGAAGGTGATCAACCGCGCACTCGAGCTGGACTTCCCGGAGATCCCCGAGACGTACTCCACCTCGGCACACCTGTTCAGCGACCTCGGCATCCCCGAGGGCACCAGAGGCCGGCTGGTGGACGCCCCGCCGCGCGAGCACCGTGACCACCACAAGGACGGCCACAAGGACGGCCACCACAAGGACCACGGGGAGCGCAAGGATCGGCCCCAGCGCGAACGCACCCGGCGCAGGCTGCGCAACGGGGAGTTCGTCGACGGTGCTGCCGGTGCGGCCGGTGTGGCCGGAGACGCCCCCGAGGGCGCCCCGGCTCCGGCCGGCGACGCCGAGGCGGCCAGCACCGGCGCGTCCCGCAACCGCCGTCGTCGTCGGCGTCGTTCCGGCGGTGAAGGCGGCCAGGGCGGCACGCCGTCCGACGCGTCCTGACGCGTCCCGGCAACGCCGCCTGGCGGCGTCAGTAGACCATGTTCATGGCCGCGCGCACCTCGGCCAGGGTGGCGTCACCCACCTCGTTGGCGCGGGCGTTGCCCTTGCGCAGCACGTCGATCAGGTAGCCGGGATCGGCCGCCAGTTCGACCCGCCGCGCGCGGATCGGCGCGAAGAACTCGTTGACCGACTCGGTGACCAGCTTCTTCAGGCCGCCACCGCCGCCGTCCCCGATCTCGTCGGCGATCTCGACCGGGTCGCGTCCGGTGCACAGCGAGGCGAGCATCAGCAGGTTGGAGACTTCCGGACGGTTCTCCGGATCGTAGGTGATCTGCCGGTTGGAGTCGGTGACGGCCTTCCTGATCAGCTTCGCGGTCGTGTCGGCGTCCATGCCGAGCTCGATCACGTTGCCCTTGGACTTGCTCATCTTGGTGCCGTCCAGGCCGAGCACCGTGGACGCCTTGCTGAGCAGCGCCTCGGCCTGCGGGAACACCGGACGGGCCGGGTCGACCCGTCCGTAGCGCTCGTCGAAACGGCGGGCGACCACCCGGGTCTGCTCCAGGTGCGGCAGCTGGTCCCTGCCGACCGGAACCAGGTTGGCCTTGCAGAACAGGATGTCCGCGGCCTGGTGCACGGGGTAGGTGAGCAGGAGTCCCGACATGGGTCGATCGCCGGTGGCCTCCAACTCCGCCTTCACGGTGGGGTTGCGGCGTAGTTCAGCGTCGGTCACGAGCGAGAGGAACGGCAGCAGCAGCTGGTTCAGCGCGGGAACTGCGGAGTGGGCGTAGATGGTGGTGCGACGGGGGTCGAGACCGATGGCGAGGTAGTCGGCCAGCATGCCCATGACCCGCTCGTGGATCGGACCGGTGCCGTCGCGGTCGGTGATCACCTGGTAGTCGGCGATCAGGATGAAGGTCTCTACGCCCGCGTCCTGGATCCGAACCCGGTTGGCCAGCGAGCCGAAGTAGTGGCCGAGGTGCAGGTTGCCGGTGGGCCGGTCGCCGGTCATCACGCGGAACCCGGTCGGGTCCTGGGCGATCTGCGCCTCGATCTCGGCGCTGCGCGCCTCGGTGCGACGCAGCGACGCCTCGGACGTCGACTGCGCGAGGTCGTCACCGGCAGTGTCGGCCACGCTCGTGGTCTGTTCGGACATCGTTCTCCTCGACTGGGTCGCCACCCGGCTCAGGCACGCAAAACGGCCGCCTGCGACGGACGGCCGTGGGTTGTGGGAATCAGGGACGGGCCGCCGCTACGGCCGCCACCAGCAGGTTCCCGATTGCACGCCGACAATCTACCACCGGCGCCGGTCCGTCCCGCACGTCGGCGAGAGCCGACGCCGGTCACACGAACCGGCCACCGCGCCGGGCGACACGGGCGGTGAGCTCATCCAGCACATCCGGTGCCGTGGTGTTGCAGGCAAGGTCGTGGTCCTGCTTGCCGGTCCCGTGGTAGTCCGACGACCCGGTCGCCAGCAGGCCCAGGTCCGCCGCAAGGGCGCGCAACTCGGTCCGGGTCGCGGTGTCGTGGTCCTGGTGGTCCACCTCCAGCCCGTCGAGGCGCCCGGATCGGGCCAGCCCGGCCAGCAGTACCGGCGGCAGCTGGTCGCGACTCACCCGTCCCCAGGGATGCGCGATCACGCTCGCTCCGCCCGCGGCGCGGACCAGGTCGAGGCCGACCTCGAGCGGCGTCGCATAGCGCGCGACGAACATCGGCCCCCCGTCGGCCAGGTAGGAGTCGAACGCCTCCCTGCGGTCGCTCACGTAGCCCTTGGCGATCATCGCGTCGGCAAGATGGGGACGCCCCACCGAGGGGCTGTCCCCGACGAAGTCGTCCAGCACGTCGTCGATCGGCATGCCCGCCGCGGCCAGCCGGTCCAGCATCGCGGGGATGCGGCCCGTCCGGCCCTCCCTGATCCTGGCCAGTTCGTCGTCCAGCGGGCCGTCCTCGACCCGGCAGCCGTAGCCGAGCAGGTGTACCGACACACCGCGGTGCTCCGCCGAGATCTCGATCCCCCGCACCACCCGGACGCCGAGCCGCTCCCCCGCCGCACCGGCCGCGTCCAGCCCGTCGAACGTGTCGTGGTCACACAGCCCGATCACGTCCACGCCGGCCGACACCGCGGCCGCGACCAGTTCCTCAGGTGTGTCGGTCCCGTCGGAGATCGAGCTGTGCGTGTGCAGGTCGATGCGCATGTCACCCATCCTGCCCATCACGCGCAGCCCGCGAGTCGAAGCCGTTGCGCCCCGTCCCGGTCAAGCTGCGCTGCCACCGCCCCGGCACCGCCGTGGAGATACTCGAAGGCTGCGTTGTACGCGGCCACCCAGACCCCCGCGGCCCAGGCGAGCTCCACCTCCACCGCGCTGAACGGACGCAGCTCCTGATACCGCGCGAGCGCCGCCTGCGTTCCGGACAGGTCCGCGATCGCACCCGCGCCCGGGAGCTCCACGTGGTTCGCCGCGACGATCCCCGCCAGGACGCATTCGGGGCGGCCGGTGAGGGAATCCCAGTCGTGGACGATCGGACCGTCGGCCCAGCGCACATTGAGCCCGTTGAGGTCCGAGTGCCCGACCACCGACGGCAGCGTCTCGGCGAGCAGCCGGTCCCGCGCGGCTGCGGCCAGCCGGCGAAAGCGTCCCGGCACGACCGGCGACTCGGGATCCCACCGCTTCGACGCTGCCGGCGCCCACACGCGGCCAGGACTGCCGTGGTCGTACCACGCCCAGGGTGGTGGCGGCGCGAATCGCGAGGGATCCATGCCGGCGAGCGCGACGATCAGGCGGTGGCTGAGCTCGGTGTAGGCAGCGACCGGGTCGCCCGGCGGTCGCTCCGAGCCTTCCGGCCGCCAGGTCTCCGCGCTGACCCAGACGCCCGGCCGGAGCTGGTCGGGTCCGGCGAGGAGCTCGGGCGCATCGATGCCGGCTGAGGTCGCCGTTCGGTGGGCCTGCGCACAGGCCAGCACCCGGTCGGACGCCGTCCTGACCTTCAGCGCGATCCGGCGTCCGTCGGCGAGACGCACGCCGGACACCGACGACATCGAGTCGGCCCGGAAGAACACCTCGGCCGAACCGGATCCCAGTTCGCGCTCGCACCAGTCCTCGAGTTCGGTGACCACCCCGGCAGCCTACGGCCCCTCAGCGATTCGCTTCGCACCGTCGCCCGCCGCGGTCACCGTCGGCGGAGCGGGCCGGTGGTACCCGCTCAGGCGAGCATCGAGCGCACCTGCGCGAGCCCCACGTTCATCCGGGCCACGTCGGCGGGACCGTCGGCGAGGTGGTGAATCGTCTCGATCCGACCCGCACAGCCTGGATGGGACGCCAGCCACGCCTCGATCAGGGCCTCGGGCGCCCCGTCCGGATCGGCCCCGGCAAGCACCTCCGCGGTGAGTTCGGCGTGGGCGGCGAGCAGCTCGTCACGCAGCGCTGCCCGGGCCATCGCATCCCACCGCACCTGGCGGGGCAGCCCGTCCACCCCTGCGACGAGCTCGTCGAGCCCGACGGCCGCGGCCAGCCGGTAGTGCACCTCCGCCACCCGGAGCGGTTCGAGGCCGAGCCGTCCGGCGACCTCCACCACGCTGAGCAGCGTGTGCGCCTGGCTGGTGGTGGACACGGTGACCGCGAGTTCCTCCGGCAGTCCCGCCTTCTCCCAGCGCTGCTGATACGCCTGGGCCGCCTCCGCCTGCTCGCCGGTGAGCAGCCGGGCAAGCTCAGGACGCAGTGCGGCGATCTGCGGACCGTATGCCGCCGCCGTCGCGGCCACGTCGAGCGGGCCGCGCTGGTGGTGCAGCAGCCACCGGGTAGATCGTTCGACCATCCGGCGCAGGGTGACCCGCAACGCCGTGGCGTCCGCGGCGCCGACTCCGGCGTTGCGCCGCAGCCGCACCTCGTCCAGGCCGACCGCGAAGATCGCCCGGGACGCCAGCTGCGCCCGGATGATGTCGGCGATCCCTGCGCCGGTCTCGGTGGAGAGCCGGTGATAGGCGGTGATGCCCTGGCTGTTCACGAACCGGTTCACCGCCACCGTGGCGATGATCTCCCTGGCCAGCCGGTGGCCCGGCATCCGGTCGGCGTACCGCTCCCGCAGCGGCTCGGGGAAGTACTGGACCAGCCGGTCGGCCAGATACGGGTCGTCGGGCAGGTCGGAGGCCAGCACCCAACGGTCGAGCACGATCTTCGTGTACGACAGCAGCACCGCCAGCTCGGGGCGGGTCAGCCCCTCACCGGAGGCGATCCGGGACGCCATCTCCGCGCTGGTCGGCAGTGCCTCGAGCGCCCGGTCCAGCAGGCCGTCGTCCTCAAGGGTGAGCATCCAGGCCTCGTGTTGGCCGGCCAGCACCGTGCGCCGGTACATCGCGTTCGCCAGGGCGAGGTTCTGGTCGAAGTTGTGGGCCAGCACGAGCCGCGCAACCTCGTCGGTCATGGACGCCAGCAACACGTCCCGCGCCTGGCCGGTCAGCCGCCCGGAGGCCACCTCTGGCGCCAGCAGGATCTTGATGTTCACCTCGTGGTCGGAGGTGTCCACGCCGGCCGAGTTGTCGATGAAGTCGGTGTTCATCCGCCCGCCCGACTGGGCGTACTCGATCCGGCCACGCTGGGTGAAGCCCAGGTTGCCGCCCTCGGCGACGCAGCGCGCCCGCACCTGACCGCCGTCCACGCGCACCGCATCGTTCGCCTTGTCGCCCGCCTCGGCGTGGGACTCCGTGGACGCCTTCACGAAGGTGCCCACGCCGCCGTTGAACAGCAGGTCGACCGGGGCGCGAAGGATGGCGCTGATCAGCTCCGCCGGAGTGAGCCGGACGGTGCCTGCCGGGAGCCCGAGCACGGCCCGCACGCCGTCGCTGACCGGTACCGACTTGGCGTCGCGGCGGTACACCCCGCCCCCCGGGGAGACCAGGGCGGGGTCGTAGTCGGCCCAGGTCGAGCCGGGGAGGTCGAACAGCCGCTTCCGCTCGGCGAACGACGCCGCCGGATCGGGGTTGGGGTCGAGGAACACGTGCTGGTGGTTGAACGCCGCCACGAGCCGCATCCGGTCCGAGAGCAGCATGCCGTTCCCGAACACGTCGCCGGCCATGTCACCGATGCCGACGCAGGTGAACTCATCGGTCGCCGGGTCGAGGCCCAGCTCGGCGAAGTGACGCTTCACCGACTCCCACGCGCCGCGGGCGGTGATGCCCATCGCCTTGTGGTCATAGCCGCTCGACCCGCCGGACGCGAAGGCGTCGCCCAGCCAGTAGCCGCGACCCACCGACACCTGGTTGGCCAGATCGGAGAAGGTGGCCGTGCCCTTGTCGGCCGCCACCACCAGGTACGGGTCGTCGCCGTCGTAGCGCCGCACCCGGTCGGGCGGCACCACTACACCGTCCACGATGTTGTCGGTGACGCTGAGCAGTGCGTCGACGAACAGCCGGTAGCAGGTCTTGCCCTCGGCCAGCCAGGCGGAGCGATCGGACACCGGCGGTAGCTGCTGCGGCACGAAGCCGCCCTTCGCGCCGCTGGGCACGATCACCGTGTTCTTCACCAGTTGGGCCTTCACCAGCCCGAGCACCTCGGTGCGGAAGTCCTCGCGTCGATCCGACCAGCGCAGTCCGCCCCGGGCGATCGCGCCGAAGCGCAGGTGGACGCCAAGGACCCGCGGCGAGTAGACGAACACCTCGAACGCCGGCCTGGGCTCGGGCAGCAGCGGCAGTTGGGCGGGCAGGACCTTCACCGCGAGCGTCTCGGTCCCGGTGAAGGCGTTCGTGCGCACGCACGCGTCGACCACAGCGAGGAAGGCCCGCAGGATCCGGTCATGATCGAGACTCGCGACGGCGTCCAGTTCGGCGGCCAGGCGCGCTCGGACAGCCTCCAGCTTCGCGGCGCGCTCATCCTCGGACAGGACCAGGTCAGGGTCGAACTTGGTCGCGAACGCGGACACCAGCCCTGCGGCGATCTCCGGGTGAGCGTTCAACGCGGTGGCCAGGTAGGGCTGGCTGAACGGCACCCCGGCCTGCTGCAGGTACCGCGAGACGGCGCGCATCCAGCTCACCTGCCGCCAGTCGAGCCCGGCCGCGACGACGAGGCGGTTCAGGTCGTCGGCTTCGCAGCGGCCCGTCCAGGACGCCCGGAACACATCCATGAACCGCTGCCGCAGCCCCACCACGTGGGCAGTCTCGGACAGGTCGGCCGGCAGCTTCAGCCCGAAGTCGTAGACCATCACCCGGCTGCCACGCAGATCCCAGCTGTAGGGGCGCTCGTCGATCACCTCGGCGCCGAGGACGCTCAGGTGCGGCATGGCCTGGGTCAGCGACATCGAGCGGTGCGAGATCACCTTCAGGCGCAGGTCGGACGGGTCGTCAGCTTCCAGCGGTGCCGTGAGGGCCAGTCGCAGGTCGTCCGGCCCCCGCAACTGGTTGGCCAGGGCGAGGTCGGCCACGGCGACCTCGGGCGGGTAGTCCGCGGTGTAGGCCTCGCTGAACTCCACGCCACGCTGTTCGCTGGGCAGCGCGTCGACGAGGGCGACGAAGTCGTCCTCCCAGCTCCTGGTCGCCGCGGAGATCTCGCCCGCGATCCGTTCGGCGTCCGGGCCCGCGGGCGCGTCGGGGCCCAGCCGGACGACGAAGAACAGCCGGATCAGCACCGACTCGCTGACCAGCGTGCTGTACTCCAGTTCCTCCCCGCCGAGCCGGTCGAGCAGGATCTGCTGGATCCGCAGTCGGGTGTCGGTGTTGAACCGGTCCCGCGGCAGGTACACGATCGCCGTGGCGAAGCTGCCGTAGCGGGCGCGACGCAGGAAGACCCTGGTCTGCCGGCGCTCACGCAGTGCCGCGACCGAGGCGACGATCGGGGCCAGTTCGTCGATGGTGGCCTCGAACAACTCGTCGCGAGGGTAGGTGGCGATCACCTGCCGGACCGCGTTCCAGCCGTGAGAGTGCGGCTCGAACCCCGATCCGACCAGCAGCCGTTCCGCTTTGGCCGCGAGGACGGGGATGTTCGCCACCGACTCGGTGTACGCAGAGGCAGCCAGCAGGCCGAGGAAGCGGTGCTCCACGGCGAGGGCGCCGTCGGCGTCGTAGCGGCGCACGGCGACGTGTTCGAGGTAGACCGGGCGGTGCACGGGCGACCGTCGCGGATCCCGGAGCAGGACCAGGGGGTCGTGCTCTCCGGCTGCGGGCACCGTGGTGGAATCCGGGTCGCTGACGTCGGTGAGCAGGCCGAGCCCGGTACCGGGAACGGGAACCAGCCGGTCGCCGGCCAGGGTGTAGTCGGCGCAGCCCAGGAACAGGAAGTTGTCGGACGCGAGCCAGTCCAGCAACGCCACGGCCTCGGCCGCCTCGGCGCCGGGGTCGGTCTGGAGCTCGGCGCGGGCCGAGCGCGCCCGGGCCAACATCGGCTGCCAGTCGTCGACCACGACCGCGACGGCGTCGAGCACCCGCAGGAGCCCCGCCACGAGGGTGTCCGCGAGCAGGTCGGCCGCCTCGCCGAGCGGCGGGTAGATCTCCACCGCGATCCAGGACTCGGGCAACCCGTCCGCGCCCGCGTCGAGTTCGTCGAGGCGACCGGCGGCGTCCCGGGAGACGCGCAACTGGGGGTGGAACAGCCTTCGCACGCTCCAGTCCTGCCTGGTGAGCTCCATCGTGATGGTGTCCACCAGGAACGGCCGATCATCGGTGACGAGCAGGGCCAGCGCGGAGCCGTCCCCGCCGATCCCGGGGAGCGCGCCCGGCGGGACCACGCGGAGCAGGTGTTCGCCGGGCGCCCTGGTGCGTCCGAGGGAGAGGTGTGCCCCGACGGTCGCGGCGAGGGTGGTCGCGTCGATGCCGACCAGGTCGGGGTCGGGCACGTGCTGGAGGTAGGCGGCCACCAGGCCGGCTCCGAGCAGGTCTGGCGGCCCTGCCGCAACAGCGGCCGATCCGAGAGACTCACGCAACCCCGCCGAACTTCCCGGCACGAGACTGGACACGCCTGCTCCTTCGCAGCTTGACGCCTCGTCCACCCTATCCACGCCACAATGGGCGACATGGAGATACACGCCACGAACGACTTCGCCGCGCCGGTCCCGACCGTGTTCGCGATGCTCACCGACCGGGTCTTCCTGCGCGCGGTCTGCCTGGCGACCGATCCGCTGGAGCACGAGGTCGACGTGGACGGGCTGCGCACCTCCACCCGACGGGTGATGCCGACCCCGTCCGTGGTGAGCCGGCTCGCGGGACCGACGATGACGATCGTCGACCAGATCACCTGGGAGCCGGACGGGGTGGGCCCCTCCCGCCATGGCGCGGCACACATCACCGTCGAGGGGCTGCCGGCCGAACTGATCGGCGCCGTCACCCTCGCCAAGGGCGGTCGTGGCGCGGTGCTCTCCTACGACGGCGAACTCACCGTGAACGTCCCGTTCCTCGGGCCCGGCCTGGCCAGGCAGGCCGCCCCCCTGCTGCTGGAGGCACTGGAGATCCAGCAGCGCGTCGGCGACGAGTACCTGGAGAGGTAGTCCCGGTCAGTTCAGGCCGAGATCCTCCCCCCGGTGCGCCCTTCAGGACGCGGCCGCCCTCCGGTGCGCACGCACCGCCCACGGCAGGTAGAGCAACGTCCACAAGATCATGATCAAGACGATCAGGACGGGAATGTAGAAGCTGCCGGACAGATCCTGGATGCCCTGCAACGGCGACCCGGGCGCCCCCGTGTTGAGGAACCAGAAGTTGGTCCCCCACGCGTGGTTGGCGAGCGCACCGAGCGACGCGAACACCGCGGTCAGCACCGCCACCCGCCACAGGTTGCGCAGATCGGGAACCAGGTCGCCGCCGACCAGGAGCATCAGCACGTAGCCGAGGATCAGCGCGTGGATCGAGAAGCTCTGCCACGTGAAGATGTTGAGGATGGGACGGTCGGCCCAGTCCGGGAACAGGTCGGCGGCCAGAGCGCCCCACCAGCCCACGGCGTAGAGGAAGTCGCCCGTCCACCGATTGGGTCGCAGCGCGTCCACGAAGACGGCGACAGCGGCGATCCCGCAGACGTGCAACGGCAGGATGTCCGCCGTGTACGTGCCGCTGGCCAGGTAGGCGACCTGACGCAGCACCTCCAGCATCAGCACGGCCCACCCGACCACGACGCGCACCCGCCGCCGCCGACCCGCGTCCGCCCGGCGATAGCCGACGACCAGTACGGCCACGCCGACGGCCAGCAGGGCGAGCACACCCAGGTGGACGGCGGAGAACAGGCCGAAGCCGGTGCCGTCAGAGGCCGGTTGGTTCTGCCGGAGGAAGAACTCCTCCCAACTCCACCTCACGCGCTCATTGTGCAGGGGTGCACGGGCCGGCGGAGGGCTACTCGCCGGTCGCCCCGTCGATCGCCTCCCGGATCAGGTCGGCGTGGCCGTTGTGCCGGGCCCATTCCTCGATCAGATGCAGATAGAGCGCGCGCACCGACCAGGTCTCCCCGCGGCGGTCGAAGGTGTGGTCCAGGTCGTACCGCGCGGCCGCCGCGTCCACGGCGGGCCACTCGCGGAGCAACTGCTGGTAGTCCTGTGCGGCTCGTTCGGGATCGAGCGCATCCCACTCCTCGTCGTCGGCGTACAGGCTGGGCACGTCCTCACCGGCGACGCGGTGCCGCCACCAGTGTCGCTCCACCTCCGCCATGTGCCGCACGATGCCGAGCAGGGTCAGGTTCGAGCTCGGGACCGCCCGGGTGGCCAGCTGCTCACCGGTCAGCCCGGCCAGCTTCCACAGCAGGGTCTGCCGGTGCCAGGTGATGAACGCCTGCAGCGACTGGCGCTCGGGCAGGTCGAGTGGGAAGTCGTCGCGGGTCACGCTCGGGGCTGTCCAGGTCATGCCTCCATCCTCACCGATCACCGGACCGCATCACGACTCGAGCAGCGTGTTGAGGTCGGGCAGGTCGGCGAAAGCGGAGAAGGTGCCGAGCTCGGCGATCTCGGTCGCCGCAGCGAGGAAGCCACGCCACGCGGTCTTGGCCAGCATCCCGCCCACGCTGATCCGCCGGACGCCGAGGGCTGCGGCCTCGGCCAGGGTGATGAAGGGCTTGTTGACCAGCAGGTTGACCGGCTTCGGCGCGACCGCCGCGACGATCGCGGCTACGTGTTCGTGCGAGCTGATCCAGGGCGCGTACAGGCAGTCCGCACCGGCCTCGGCGTAGGCGCTCAACCGCCGGACGGCGTCGTAGATGTCCGGACGATCCCAGACGAACCCCTCCGTGCGGGCGGTCAGCACCACCCCCGTCCCGCTGCTGTCGATCGCGGCCCTGGCCGCGCGGATGCGCTCGACGGCGAGCCCCGGCTCGAAGAGCGGATCGGCCGGGTCACCGGAGAAGTCCTCGATCGACAGCCCGGCGACGCCGGTCTGCACCGCCAGGTCCACGCTCGCCGCCACCCCTTCCGGCTCGGCGGCGAACCCACCCTGGAAGTCGGCGTTCACCGGCAGGTCCACGGCACCGGCGATCACGCGCAGGTGCGCCAGGGTCTCCTCGCGTCCGATGCTGTTGTCCGGGCGGCCCACCGACCACGCGAAGCCCGCGCTGGTCGTCGCGAGCGCGGTGAACCCCATGCCGGCGAGCGCGCGTGCGCTGCCGGCGTCCCAGGGGTTCGGCATCACGAAGCACCCCGACTCGTGCAGCCTGCGGAACTCGGCGATCCGTGCGTCGACCATGGCACACCCCGTTCTGGAACCCCTCGCAGCGTAGGTTCGGGCCCGGGCCCCGGCATAGCCGCAATTCGGCCCATCGCCAGGGCGGAGGGCCCCTACAGACGGGTCAGAACAGGCTGTGGCCGGTCAGTGCCGAGACGAGGACCACGAACAACCCAGCGACCAGGCCGACCAACCCCAGGACGAGGAGGAACGCCAGGAGGAAGGTGGCAATGCTGCCGCTGAGCAGGGTGGGCAACGCGTCCCGGAAGGATCGTCGGGGTAGGCGGGATTCGGCCTCATCGGCCAGGGTGCTGGGGTGTGGCACGCTTCCACGCTACCTGCCCGATCGGTCCGGGCCCTCACCAGGCATGTCCGAGAATGTCTCCGAACAGCTCCTCTGCGTCCACCTCCCTTCCCCTGGCCGTGAACCAGGCCGCCATGTTCGTGCAGTCGCGGTGCAGGAACTCGTAGGCGTTCGGGTTGGCGACCAGGTCCACCAGCTGTGGCACGTCGATGATCACCAGTCTGGGATCCGGATCACTCGCGCCCGCGACCAGGGTGTTGTACGGGCTCAGGTCGCCGTGGACGACGCCGAGCCCGGCCATCCTCCGCAGGGCGTCCAGCAGCTGGGTGAACAGCGAATCGAGCTCCGAGGCTGTCGGACGGGTCTGGTGCAGCCGGGGCGCGGCCGCCTCCTGATCGGTGATGAACTCCATCAGGATCTCGCGGCCGTCGATCTGGACGGGGTACGGCACCGGGACGCCGGCCGCGAACAGCCGTTTCAGCGCGTCCCACTCGGCCCGCGCCCACAGGCCCGCCTCGACCTCGCGGCCGTGGCTGGACTTGCGGGCCATCGCGCGAGTGTCGCGGCTGTTCCGGATCCGGCGGCCCTCGGTGTAGCCGGTATCACGGTGGAAGAGCCTGTGGTCGGTGCTGCGGTACCGCTTCGCCGCGAGCAGGCAGGCCTGCCCGGGATCACCGGGGACGGCTCGTTCCAGCAGGGCGACGTCGGCCTCCTTGCCGGTCTTCAGGATGCCGAGATCGGTGTCGATCGCGGCGGATGACGTGACCAGCCAGGCTGGCCGGGGTTCGGGTCCGCGGCAGAGTCGCTCGACGGAACCCCAGGTGGACCAGCGCTGGTCGGCAGCGAGGTCCTCGGAGAGCGCGCGGAACTGCAGTTCGTCCCATTCGAAGGACGAAGAAGGGTGTGACAAGGGTTTTCTCCTACAGGAGGAGGCACCCGGGCGATCAGTCAGGCAGCGGGAGCCTCAGATGAATGGGCGATCGAAACCAACCCCACGACAATGGGTGACATGTCACGACCTCCCTTCAACGAGGCTCAACAGCGCCTTTCGCGCACACCGGAACGCTAGCAGCCCGCCGCTGCCGACGACCACCCCTAGGTGAGGCAGAGACAGAACGGGTGCCCGGCCGGATCGAGGAAGACCCGGAACGTGGTGCCCGGCTGGTACTCGGTCTTGGTCGCGCCGAGCGCGAGCACCGCGGCCTCGCCCTCATCGAGGTCGTCCACCACGAAGTCCAGGTGGAGCTGCTGGGGCACGTCCTGGCCCGGCCAGACCGGTGCGCGGTAATCCTCGACGGACTGGAACGAGATGCACTGTCCGTCCTCGGCACGGAGATCGACCCAGCCGTCGTCGACCTCGATCTTCCACTCCAGCATCGCCGCGTAGAACCGGGCGAGCGCGTCCGCGTCGGGACAGTCCAGCACCACGCTGGGGAATCGTGCGATAGCCATGGGCGGCATCCTAGGCGGACGCACGGACACCCGCCGTGCGCACAGGTGCCCCGGGTCAGACCCTTGCGTACCGCCACCCCCGCCGCGCCACACTGTCTGGCATGCCCGTCCTCGCCTCCGGCTACGGTCTGCTCGAATCGCCGCGTTGGCATGCCGGCATGCTGTGGTTCGCCGACTGGACCGCCGGTCGAATCCACCGACTGCGACCGGACGGGAGGGTCGAGGTCATGGCCGAGCACGCCTCGCTGCCCTTGTGCTTCGACTTCCTGCCCGACGGCACCCCGTTGGTCGTCTCCGCGGCGACCTGCAGCCTGCTCGCGCTCTCGCCGGACGGGACCCTGGCGCCGTACGCGGACCTGCGGGCGTTGTCCGAACTGGGCGCCAACGACATCGTGGTGGACGGCCGCGGCAACGCCTGGGTGAACAGCCCCAACGCGCCGTTCGGCAGCACCGCGCCCGAGGGCGGGCCTGCGTCCGGGCGGATCGCCCTGGTCTCCGGTCCGGGCGATGTACGGGTTGTCGCCGATGACCTCGACTTCCCCAATGGGATGGCGATCAGCCCCGACAATCGCACCCTCATCGTCGCCGAGTCGTATCGGCAACGCCTGACCGCATTCACGATCACCGCCGACGGCTCGCTCACCGACCGCCGGGTGTTCGCCGATCTCGGCGAGGATCCTCCCGACGGCATCACGATCGACGCCACCGGGGCGGTCTGGTACGCCGACGTGCCGCACTCGCAATGCGTCCGGGTCGCCGAGGGCGGCACCGTCCTCGATCGGGTCGAGTTCGATCGAGGGGCGTTCGCCTGCATGCTCGGCGGAACCGACGCGAGCACGCTGTTCGTGGTCGGCGCCAGCTGGCCGGGCGCGGCAGGGCTCGGCCGGCAGCAGGACTGGCACGGCACCGTCTGGTCATCCCCCGCACCCGCACCGCGCGCGGGCTGGCCCTCGAACTGAGCCCTCAGCCGAGGACGAGCCGGTAGACCCCATCGTCGCTGCCGTTGGAGGTGGTGAAGTACAAGGCGCCGTCAGGCCCCTGCTGCACGGTCCGGATCCGACCGTGGTCGGTGACGATCCGACCCAGCTCCGTGACCTTGTGCGTGGCTGACACCCCGAACAGCAGGATGCCCTGGCCCTTCAGCAGCCCCACGGCCAGGACGCCGTCCCAGGCACCCCACTGCGGTCCGGACAGGAACGTCGCCCCGCTCGTCGCCACCGTCGGGTAGCCCGAGCTCCACGCCGCCCGGATCGCCTTCGGGTAACGCTTGCGGTCGGTCATCGACCGCTTCTCGTTGTAGCCCGGGGTCGGGCTCCAGCCGTAGTTGCCCCGCTTGACGACGAGGTTCACCTCGTCGTCGCGGTTTGTGCCGTGCTCGACCGACCACAGCGTGGTGGTTCCCGGCTGCAGGGCGAGGCCCTGGATGTTGCGGTGCCCGTAGTTCCACACGTACCGGGCGTTGCCGCCCTTGCGGTAGTAGGGGTTGGACCTCGGGATCGTTCCGTCGCTGTGCACCCGGAGCACCTTGCCGCCCAGCGACTTCAGGTTCTGCGGGTTGGTGCCCTTGGCCGCGTCCCCGGTGCCGATGTAGAGCAGGTCGCCGGAGCGGAACCGCAGCCGGCAGCCGTTGTGCCGGCCGTGCCCGATCGGGATCCCCCTGACCAGGGTCTTCACCTTCACGGCAGTGGTGTCGCTGGTCAGCTGCCACTTCCAGACCTGGACGTCGGACGCCTTGCCGGTGCTCTTCGCCACCGACATGCAGGTGTAGAAGTAGCCGTTGGCGGCCGCGTCCGGATCCGCGACCAGGCCGAGCAGTCCGCCCTCGGAGTGGACGAACAGGGGCGGCAGCGGCAACTCGACCGCCTGCGGCGCGGCGTCCCCGCGTTTCGACCACAGGCGTCCGGCCCGCTCGTCGAAGAGCATCAGGTCCCCGACCCAGGTCAGATCCCACGGGATCGCGAGCCCGGTGACCACGGGCGTCACGGCGTAGGTCGGCTCGTCCGCGACGGCGACGGGTACGGGCGCCACCGCGGGGACGCTCAGCGCGAGGAGCAGGGTGGGCAAGGCGAGGCGGAATGACAGCGGCGTGGCCATCGGGGACCTCCAGGGGCGAGGGGCGGCCTCAGGCTAGCCCCGCAGGATGACCGCGACCATACGCAGGTCTGTCCCCCGGCCCGGCTTGCTGGCCCGACCGGCCGGCGTCGGTTCAGGCCTTCAGCGTGAAGATGTGCACCTTCGTGCCGATCGGGGTGTGCTTGAAGATCCAGATCGCGTCGGTGAGGCTACCCACGTTCACGCAGCCGTGGCTGGAACCCGCGTACCCCACCGCATGGAAGCCGGGCGAGTAGTGCACGTACATGTCGGGGTAGAACATCGTGCTGTACGGCATCGCGCCCGAGCCGTAGTTCTCGGACGCCGGGTCGACCTGCTTGTCGAAGACCTTCCAGGTGCCGTTGGCGGTCGGGTACACCCGCCACTCGCCCTTCTTCTGGTCCTTCTTCTTCAGGTAGTTGTAGCCGCCCAGCCGCACCTTCACGGTCTTGACGACCTTGCCGTTCTTCAACCAGAACAGCTTGCGGTGGGACTGGTCGACGCAGATGACGATGCCCTTGGCCCGGCACGTCTTCGGCAGGGTGACGGGCAGTGCGGGCGCCTTGGACGCAAGGGCCAGCCAGGTCTTCTTCTTCACGAATCCGGTCGGGGTCAGCCCGCGCGAGCGCTGGTAGTTCAGGATCGCGTTCGCGCCACTGGTGGAGTTGATCCGGCTCGTGGTGGCCCAGGGATAGAACTTGGCGGCCTTCAGCTTCTTGATCACCAGCAGCGCGCAACTGCCGGACGACCCCGGACCGACGGTCTTGTCGATGCAGCCCTTGAACTCCTTCTTCGTCTTCTTGCTCAGCGCGTCCCAGGGGTCCGTGGGCGTGGGCTTCGGCGTCGGGGGGATCGTGGACGGCGGCGTGGGTGCGATCGGGGGCGAGGACGGGATCACGCTGGGCGTGGGCGAGGCCTCCTCAGCACTTCCGAACGCGCCCTGGGTCGGACCGACCGGGGTGCGGGCGCAGCCAGCGACGAGGAACGCCGAGGCAACCGCAAGGACGGCAAGCGTGCGCCGGAGGCGGCGCCTCTCGGGCCTGGTTGTCGGGCTCATGGGGTCCTTCCGGGCAGGCTCGGCCGGTGGCCGGGAAGCGGGTCGTTCCTGCGTCGTTCGGGGAAATCGTACCTGCCGCACGTGAACGGCAGGTTGCAGCCACCCGGCGGCGGGCGGGCAACGTTGCGTACCCGGACCGAGTTGGGGACGGTTCCGAACTCGGTCCACGTTGTCGGAGTGGACCGGGTTCGGAACCGTCCCCAACTTGGTCCACGTTGTCGGAGTGGACCGGGTTCGGAACCGTCCCCGATCTGGTCCGCTAGGTGGTGATGTCGGCGAGGTAGCTGTCGGAGTAGTCGGTCTGGACCTGCACCCAGAGCGGACTGTGGTCCGACATCTGCCAGGTGCGCCAGCGCTGGAAACGCGCCAGGGGGCTCGGCCCTTTCACGGTGTCCGGGATCTCGGGCAGGTAGAGGTCCAGGTCGTCGTCGGTGAACACGTCGGCGTAGACGTCCACGATGCCGCCGTCGGTGGTGAGGAACCGGGGATCCTTCACCCGCACGGCAACCTGGTCGTAGAAGTGGTTGCGGTCGGGCAGGTGCTCCGCGTCGATCTGCTCGGGCACCCGGAACCCCTTGCGGAGCAGGGCGGCCATGGTCTCGTGCTGCGGGCTGACCACGTTGAAGTCGCCTAGCAGGATGTAGTTCTGGGTGGACTGGGGCCTGGCCAGCCCGCGGTTCTCCGCGTCCTGCCGGCGGGCAAGGAAATCCACCAGCGCCCTGATCTCGCCGATCCGGCGCTGCAGCCCCGCCCCGCTCTCCGTCCCGTAGTAGATGTGCACCGTGCAGAGGTTGAACCGGAACCAGCCGGCCTGGAACGCCACCAGGAACGGAGTCCGGGCGAATTGCTGGCCGGTGTCCGCCCCGCTCGCATCGGAGGCGGGGTCGTTCGGGTCGGCCTGGTCGGGCGGCATCACCTTCTCGCCGGAGACGATGGTCTGGCCCTGCGGCAGCACGATCTCGCCGGCGATCCTGGCGAAGCGGACCTTGTCCCTGCGGTACAGGAACGCCATCCGTTCGCCGTTGCCGGAGGTTCCCTCTGTGGTGTCGGTCAGGATGTAGTCCCAGCCGGGCCCGAGGATGTCGACCAGCCGCTCGAAGTCGTCCAGCTTCCGGTTCACCTCCTGCAGCGCGACCAGGTCGAAACAGGACACGATCTCGGCCAGGTAGAAGAAGGTCTCCGGTAACCGCGGGCTGGGGTTCAACCGCCCCGCGCCGAAGTCGCGGATGTTCCACGTTGCCAGGAGCAGCGTGGAGTCCGATCGACGGGCCCGCAGCGGGGCCAGCCGCTGCCGCATCGCGAGCAGGCGCTGCGCGCAGCGGTCCCGCTGGGCCTGGTCCTGGATCCTGCGGATCCCCGAATACAGGTTCGACATCGTGCCCCCTCACCGTCGCCGAGGTACCACCTCCAGCCAACACCCGCGGGAGCCGCCGGAACAGGCTCACGGGCTCGGCACAACTTCGCGTTCGCGCGGCATTGCGTGGCCCAGGGGCCGGGTTCAGGGACGGGCGTGCTTCGCTTCCGCGAGCCACTCGGTGTCGAGGGCGAGATCGAGCTTCTCCAGCCGGGCGATGTCGGCTGCGATGTGGTCGCAGATTCTGCGCACGTCGGGCTGGCCGGCGGCGAGTTCGTTCAGCTCGTGCCAGACGCCCTGCAACTCCGCGATCAGGCTCCGGTTGGCCTCGATGGCGCCCACCCGGAGCTGGGCCGCCTGGGCCTTCAGTTCCTCGACTCGGCCGTTCGGTTCGTCCATGTGCTCATGCTAGGCGTCGACCGCGCGTGGCGACGGCGAACGGAGACGTCCGAGCCTCCCGGTGCACTAGTGGAAGTCCCGCGACCTGTGCACGACCATGATCGGCAATGGCTCGAGATGGTCGGCAACCACGTTCACCACGCCCTCCTCGGAGCGTTCGAGCTTGCCGCGCACCACCAGCGCCGGGGAGGAGCGGGCGACCCGGCGGAACCGCTGCCACACCCCCACCGAGCAAACCACGTTCACCAGACCGTGCTCGTCCTCGAGGCTGAGGAAGGTGATCCCGGACGCGGTCGCCGGACGCTGCCGGTGCGTGACCAGGCCCCCCACCTCCACCCGGCGGTCCGGCTCGGCCGTGGCGAGATCGGCCGTGCTCAGCACGCCCCGCGCCGAGAGCTCCTCGCGCAACTGGCCGATCGGGTGGTCGCCGGTGCTCACCCCGGTGGCCCACAGGTCGTCGGCGAGCACCTCGACCGGGGACGGGTCGTCGAACAACAACGGCTGTGAATCCATCAGCGTGCCCGGCAACGAGCCCGGCTGGTCCAGCGCCGCGCTGCCCGCCCGCCACAGCGCCTGCCGCCGGGTCAGGCCCAGGCACTCCAGCGCCCCGGACGCCGCCAGCGCCTCCAGGTGCTCTGCGGTCAGCCCGGTACGGCGAACGAGGTTCTCCATTGAGGCGTAGGCGCCGTGCGCCTCCCGTTCGGTGACGATCCGGCCCGCCACGTCCCTTCCGATCCCCCGGACGCCGGCCAGCCCCAGCCGGACGGCGAAGCTGCCGTCCCTGCGATGGGTGGCGGAGGTGTCGGGAGCGGACGCATCGAACTCCCCGACGGGTGGTTGCTGGCGCTCGAGGCAGGAGTCGAGGCCGGTCGGTCCTTCGACCAGTCGTTCCCGATCCCCGTCGAATCGAACGTCTCGGGATCCGGCAGTGGGTTCGAACTCCAGCCCGGCGTCCACCCCGGACCAGACCAGGTCGGGACGTAGCACGTTCACGCCGTGGCGCTTCGCATCGGTGACCAGGGTGGCCGGGGAGTAGAAGCCCATCGGCTGCGCGCGCAACAGCCCGGCGAGGAATGCTGCGGGATAGTGCAGCTTCAGCCAGCTGGACGCGTAGACCAGCAGCGCGAAGCTCAGCGAGTGCGACTCGGCGAAACCGAAGTTCGAGAACGCCTGGATCTGGGCATAGAGGTGGTCGGCCTCCGCCCCGACCAGGCCGTTGCGGGCCATGCCCTCGTACAGCTTGGCCTTCAACGACTCGATCCGCTCCAGGCCGCGCTTGGAGCCCATCGCGCGGCGCAGCAGGTCGGCGTCCTCGCCGCTGCAGTCGCCCACCGCCATCGCCATCTGCATCAGCTGTTCCTGGAACACCGGCACGCCCAGGGTCCGCTTCAGCACCGGTTCCAGCCTCGGGTGCGGGTAGGTGACCGGTTCGCGACCCAGCTTGCGGCGCACGAACGGATGCACGGCGCCGCCCTGGATCGGGCCGGGACGAATCAGCGCGATCTGGATCACCAGGTCGTAGAACCGCCTCGGCTGGAGCCTCGGCAGCAGCCCCATCTGGGCGCGCGACTCCACCTGGAACACCCCGATCGAGTCGGCCCGGCAGAGCATGTCGTAGACGCCCGGCTCCTCCTTCGGCAGCGTCGCCAGCTCCCATTCCTCACCGGTCGCGCCGCGAATCGCGTCGAAGCTGTGCTGCATCGCGGCGAGCATGCCGAGCCCGAGCAGGTCGAACTTCACCAGGCCCATCCAGGCGGCGTCGTCCTTGTCCCACTGGATCACCGTGCGGTTCTCCATCCGGGCGTGCTCGATCGGCACCACCTCCCCCACCGGGCGCTCCGTGAGCACCATGCCGGCGGAGTGGATGCCCAGGTGCCGGGGGGCCTTCAGCAGCTGGGTGGCCAGGTCGGCCACCGGCCCGGGTAGCTCGTGCGCGTCCGCGGCCAGCGACGACCCCCACCGTTCCACCTGCTTGGCGAAGGCATCGCCCTGGCCGGGGCTGTACCCGAGCGCCCGGGCGATGTCACGGACGGCGTTCTTCGGCCGGTACTGGATCACGTTGCAGACCTGCGCGGCCCGCTCGCGTCCGTACCTGGCGAACACCCACTGGATGATCTCCTCGCGCCGGTCGGCGTCGAAGTCCACGTCGATGTCGGGCTCCTCGTCGCGCAACGCCGACAGGAACCGCTCGAACGGCAGGTCGAAGGCGATCGAGTCGACGGCGGTGATGTTCAGCAGGTAGCAGACCGCAGAGTTCGCCGCGGACCCACGGCCCTGGCACAGGATGCCGCGGCGGCGGGCCTCGGCCACGATGTCGTGCACGATCAGGAAGTAGCCGGGGAAGTCCTTGGCCTCGATCACCGCCAGCTCCCGTTCGATCCGCTCGGCGTTCGCCGGCGTCAGGTCGGGATAGCGGGACGGCACGGCCTCCCAGACCAGCTGCCGCAGCCAGCTCATCGGGGTGTGCCCGTCGGGCACCTCCTGCTTCGGCAGGGCTGGCTTCGCCCTGCGCAGCGGGAACGCCAGCTCGTCGGCCAGCGCGACGGTGCGGGCAACCGCGCCGGGATAGCGGGCGAACCGTGCATCCATCTCCGCCCCTGTGTGCAGAAAGGCCGTCCCGGCGGCCGGCAGCCATCCGTCCAGGGCGTCCATGCTGCGGTTGGCCCGGACGGCGGCCACCGCCTGTGCGAGTGGGTGTTGTGCCGGGGTGGCGTAGTGGACGTTGCCGGTGGCCAGCGTCGGCAGACCGCGGATGGCGGCCAGCGCGGCCAGCGCGTCGTTGTGGGTGGAGTCGAGCGGCGCGCCGTGGTCGTTGAGCTCGACGAACACCCGCTCGGGGCCGAACAACGCGACCAGCTCGTCCAGCTCGCGTCCGGCGGCCTCGGCCCCGTCCCTGCGCAACGCCTGCCGCACCGCGCCCTTGCGGCAGCCGGTCAGCACCACCCAGTGCCCGTCGGCGCGGGCGGCCAGGTCGTCCAGGTCGTAGGTGGGCCGCCCCTTCTCACCACCGGCGAGCTGGGCGTGCGTGATCGCCGCGGCCAGCCGGTGGTAGCCCTCCTCCCCTGCCGCCAGCACCAACAGGTGCGAACCGGCAGGGTCGGGCTGCCCGGCCTGCGGCGCGAGCAGGTCGAGCGAGAGCTCGGCGCCGAACACCGTCTTCAGGTGCATGGTCTCGGCCGCCTCGGCGAACCGGACGATGCCGTAGAGGCCGTCGTGGTCGGTGATCGCCAGGGCGTGCAGGCCGAGCCGCTCCGCCTCCTCGGCCAGTTCGGCCGGACCGGACGCACCGTCCAGAAAGGAGAAGGACGAGTGGGCGTGCAGTTCGGCGTAGGGCACCGCGTCGTCCGGACGCTCGATGGGCGGCGGCACATACGGACCTCGCCGCCAGGAGACCGGGACGTCCTGCGCCGGCACCCGGTTGAGCCGGTCGGGACTGCTCAGCGTGCGTTCCAGCGTGCGCCACGTCATCGGCGGGTTGTTGAACCCCATCAGTCGTACCGCCCCTCGGCCCACCAGTGGGAACCCTGTAGCACCAGCAGCCACGCCGTGCCCGTGCCGTCGACCACCTGGAAGCGGCTCGCCCGCCTGTGTCGGACCGGATCCCAGGACCGCTCATCGATCGGCCACGGACCGGCCCAGCCGATCACCGTGCGCCGCTCCTCCCCGTCCCGCAACTGGGTGGGCACGTCGTGCAGCATGCCGCGGTCGTCGACGGCCACCCCGCGTCCGCCCGCG
Organism: Actinobacteria bacterium HGW-Actinobacteria-5; assembly: GCA_002843035.1. Taxonomy (GTDB): domain Bacteria; phylum Actinomycetota; class Actinomycetes; order Propionibacteriales; family Propionibacteriaceae; genus Propionicimonas. The sequence goes on along the minus strand of PHEV01000009.1, from coordinate 6,228 downwards.
GTGAGCAGGTGCACCGGCCTCGGCTCGGCGAACACCGTCGTCGGCAACGGGTCGGGCAGGCTGCCCGGCCAGGGAGCGGAGGGTGAGGCCGGCGAAGGCCGGTCGCCCCACGGCACCAGCTCCTGGCGCTCGGCGAGCCAGCGTCCGCCGCCGATCCGGGGGGTGAGCACCCCGTCATGGCCGAGCATGCCCTGCACCCGGGATAGCACGTGGTGCACCCGCTCGTCGGTCCCGGTGCCGAACAGCCCGGGAACGTGGTTGGCCAGGGCGTCGACCACGACCGGCTCCAGCCGCATGCCGGTGACCGCGCTGCCCAGCTGGTCGCCCGCCGCTGCCTGCAGCTGCCAGCGGATCCGGTCGACCACGGCCGGGGCGTCGAACATGCCCGGGGTGCCCCAGGTGCGGGCGACGAACTCGTCCAGGTCGCCGGTGAACTCGATCCGCAGTTCGGTGCAGGCCAGCCCGGCTGCGGACAGCCCTGCGATGAACTGCTCCACGGTCGAGCGCGCCGTGAACGCCACCTGGTCGATCCGGGACAGCGGCGGCTCGAACGCGATCTGCCGGACCAGCTCGGGCGGCGGGACGCGCGGTTGCACGACCCGTGGGTCCGCACCGGACGCCAGCGTGTGCAGGCGCAGTCCGTGCTGGCCGAACCGGTCGCGAACCGCGGTCGGCCCCAGCGCTGCGAAGCCGCCGAGGGTGTGCACGCCGAGCCGCGGCAACAGCGTGGTCAGCGTCTCGTCGCCGAGCCGGCTGACCGGTAGCGGGGCGAGGAACGCCGCCGACTCCCCGGACGGCACGACGCGCACCGGGTCACCGGCGTAGGCGGCCTGCAGCGCGGCGAACAGGCCGTCGGCGACCCCCGCCCGTCCGGTGGCGATGTCCAGGGTCGTGACGACGGACTCCAGCAACACCTCCGCGGCCTCCGCCTCGCTGCCCACGTAACTGGCGAACCCGCGCGAGCGCAGCGCGCACACCCCCGGGCGGACCACCTGCACCCCGGGAACCAGCTGCTCGACGCAGTCGAGGACTGCGGCGAACTCCCGGTTGTCCCTTGCCTCGTCGGCGGGCAGCACCCGCAGGGTCGGGCACCGGGACTGGGCCTCCCTGCGCCGCTGGCCGGTCACCACGCCTTCCGCGGACGCCTCCGGCGAGCAGGCCACCACCCGGTTCGCCACCACCACCGCGAGCGGTTGGTGGACGTCCGCGCCCTCGGACAGCGCCCACGCCGTCACCGGCCAGCCGGGGAACCACAGCACCAGGCACCGGTCGCCGCCGGCTTCACGAGGGGTCTGGGGAGACTCGACCACCCGGGGTGTCGGCTCGACCACCCGGGTGCTCATCAGCCCACCGCCCGCAGGACGGCCGCGGGCTCTGCCACGACGGGACGATCGATCGGTGCCAGCCGTCCGTCGGGCGAGGGCAGCACGAGCCGGACGCTGCGGGCCGCGGGGAGACGGCGCGAGCTGACCGTCACCGTCACCTCACGACTGTTCAGGTAGCCGTGCCCCGGCCCGACCCCCGACCAGCACGCTTCGCCCAGCGTCACCCGGGCCTCCGCGCGCGGCCAGGCACCGTCGACCAGCAGGACGGAGCCCCGGTCGCGCAGCCGGGACGCGAGCCGGGCCGCATCAGCCTCCCGCACCCGCCCGTACGGGCGGACGGCCACCACCGGCACCGCCTCGACCAGGGCCGCGGTGACGGCCAGCCACTGGTCTGCGGGGTCGGGCACCAGCACCAGCCGGTCGAGCACCACCCCGGCGTGCCCTGCGGCCTCCGCACCGAACTCGGGGACGCCCACCACTGCGCACCAGTGGCCGTCGGCGGACGGGCCGGCCAGCAGCGCCGCCAGCAGTGCCCCGGAGGTGTCGAGGGAGTAGGCAGCACCGGGCTTCAGGCCACCGTCCAGCAGCCCGACGAGTTCCGCCGGCGCCGGGTACGGGGACGGCCGCAGGCGCGCCTCCCGCGAGGTCACCTGGGCGCGCAGCCGCTCCAGGAGTTCACCCTTGGAGAGATCCGCGTCCGTCACCTATCGATGATCGAACACCCGTTCGATTTCGTCAAGCGGCAGGATCACCGATAGCCGGGCCGCGGCGGCAGCTCGCGTCCGGTCTGCAGGGCGACGAGCATCGCGTCCACGTGCAGGTCAACCACACGGGAGTCGTAGCCTCCGCGCCTGGCCAGGCCGAACCGCGCGGAGTGGGTCAGTTCCAGCGCCTCCGCCCTGCCCTCCTCGCTCGCCGCGAGGCCGTAGACCCGGTCCATCAGGGCATCGACATCGGTGGAGTCGTAGCCGTTGCGCCGTACCACGGGAAAGCCGTTCCGCAGGTCGATCCGCAGGGTCGGACCCAGGGAAAACCTCCGCGTCCGCGCCCAGAAAACGATCAGGACGAGGATCAGCGCCGCCACCATGACCACACCGAGGGCCCCGAGCTGCATGGCTCGACCCTAGCCGGACGGTCAGCCGGCCTGCGCGGCCGTGTTGTCGCTGACCGCTCGGATCCGGTGCCGCAGTTCGACCGCCCAGGCGGCCTGCTCGGAGCGGCCACGGACGGCACTGATCACGTTCATCGATTCACTGTCGGAGCGGTAGCGGATCATCGTGCGACGGGCCTCCTGCGGGGCGAAGCCCGCACCGGCAAGGGCCGCAGCCAGCTCGGCCTCGTCCGGGTGAACCCCGGCGTCGAGCCACTGCTGCACCTCCGGGGCGGTCAGTCCGCTCGCCCGCCAGGGCGCGGCCAGCTCGTCGACATACTCCAGGGTCGCGCCCTCGGAGAAGAACACGCGCTCGTAGGCATCCAGCTTCGCCCAGATCGCGGGCGTGGAGGACATCCTGCCCACACCGCGTTGCCGCGCAGACCCGGACACGTCGGACCGCGGTTCCGGAGCGGGCACATACCCCTCCAGCAATTTGCGCAGCAGGTACTCCTGTTCGGCGTCCACGCCACCCCCCGTTTCGTGGCCGTCCCCCCGAACGGTCACAACAGAAAAGCTCTCATTCCTCGCGGCGAGTCTGGTGGAGACGCGCCGATGGCGTTCCAGGATCGTTGTTCTGGCTACTCCGCGGCCATGTGCGGGTACTCGATGGTCCTGGGCGGGAGCAGGTTCTCCTTGATCGAACGCGGGCTCACCCACCGCATCAGGTTCCACAGCGAGCCGGCCTTGTCGTTGGTACCGGAGGCACGGCTGCCACCGAACGGCTGCTGCCCGACCACGGCACCGGTCGGCTTGTCGTTCACGTAGAAGTTGCCGGCCGCGTGCCGCAGTGTCCTCGACGCCGCCTCGACCGCGGTTCGATCGGTCGCGAACACCGCCCCGGTCAGCGCGTAGGCCGACGTCTCGTCCACCATCCGTAGTACTTCGTCATACTTCCGGTCCTCGTAGACGAAGATCCCGAGGATCGGCCCGAAGTACTCCGTCGTCAGCACGTCCTGGCGCGGGTTGTCCGTGGTGACCAGCGTCGGGCGGACGTACCAGCCCTCGCTGCGGTCGTAGCTGCCGCCGGCGACGATCTCGGCGTCCGACGACGCCCGGGCGCGCTCGATCGCCCCGGAGAGCTTGTCGAACGCGCGCTCGTCGATCACCGCGGAGGTGAAGTTCGAGAAGTCGCGCACATCGCCGACGGCCAGGCCCTCCACCTCGGCCACCAGCGGATCGCGGATCGCATCCCACATGCTCTTCGGCAGGTAGCACCGCGACGCCGCGGAGCACTTCTGGCCCGAGTACTCGAAGGCGCCGCGGACCAGCGCCGCGACCACCGCGGTCGGATCAGCGGAGGGGTGGGCGACCACGAAGTCCTTGCCACCGGTCTCCCCCACCAGCCGCGGGTAGGCGTGGTAGCCGGAGATGTTCGCCCCGACCTCGGCCCACAGTCCCTGGAAGACCCGGGTCGAGCCGGTGAAGTGGATCCCCGCAAGGTCGGGGTGCTTCAACGCCACCTCGGACACCTCGGCCCCGTGCCCGGGCAGCATGTTGATCACGCCGGCCGGCAGTCCCGCTTCGGTGAGCAGGTCCATCCAGAACTGCGCCGAAAGGGACTGGGTCAGCGCGGGCTTCCAGATCACCGTGTTGCCCATCAGGGCGGGTGCTGTCGGCAGGTTGCCGGCGATCGAGGTGAAGTTGAAGGGAGTGATCGCGTACACGAAACCGTCCAGCGGCCGGTAGTCCATCCGGTTCCACATGCCCGGCGCCGACATCGGCTGGTTCGCGTACAGGTCGCGGGCGAAGGCCACGTTGAACCGCAGGAAGTCGATCAGCTCGCACGCGGCGTCGATCTCCGCCTGCTGCGGCGTCTTGCCCTGGCCCAGCATGGTCGCGGCGTTGAGCAGGTCGCGGCGGGGTCCCGCCAGCAGGTCGGCAGCCCGCAGGAACACCGCGGCACGCTCATCGAACGGCAGGGCCGCCCAGCCGGCCCGCGCGGCCTGCGCGGCGTCGATCGCGGCGGCCGCGTCCGCGGCAGAGGCCTGCCGCACCCGGGCCAGCAACGTGGAGTGGTCGGACGGCATCCGCACCTCGTGGACGGGCGCGCCGGGGTTCGCCCGCCATTCGCCGCCGATCGCCCCGAAGATGTCCACCGGCTCCCCGGCGAGGAAGGCCAATTGCTGCTTGAGGCTCACCGTCTCGGCCGTGCCGGGGGCGTAGGAGTGCACTGGCTCGTTGACCGGCTTCGGTACCTGGGTGATCGCGTCCATCCCCCGACTCTACCGCCGCCCGACGTGCCTCGATTCCACCGCTTCACGCTCCTGGATCGGGGCGAATCGGCGTCCGGTGGACGGTCAGCTGGCTGCCTCCGCGCGTCGGGCCTTCGCCGCCTCGACGGACGCACGGAGGGCCGCGACCAGGTCGACCACCTGGGCCTCCTTCGGCGCCTCCGGAGAGGCCGGAAGCTCGACGCCGTCCAGCTTGGCCTCGATCACCTTCTCCAGAGCCTCGCGGTAGCCGTCGGTGAAGGCCGCCGGGTCCCAGTCGCCGGAGAGCTGCTCGATGAACGCACGGGCCATGCCCACCTCGGCGTCGTTCACCTTCACCTCGTCGGCCGGAGCGGCGAAGCCGCCGTCGCGCAGCTCGTCGGGCCACAGCATCGTGTGCATGCGCAGCACCTCACCGACCGGGCGGATCAACGCCAGCGTCTCCCGGGAGCGCAACGCCACCTTCACCACGGCGGCCTTCCCGGTCTCCGCGAGCGCCTCTCGCAGCAGCACGTACGGCTTGGTGCCGACCTTCTCGGCCTCCAGGAAGTAGGTGCGGGCGAAGTAGGTGGGGTCGATCTCGTCCACGTCCACGAACTGCACCACCTCGACGGCCTTGCCGTCGGCGGCGGGCAGGTCGGCGAAGTCCTCCGGCTCGAGGATGGCCAGCCGGCCGTCCGCGGCCTCATAGCCCTTGACGATCTCCGCGAACGGCACTTCCTCGCCGCAGGCCTCACAGACCCTCTTGTAGCGGATCCGGCCCTGGTCGGCGCGGTGCACCTGCCGGAAGCTGATGTCCTTCTCCTCGGTGGCCCCGTAGACCTTCACCGGGATGGTGACGAGCCCGAAGGACACCGCACCCTTCCAGATCGACCTCGGCATCGCAGCCTCCTCCGCTCGACAGCCCGGTTAGCTCAACCGGTACCCAGATCCCGCCATTCCCCCGCCCCGTGCCAGAGCAGGTCGGCCCGCTCGAGCAGGGTGGTCACCGCGGGGTCCTCCCACGCCAGCGACAGGGGCAAGCCTGCCGCAGCCCCGGCCGCCGCCGTAAGTCCCCCTACGTCGGACTCGTCGGCGAAGAGGCTCTGCACCGCTGTCCACGGCAGGCCGGTGACCACGACCTCCCCGAAGTCGGGGTCACCTTCCCGGTCAGCCCGGGCGACGCCCTCGGCGACCGCGACCAGGCGGTAGCCGGACCCGGCCAGGGAAGCGACCGAGGCGACCAGCAACGCGATGTGCTCGGCCTCCTCGTCGTCCTCCGGCTCGAAGGCGGCCCTCAGCCCTGCCGTGACCATGAACGCACGCCGCTGCCCGGGGAGAGTCCCGGATGTCGCCCATTCGGCCAGCTCGACGAACGTCACGGGGACGAACAACAGCGCCATCACACCTCCGCCCGGAGCGCACCGAGCTCGGCTCCGATATCGCGGGCCCAGCAGCGCAGCGGGGCGATCGACGTCGCACCCAGCGTGACCCGGCCGCGGTAGCTCGTCACCGAGATGTTCAGCAGCTCGTCGTCGGTGGTGGCCGTCAGCGCGTACAC
>PHEV01000173.1 GCA_002843035.1 Actinobacteria bacterium HGW-Actinobacteria-5 | reverse complement strand
CACCACCTCGGCCAGCAGGCCCAGCGCCTCGCCGAGACGGTCGGTCGGCACCTCCAGGGAGAGCTCGCTGCCCGAGTAGCCCGCGGACCCGCCCAGCACCGCTCCGATGTCCTCCAGTGCCTCCGCGAACGAGGGCCCCGGGTGTGTGGCGGTGCCTTCGTCCAGGCACCGCTGCGCGATCGTGGCGACGCCCTCGACGTCGACCGGCTCGGCGTTGAGCGGGGCGTCCAGAATCAGCGAGACGGCCGCAACGTGCTGACCCTCGCGATCGCACGCCATCAGCTGCATGCCGTTGTCCAGCCACAGCCGCGTCGGGTCAGGGAAGCGCCAGCGCTGCGGCGCCTTCACCTCGGGACGCTGGTCACTGCGCCGCATCGACGGCCTCCTGCCGGTAGTCGAGCTGGGCCCGTTGGCCGGGCTCAAGGAACGCGCTGCACGCCTCAGCCACCTGGTCGAGCGTGAGGCGCTCGACCTCCTCCAGCTTGCGGTTCACCCGGTCCGGGTCGTCGTGCAGCGTTGCGTAGGCGCCGATCAGGTCGGCGCGGGAGTCGAACCGGGCCAGTTCGGTGAGCCACTCGCGCGCGAACTGGGCCTTCGCACGGTCCAGCTCGGCCTGCGTCGGTCCGGCGTCCGCGAGCCGTTCGATCTGGACCAGGGCGGCGCGGTGGGCCGCGTCGATGTCCTGCCCAGGCAGGGCCCGCACGTTGACGACGCCGAACGAGGTACCACCGATCAGCGGCATCGCGGACGCTCCGACGCCCGCTGCCACCCGCTGGCTGCGGACCAGTTCCCGGTGCAGTCGCGACGTCTGCCCGCCGCCCAGCACGGACAGCGCGAGTTCGCAGGCGTCGAACCCCCAGGTGTCCCGCGCCGGCAGTCGCCATGCGTAGTAGGTGGCCGCGGCGGGGACGCGTCCGGTCACCTCTCGGGTGGTGACCCCGGTGAGCGGTGCCAGCGCGACGGCCGCCGGCCGGACCCGGCGGTTCCACGAGGGCAGGTGGCCGAAGTAGCGCTCGGCCCGCTTGAAGGCATCCTTCGCGGTGATGTCGCCGACGATGGTGAGCACCGCGTTGTCGGGACGGTAGTGGTTGCGGAAGAAGGTCGCCGCGCCCTCGACCGTGGCGCCGTCGATGTCGGCCATGGAGCCGATCGTCGTGTGCCCGTACGGGTGGTCGGGACCGAAGACCAGCTCGACCAGCTGCGGCATCGCGTCCCCGTAGGGCACGTTGTCGTAGCGCTGTCGCTTCTCCTCCTTGACCACTTCCCGCTGGGTCTCGACGCTGGCGTCGTCCAGGTGGTCGGGCAGGGTGGCGAGCCGGTCGGCCTCCATCCACAGGGCGAGGTCGAGAGCGCCCACCGGCAGTGTCTCGAAGTAGTTGGTGCGGTCGAACCACGTGGTCGCGTTCACCGAGCCGCCGAGCGCCTGCAGCGCGTTCAGGTGCTCACCGCTGCCGACGTGCGCCGACCCGGAGAACATCAGGTGCTCGAACAGGTGCGCCCAGCCGAACTCGCCGGGACGCTCGTCCCGGGAGCCCACGTCGTACCAGAGGTTCACGGCCGCCAGCGGGACGCTGTGGTCGGGACTCACCACCACGCGGAGCCCGTTGCCCAGGGTGCGCTGGTGGATCGGGTAGTTCAGTCGATAGGGCACTTGCCCATCTCACCACATCGGCCGCCGGGGGACGTCATCGGTGGCGCGCACCGGACACGACGGTCGAAATCCGGACTGAGGCGGGGCGACCCCGCGGCGCCGGACGCGCGCCCGGCTACCCGGCGGACTCCGGCAGTGGAGGCGGCTCGCCGGTCCGCTCGTAGTCGGTGAGCATGCCGATCCGCCGGGCATGCCGCTCGGCACCGCTGAAGCCCGTGGTGAGGAAGATCTCCACGAACCGGGTCATGTCGTCCAGCGGGTGCATCCGTCCGCCGACCGCGACAACGTTCGCGTCGTTGTGCTCGCGGGCCAGTCGCGCGGTCTCCTCCGACCATGCCAATGCCGCGCGGACGCCCTCGACCTTGTTCGCGGCGATCTGCTCGCCATTGCCCGACCCGCCGATCACCACCCCCAGCGCCTCGACGCCGGCGGACTGGTCGGCCACCACGCCCTGCGCCGCCCTCAGGCAGAACACGGGATAGTCGTCCTCGGGGTCGTAGCTGAACGGGCCGTGGTCGACCGGCTCGTAGCCGTGCGTGGTGAGCCAGGCGATCAGGTGGTCCTTCAGGTCGAGCCCGGCATGGTCGCAACCCAGATGTACGCGCATGTCGTCAGTGTTCCACGCGTACGTCATATGCTCGCCAGCGAGAGGACGGAGGCTCGGGGATGAGCGTGCTGGCGGAGCAACTGGAGAACGAGGAGCGGGAACTGCGGTTCGACGACTTCACCCTCGACGATGCCTGGCTGCTGGGCAGCCGGATGCGGCAGGCCGCCGCGGAGGAGGAGCTGCCGATCGCGATCGGGATCGTGCTGGGCCAGCAGCGGGTCTTCCACGCTGCCCTGCCCGGCTCCAGCTCCGACAACGACGACTGGCTCGCCCGCAAGACCCGCGTGGCACTGCGCTACGGACAGGCGTCGCTGGCGGTGGGGGAGAGCTTCCGCAACGGCGGCAAGGACTTCGACACCGACTCGCGACTGGACACGAGCCTGTTCGCCGCCCACGGCGGAGTGGTGCCGATCCGGCTGAGGGGCGGCACGGTGATCGGCGCGGTCGGCGTATCCGGGCTGCCCCAGCTGGACGACCACGCCTTCGTCGTGCAGCAGCTGCGCGAGTACCTCGCCACCCTCGGCTAGCGTCTACTTCGGCGGCAGCGTTCGCACGAACGCCAGCCCCCGCTCGAGCCAGCGCTGCAGGTCGTCACCGTCGACCGCCTCCGGCTCGAGGTGCAGCCAGCCGGCCGGCTCGCGTCCGTTCATCAGGAAGGGGCGCACCCTCTCGCCGTCCACCAGTCCGGCGGCCTCGGCCGGGTCGAGTCGCAGCATCAGGCCGCCACTCCTGCTGGCCGCCGCCACCATGTGCCCGTCGACCATGAACCCCAGCCCGCCGAACATGCGCTTCTCGGTCACACCCTCGGTGAACGAAAGGCCCGCCCTGATCCGCCCGGCCAGCTCCTCGTCGTAGCTCATGTCGGCCAGTATCCCGACCACCTCCGACATCCGCCACGGCCGCTGAGACGATCGCTGGACAGCACCCGCGAGGCGGGCGTTGGCTGGCCCGGTGAGCACGAACAACCCGCGCTATGTGCACGGCTACTCCGCGAGCGTGATCGACTCGCACTCCCACCGCACGGCCGAGAACTCGGCCGCCTACCTGCTGCCGTTCCTGCGACCGGGCCTGACGGTGCTCGACCTCGGCTGCGGCGCGGGCACGATCACCACCGGTCTCGCGGCCCGCGTCGCGCCCGGGCGGGTGGCTGCGATCGACATCGAGCCGGGCGTCCTCGAGGTCGCCCGCGCCAACGCCGGACGGTCCGGGATCGACACGATCGACTTCCGGGTCGGGGACGTGTACCGACTCGACCTGCCGGACGACAGCGTGGACGTGGCCCACGCCCACCAGGTGCTGCAGCATCTCGACGACCCCGTGGCCGCGCTGCGCGAGCTGGCGCGGGTGGTGCGCCCCGGCGGGGTCATCGCGGTGCGCGACGGTGACTACGGCGCGTTCACCTGGTACCCCGAGCACGCCGGGCTGACCGAGTGGCGCGACCTCTACCGAGCCGTCGCCCGCCGTTCGGGCGGTGAGCCGGACGCGGGCAGGCACCTGGTCGCGTGGGCCCGCGCCGCGGGCCTGGACGACCTCACGGCGACCAGTTCAACCTGGACCTACACCCGGGGCGACGGCGCCGAGTGGTGGGCGCGCACGTGGTCGGAACGGGTGCTGTCGTCCGCCTTCGCCGGCCACGCCGTGGAGTCGGGCCTCGCCACGCAGGTCGACCTGGAGCGTCTCAGCCGGGCCTGGCTCGAGTGGGCCGCGCACCCGGACGCGTGGTTCATGGTCCCGCACGGCGAGGTGCTGGCGACGGTGGCTACCTGAGGGTCCGGGGGAAGGCCGCCGGGGCAGGTGGGTCAGAAGCTGCCGTGCGACCACACCGCACCACTGGGGCCGACCAGCTCGACACCGGCCGGAGCGTCCCCGGTGATCGGCACGAGCCACGATCCTGAGGCATGCCCCGTGCCGTAGTCGTCGGAGAGCGTCCACGAGCCACCGCTGGTGCGGCTGCCGTCCGCTCCGACGAGCAGGCACTCGTAGGTGATCCCCGGCTTGCCGGAGGTGACGTTGAGCACGAGGTAACTGCGTCCGGACAGGGTGGCCAGGCCGGCCGAGCCGATCGCCGTGCCGTCCGCGGTGAGCAGGGGGGTCGCGACCGGGGCGTGGCTGGTCGACGCCAGCGGGCGTTCGAGCCAGGCCGTCGCGGCGAGGGTGCCGCCGACACCGGCGAGCAGGCCGACCAGGACGGCCGCGGCGACCAGCAGGCGCGAGGCCAGGCGTGGACGGACGGAAGGGGCAGCCTCACCGGTCATGGCGTCGAGGACCCGGCCGGAGAAGCCGGCGGGCGGGGCGATGGCGGGGCTCGCCGCGAGGGTCTGCTGGACGCCGTCGGACAGGTCGGCGTACTCGTCACGGCAGGTCGCGCAGGACGCGAGGTGCGCGACCAGGCGCTCCTCGTCGCCGGGCTCGGTCTGCGCGAGGGCGAGCGCGACCAGCTCGTCGGGTTCCGGGTGCCACTCAGTCACGTTCCGCCTCCAGTGCCAGTCGCATTCTGCGCAGTCCCGACCGGATTCTCGTCTTGGCCGTGCCGAGCGGGATCCCCTCGTACTCCGCGACCTCGGCCGCGGTGCGTCCACCGATCACGGCAAGGACGACCGCGCGGGCCTGCTCGATGGGCAGTTCGGCGAGCCGTTCGGCGGCGGCCAGCGACTCGACCCGGCCGCCGGTGCCGTCCGGGGGATTGCCGCGCAGGGTCGTCGCGATCATCAGTTCGAGCTCGCCGGCCTCCACCGGGGCTGCGCGCCGTGCCCGCACCGCATCGATCGACAGGTTCCGGGTGATCGTGAGCAGCCAGGTCAGCACCGAGCCGCGCCGGGAGTCGTAGCTGGTCGCGGCGCGCCACGCCCGCAGGAAGGCCTCCTGGGCGACGTCCTCGGCGAGCGCGCGGTCCCGGATGATCGAGACGGCCAGGCCGAATACAGGGCCCTGGAACCGGCGGACGAACGCCGCCGCGGCGGCATCGTCGTTCACCGCAAGCGCGTGCACGAGCGCCGCATCGGGCGCCCGGTCGGCGAGGGAGAACACGCTCACACCAGGAGTTACGGACGAACGGCCCCAACGGATTGCGCCGCGCTGCAATCCGAATCGGAATCCCGCCCGTATCACTTGCAAGACCACCCGACCTGAGGAGGACCCCATGCTCGCACGATCCCGTCTTGCCCTGCTCGCCGCACCCGCTGCCTGCGCTGTTCTGCTGAGCGGCTGTACCCAGTCCGCCGCGCCGGCGGCGCCGGCCGGGGCCGCATCCGCACCGGCGAGCACGTCCGCACCGGCAAGCACGTCCGCTCCGGCGGCGGCGGACGCCACCACGCTCGCCCTCGCCATGGCCAACAGCAGCCTCGGCCAGATCCTGGTCGACGGCAAGGGCATGACCCTGTACATGTTCACCAAGGACAGCGCGAACACGAGCGCCTGCACCGCCCAGTGTCTGGTCGCGTGGCCCCCGCTGCTCGGCACGCCGACCGCAGGCAGCGGAGTGGACGACTCCAAGCTCGGCTCGTTCCAGCGCACGGACGGTTCCACGCAGGCCACCTACAACGGCTGGCCGCTGTACTACTGGAAGGCCGACACGAAGCCCGGTGACGTGCTGGGGCAGGACGTGAACCAGGTCTGGTTCGTGCTGAACCGCGACGGCGATCCGGTGAAGAAGTAGCCGTGGACGTCCTCGGCCTGCCCCTGCACCCGCTGGTCGTGCACGCGGCAGTGGTGCTGGTCCCGCTGGCCGCGCTCGGCGCTCTCGTCGTCCTGGCCTGGGCGCGGGCGCGGGACCGGTACGGCTGGCTCGTGGTGGCCTTCGCCGTGGCGGGCGCCGGCGCGGCCGTGGTCGCCCGGCTGTCGGGCGAGGCCCTGGCCGCGGGCCT
>PHEV01000008.1:85084-87083 GCA_002843035.1 Actinobacteria bacterium HGW-Actinobacteria-5 | reverse complement strand
CGGGTTGTGACGGCAGCAGCGTCGAGTGCTGGTGCAGGTGGCTGATCAGGCCGGTGAGGAAGCACAGCGTGAAGCTCAGGCCCAGGGCGGTGCCGACCCGCGCGCTCAGCCACGCCCCGCGCGCCTGCCGCGGGTACCAGCCCGGACGCGGCAACTCAGGCACCGGGAACCTCCCAGCGTCGGGTCGTGCGCAGCTCAGCCTGCCAGCGGCGCGCGGCCCGCCAGACACCGGTCACCTCGAAGCCCGTGCAGGCGGCCAGCGGCTCGAGCGCAGCGACCGGCACGCGCGACCACGGGAACGGCTCGGAGGCCTGGCCTTCGGTGAACAGCCGGACCTGGTCGGTGCGGATGCTGTGGCCCTCGGCGGCGAGGTCGAGAACCACGCTGCCGCCGTCCGACAGCAGCCGGCGGCACCGGTCCAGCAGACGCACCGGGTCGCCGCCGATGCCGATGTTGCCGTCGGCCAGCAGGATGTGCCGCCAGTGACCCTCGCGAGGCAGTCGCTCGAACACGTCCCTGCGCAGTACGGACGCGCCGCGCGAGCGGGCCAGTTCCACCGCCGCAGGACTGATGTCGATGCCCAGTGCGGGGCGTCCGCGGCTGGTCAGCGCAACGGTCAGCCGACCCGGGCCGCAGCCGACGTCGAGGGTGGGGCCGTCACAGCGCTCCAGCAGCGGCCTGTCTCCGGGCATCTCCTCGCGCCGCCAGTGCCGGACCGGCACTTCGTGGCGCAGCGTGCCGATCTCGGCCCACAGCCGGTCGCCGCCCAGGCAGAGACCGTACAGGTCCATGGCCGCGGTCACCGGACCGGCTCCGGCTCGGGCAGCAGGACCCGGGCGAGCCGGGCGAACCGGCCATCGCCGGACGCGGCGAGCACCACGTCGGCGAGCGTGTCCACGTCGGTGAGCGCGGGGGCGAGTTCGACCCGGTGGCACTCGGCCCGAAGCGCGGCGAGCGTATCCGCGCCGGTGGTCGCCAGTGACATCGGCACTCCGGCCAGGCAGCGCGCGGCTCCCGCCCGGCGCAGGCCGAGCACCCACCAGCCGCCGTCGGTGGCCGGACCGAGCACGGCGTCCGCTCCGTCGGGCGAACTGATCCGCTCCGACAACCTGACCAGTTGGTCCGCGGTCACCTGCGGAGTGTCCATGCCCACCTGCACGCAGCCGCCGAAGGCTCCGGCAGCATCGGCGTGCGCGTGCACGAGCCGCTCGGCCAGGCCCGTCCCGCGCTGGGGAATCACGCGCAGCCCGCGGAGTCGCTCGGCCAGCGCGTCCCGGGCGACCGCGGACCGAATCTCCCCGGCCAGCGCGACCACGACGCGTCCGCCCGTGGTGGCGGCGGCGAGCGTGCAGGCGTCCAGCGTGTCCAGCAGGGCAGCCGCGGCGAGCGCCGCGGCCTGGTGCGGTGTGAACGGGCCGATCAGCCGCGTCTTCACCTGGCCCGGTACGGGCGCTTTCGCCACGACCAGCAGCACCGGGGGCCTCATGCCGGGCTCCCGCCCCGGGCGAGCAGCACCGTCGCGAAATCGTGCAGCGCGCGGGCGGTGCCCCGCAGGCTGCCGGTCACCTTCGAGCGCCCTCCCGTGCGCGGGTGGTAGGGCACGTCGAACTCGGTGACCCGCCAGCCGGCCGCGCGGGCTCGCAGCAGCGTCTCGAGTGGGTAGCCGAAGCGCCGGTCGGCCACGCCGAGCGCCAGCAGGGACTCGCGGCGCGCGACCCGCACGGGAGCGATGTCGTGCAGCGGGAGGCCAGAGTTCCACGCCAGCGTCGCGGCGAGCACCCGGTTTCCGAGTTGGGCGTGCCACGGCCAGGCGGCCGCGTTCACTGGACGCCGGCACCCGCACGCCAGGTCGGTGGTGCCGTCGCGGACGGCTGCCACCAGGGGGATGACATCGGCGGGGTCGATCGAGCCGTCCCCGTCCAGGACGACGACGATGTCGGCGCTCGCCGCGGTCAGCCCCGCGTGCACCGCGGATCCGTAGCCGCGGCGGGGCTCGGTG
>PHEV01000008.1:0-85073 GCA_002843035.1 Actinobacteria bacterium HGW-Actinobacteria-5 | reverse complement strand
GCGGTCAGTCGAGCCGTTGTCGGCGACTACCACCCGCCACTCGGCCGGAACCCGGGCGAGCAGGGCGGGCAGCGACGCTTCCTCGTCGAGGCACGGCAGCACAAGTTCGACGCTCATGCAGCGAAGCTAGGGCGGCGCCTGCCGCGGTCGGCGGGCCGTGGGCTTACCGGCACCTTGCCGGGTCAGGCCAAGTCTTACCGAATCCTTTCGGCGAGCCCCGCGCCGGTGATCTGCCGGACGATCGGCCCTAGCCTCGGCCCGTGACCCGGCTGGAGACTGCTGCGCCACCGGTGACCCGGTTCGACCGCCTGGATGTGCTGCTTCCGGCGGGTGCGCTGGTGCTGGTGGTGCTCGCGCACGTCGTGGGCAGGGCGCTGGACGCGTCCGGGGTGATCCTGCTGCTGCCGTTCCCGCCGATCTACGCCACCTGGGCCCCGCACGTCGGGGCGGGCACGTTGCCGGCACTGGCCTGTGTCGGGCTGGCGATCTGGCTGCAGCGGAGCCGGCTGCCCTGGCGGCGGCTGCTGGTCGTCGCCTGGGCCGTGGGCCTGGGCTGGATCTTCTCGCTGGCGTCGATCGACGGCAACTGGGCCACCGAGATGCTCTCCCCGCACGAGTACCTGCACGACCTGCCGAAGATCGCCGACCCGTGGACGTTCCTGCGCACCTTCACCGACTTCATCGTCGGCGTCCACGGTGCCTGGACCACGCACGTGTCGGTGCACCCGCCGCTGGCCACGCTGGTGTTCTGGGTGCTCGACCGGATCGGTCTGGGCGGCCCGGCGTGGGCGGGCCTGTTCTGCATGGTCGTCGGGTCGCTCGCGCTGCCCGCGCTGGCGGTGGCCGTCCGCGACCTCGGCTCGCCGCTGGTCGCCCGTCGGCTGCTGCCCTTCGGTGCGGTGTTCCCCGGCGCGGTCTGGATCGGGGTGTCCGGGGACGCCGTCTTCGCGGGCGTCTCGTGCGTGGCGCTGGCCCTGTGCGTGCGCGGCGCGCTCACCGGCCGCTGGTGGGTCTCCGCGCTCGGCGGCCTCGGCGCGGGGGCGATGGTGTACCTGTCCTACGGGCACGCGCTCTACCTGCTGGTGTTCGCGGTGGCGGCCTGGCTGAGCGCACGCCGGGTCGGTGCGTCCGGGGCGCTGCGCGCCACGCTGGTCAGCGTCGCGGGGATCGGCGTCGTGGTGGCGTTCTTCACCGCCGCGGGCTTCCGGTGGTGGGCGGCGCTGCCGAAGGTGAACGCGCGCTACTACGAGGGGATCGCCTCTGCACGCCCGTACAGCTACTTCGTCTGGGCGAACCTGGCCGCGCTGGTGGTGTGCGCGTCCCCGCTGGTCGTGCTGGCGCTGCGCTGGGCCGCCCAGCGGTGGCGCGAGCCTGCCGCACTGCTCGCGCTCGCCGGGCTGGCTGTGGTGCTGCTCGCCGACCTGAGCGGCTTGTCCAAGGCCGAGACCGAGCGGATCTGGCTCACCTTCGCGGCCACGATCTGGTGCGCGGCCGGACTGGCGCCGCGACGCTGGCGATTGCCGGGCCTGCTTGCCGCAGCGGGGTGGGCCCTTGCCGTGAACCACCTGCTGCTGACTGAATGGTGAACGAGGAGGTGGCATGAAGAGCGTCCTGGTCGTCGACGACGACCCGACCACCCGGGAGGTGCTGCAGCGCTACCTCACCCGGGCCGGGTTGAGCGTGCTCGAGGCGGCTGACGGGGTGACTGCGCTGGAGGTGTTCCGCACCGGCCAGCCCGACCTGGTCGTCCTCGACCTGATGCTGCCCGGCATGGACGGGCTCGACGTGTGCGACCGGCTGCGCCGGCACAGCCAGGTGCCGATCATGATGCTCACCGCGCTGGGCAGCGAGTCCGACCGGGTGGTGGGGCTCGAGCAGGGCGCCGACGACTACGTCGTGAAGCCGTTCTCACCGCGCGAGGTGACCCTGCGCGTCCAGAAGCTGCTCGAGCGCGCGCTGCCGCCCGGCCTGGGCCAACGCACTCTCAGGGACGACAACCTGGTGGTGGACGAGCGCTCCCGGACCGCGACCCTGGACGGGCGCGACCTCGACCTGACCACCCGCGAGTTCGACCTGCTGGCCTTCCTGCTGGCGAACCCGAACCAGGCGTTCAGCCGTCCCGAGCTGCTGGAGCGGGTCTGGGACTGGAAGTTCGGCGACGACTCCACCGTCACCGTCCACGTCCGCCGGCTGCGGGCGAAGATCGAGGTGAACCCGTCCCGGCCGTTACGGCTGCAGACCGTGTGGGGCGTGGGCTACCGCTACCAGCCGGTGAAGCCATGAGCACCACCGACCTGCTGCACATCGCGCCGTGGGCGGCGCTGAGCTGTCTGGTCTCGATCAGCCTGCTGTGGCTGTTGCTTCGGGTGTTGAAGGACCGCCCCTTCTGGTCGCTGGCCGTGCTCGTCGCCGTCCCGCTGCTCAGCGCGCTGGGGTTCGTGGTCGCGATCAGCGGCTTCATGTTCACCCCGCAATTGGGCTGGACGCTGGTCACCTGCCTGCTGATCGGGGTGATGCTGGGACCGGGCACGGTGTGGATCGGGCAGCAGTTCGCCCGCCGCGTGCTCGAGGTGGAGACCCGGCGGGCGGAGGAGCGCGCACGCGACCAGGTGCGGCGCGAGCTGGTCGCCTGGGTGAGCCACGACCTGCGGACGCCGCTGGCCGGCATCCGGGCGATGGCGGAGGCGCTGGAGGACGAGGTGGTCAGCGAACCGGCCGACGTCAGCGAGTACGGAGCCAGGATCTCGAGGGAGACCGCGCGGCTGGGCGGGATGGTGGACGACCTGTTCGAACTCTCCCTGATCAACAGCGGTGCGCTGCACCTGGTGCCGGAGCCACTGCCGCTGGACGCGCTGGCCCGCGAGGCTGCGACCGGTCTGGGGCCGCTGGCCACCGCGCGGCAGGTTGGCCTGGAGGTGCGGGTGGACCCGCTGGTGTGCCAGGGCAGCGGCAAGGAGGTCGAGCGGGTGGTGCACAACCTGCTGATCAACGCGGTACGGCACACGAGCGCGGGAGAGACCGTGTCGGTGACCGGCGGCAGGGACGGCGACTCGGTGTGGCTGTCGGTGACCGACGGCTGCGGCGGCATTCCCGCCTCCGACCTGCCCAGGGTCTTCGACGTGGGGTTCCGCGGCACGGCGGCACGCTCGCCCGAGGCCGAGCCGCTGGGTGCAGGGGCCGGCCTGGGCCTGGCGATCGCCCGCGGCCTGATCACCGCCCAGTCCGGGGAGTTGCACGTCCACAACGTCCCCGGTGGCTGTTGCTTCCGGCTGAGCCTTCCCGCCGCCTGAACCCGGATCTGCCGGGCGACTATTGATCGGAGCGCGATGTCACTGACGCGGGTGCACAACCTGTCCATCTCCCTGGACGGCTTCGCCACGGGGGAGCCGCAGTCGGCCGAGGCCCCGTTCGGGCACGCGGGGCAGCGGCTGCACGAGTGGATGTTCGCGACGCGCTTCTGGGATGCGGGCGGGTCGACCGGGATCGACGACGTGTTCGCCGAGCGGCACAGCGTCGGCATCGGCGCCGAGATCATGGGCGCGAACAAGTTCGGTCCGCCGGGCTGGCAGGACGATCCGGACTGGAGGGGCTGGTGGGGCGTCGACCCGCCGTTCCACACCCCGACCTTCGTGCTCACCCACCGGCCCCGGCCAGCCATCGTGATGGAGGGCGGCACCACGTTCCACTTCCTGGACGCGACGGTGCAGGAGGCGCTGGAGACCGCCCGGGCGGCGGCCGGCGGCCTGGACGTCCGGGTCGGCGGAGGCCCGAGCGTGGTGCGGGACTTCCTCGCTGCCGGGTTGATCGACCAGATGCACCTCGTCCAGGTGCCGATCGTGCTCGGCCGCGGCGTCCGGCTCTGGGACGGACTGGAAGGCCTCGAGAGGGACTACGACATCGAGGCCGTCTCCTCGCCCAGCGGCGTCACGCACCTCACGTTCACGCGGAAGACCGTCCCGCGGGCGAGCCGTCCCGAGGCGGACCTGCCGTGAGCTGGCTGCCCGCAAGATTCGTCCATCCCACCCGGGTGCCGGTCGGGCCCGACCACCACCTGCGCCCGATCCGCGGCTCCGACGCCGAGCAGGACCTGCCCGCCGTGATGGGCTCCCGGCCCCGGCTCTGGTCGATCTACGGCGAAGCGTGGGGCTGGCCGCCGGTGGCGATGACGCTCGAGCAGGATCGCGAGGACCTGCTCCACCACGAGCGTGAGATCGAAGCGCACGAGTCCTTCAACTACGCCCTGTTCGACGAGCTGGAGACCGAGCTGATCGGGTGCGTCTACATCGACCCTCCCGAGAAGACCGGAGCCGACGCGGAAGCGTCCTGGTGGGTGCGCGAGGAGTACGTCGGCAGCCGGGTCGAGGCACTGCTGGACGACCTGGTTCCCCGATGGCTGAACGAGGACTGGCCGTTCCGGGCCGTACGGCTGATCGGCCGCGACCTCACCTGGCGGGAGTGGATGGACCTGCCCCGGATCGAGTCCTGAGCGGGTTCCGGCTCATCGAGGATCACCGCGCCGCCGGTGCTGCCCTTCTGGTGTCCGGCCGCGGGGATGGGTGGCCGGCACGGGCACGAACCGGGGCGTGAGACTGCTCGCAACGACCGGCCGGGACCGAGCGCCGGGGCCGTCCGTGCTCACTTCGCGCAGGACGCCGGCCGGGACGAGCGCGAGCCACCAGGCCAGCGCCAGCAGCATCCCGCCGAGCGCGTCGCTGGGCCGGTGCCAGCCGGCGAGGACGGTGGCGCCGGAGGCGATGGCCGCCAGCAGCATGATCGGGGGCGCGAGGCGTCGGGCGAGTCGCGGCGTCATGGCGGTGAGCAGCGCGAGTGCCAGCGCCGTCGCGATCGTGGAATGCCCGCTGGGGAACGATCCGCTGAGGATCACGGGCCCGCCGTGGACCTGCGCCCACCAGGCAGGGTTCAGGAGGTCCAGGGGGCTCGACAGCGGCGCCACCGGGTCTCCCTGCCGTCCCGGCAGCGCCACCTTGAGCACTTCGGCGGTGGCCACGGAGAGGAGCCCTGCGAGCATCGCGAGGGACGCGGCGGCGCCTCGATGCGACCGGACGGCAAGCACGATCACGCTCGCCGATCCGATCACCAGCAACGGGATGATCAGGGTCTGCATCGCGTCACCGACCGGGTCGGACAGGCCCGGGATATGGGAGACGGCCCCGAGTACGCCCGCGTCCAGAGCGAGCCCGGCCGGGGTCCACACCGCGAGCAGATAGACCAGGGCACCGATCGCTGCGACCAGCGCCGCGGGGCCCACGCCTGACTTCCGACGACTCGTCGTCATGGGGCAACGGTGCGTCGAAGGACTCTCCAGGCCCTGAGTACCGGCTGTGGATCCGCTGTGCGGGTACGTGTTTCTACGGTGCTGCGGCGGGCTCGTCCGGTCGTGGCCGTGGACGGCTCAGTTGCGCATCCCGGCGCTGGCGAACTCCCGGACGCCGACGTCGAACGGCACCAGGGCTGCGAAGCCGAGCTCGTCCCGGATCCGGCGGGGGTCGGCCACCACGTGGCGGACGTCGCCGGGGCGGCCGCCGCCGACCACGACCGGGGACGGGCCGTGGCAGGCCCGGGACAACTCCGCGGCGAGCTCGCCGACGCTGCGTGGGTGGCCGGAGGCGACGTTGTACGCGCGGTGTCCCGGTTCTCCGTCGGCCTCAAGGGCCAGCACGTTCGCGCGGGCGACGTCGGCGACGTGGATGAAGTCACGCATCTGGCGGCCGTCCTCGTACACCCTCGGCGGGTCCCCGGCGGCGAGCGCGGAGCGGAAGATGCTGGCCACCCCGGCGTAGGGGGTGTCGCGTGGCATGCCGGGCCCGTACACGTTGTGGTAGCGCAGGCTGACCCCGCGTCCTCCGGCCTGCTCGACCCAGGCCACGGCGAGGTGCTCCTGGGCGAGCTTCGTCGCGGCATAGGCGTTGCGGGGGTCGGGCGTGGCGTCCTCGGGTACCAGGGCCCAATCGACCGGGGCGCCGCACTCGGGACATGGCGGGTCGAACCGCCCGTCCTCGAGGTCGGAGGCGGTGCGAGGCCGGGTCGTGACCACGCCGTGGCTCGGGCAGCTGTGCCGGCCGCCCCCGTAGACCACCATCGAGGAGGCCTGGACGAGCCGACCCACGCCGGCCCGGGTCATGGCCGACAGCAGCGCCGCGGTGCCGACCACGTTGTGCTGGGCGTAGTCGGGGGCGTCATGGACGGTCAGCCCGAGCCCGACCATCGCCGCCTGGTGGCACACCGCGTCCACGCCGTTGAGCAGGGACGCGAGCCCGCCCTCGTCCCGGACATCCACGCGGTGCACGCCCTCGGGCAGCACCGAGGACTCGCCGTGTGCCCGATCGAGGAGCACGTCCAGCCCGACCACCTGGTGGCCGCGTTCGCGCAACTGCCGGACGATCTCGCTCCCGATGAACCCCGCAGCGCCGGTGACCAGAACTCGCATGCGCCCAGTCCACCGCGGCAGGCACGCGCAGGCGAGGGCCCAGGGCGATCGGAAAGAACTCGGTAAGGAGTGTCACCGGTCCCTGACCCCAGGGACGGTTCGCCTGTGGCCCACAGCGCCGGTGGACGAAAAGGGGACGGTTCTCGTTTTCGTCCACCACCACGGGTTGGGCGGGGTGGACGATAAGGGGACGGTTCTCGTTTTCGTCCACCACCAGGGGTTGTGGCGAGAGCTCTCGTGGACCGCAAGAGGAACCGTCCCCTTTTCGTCCAACGAGCGGGCCGGAACCTCGAGACCACAGAAGTCCGACCAGCTCGATCAGGCGACTGCGAAGCTGGGCATCACCCGCTGCTGGGCGTGGGTGAGGCCCGGGGAATGGGCGAGGCGGAACCGTCCCTCCCGGTACGGTGTCCCGGCGTCGGCGAGGTCGATCGACCACCAGGCCGCGTCCAGGTCGTGCACGTGGCCCGGAGCCACCGCGGACGCGAGGGCTGCGGCGGCGGAGGTGCCGAGCTCGGATTCCATCATCGAGCCGACCATCACCTCCAGGTCGGCGGCGAAGGCTTCCTTCGCGATCTCGAGCCCCGCGTACAGGCCGCCGCACTTGGCCAGCTTGATGTTCACGATGTCGCCGGCGCCCGCGTCGATCGCCCGGTGCAGGTCATGGATGCCGAACACCGACTCGTCCAGGACGATCGGCACCCCGAACCGGCGCCGCAGCTCGGCGTGCCCGGCCAGGTCCCACGCGGGTAGCGGCTGCTCGAGGAACTCCAGCCCGACCCCGGCGGCGAGCATCGCCTCCACCGCGGCGGACGCCCCCGCGAGATCCCAGCCCTGGTTGGCGTCCAGCCGCACCGGGACGCCCGGCACCGCCGCATGGATCGCGATCACCCGGTCGATGTCGGACGGGTCCAGCCCGACCTTGATCTTGGCCCGGTCGAAGCCGGCCGACGCGAGCCGCTCCGGGCTCCACGCGCCGCCGTCGGCCGAGATCGTCACGTCGGTGCGTACCGAGTCCACTTGTCCGCCCAGGAAGGCGGACAAGGTCATTCCGGACGCGCGTGCCAGCAGGTCCACCACGGCGATCTCGCACGCGGCCCTGGCCCCGCCGTTGCCGACGACCGCGCGTTCCAGGAGGCGGACGGCCGAGTCGGGCTCGGCGCCGGCGGGATCGAAACCCACCAGCGCGTCGGCCAGCGGCCCGCGCACGCATGCCTCGATGCTCTCCAGTGATTCGCCGGTCACCCGCCACACCTGCGGTGCCTCGCCGTAGCCGCTGCGCCCGTCCGCGTCGGTGACCCGCACCACAACGCTGGACACCTGGCTGGTCCGTCGCAGCGCGGTGACGAACGGTGTGTGCAGGTCCCGCACCAGTCGGGCGGTCGCGACGGCGGTTATCCGTGACATCTGTTCCAGTGCTCCCAGGTGATCGCGCTGAGCCGGGCGACCAGGTCGGTGCCCGCGGCGGGGTCGAGGTTGTGGGTGGTGCAGACGGCCAGCACGTACGGCGGTGCGGACGTCGCACGCACCAGCGCCACGTCGTGGTTCACGCCCGGCACCCAGCCGCCCTTGCTCGCGCTCCAGGTGCCGGCCGGCAGGCCCGCAGGAATCATGCCGCGGTGCTGCTGGCGGGCGAGGATGGCGAGCGCGGCGTCAGCGTCTTCGTGGCCGAGCAGCGTCCCGTCCGCCAGTCCGCCGATCAGGGCCGCCAACCCGGCCGCGGTCACCGTGTTGGTGATGCCGGCCGCCTGCGCCCCGGTGTCGCCGATCAGCCGGTCCAGCCGCAGCGACCGGTCCAGCCCTGCCGCAGCCAGGAAGCGCCGCACGCTGTCGAACCCGAGCCGTTCCACCAGCAGATCCATCGCGATGTTGCTCGACGTCGTGATCATCGCTCCGGCGAGCTGCATGAGGTCGACCTCGGTGCCGAGCCGCGCCCACGTCTCGTCGTCCTGGTCGTCGGACTGCAGCAACCGGAACGACCCTCCCGCTGCGCTCTCGAAGTCGTCGTGCACCACCACGCTCCCGGACGCAGCCGGCAGGCCGGCCGAACGGTCGGCGAGCAGCGCGCACAGCACCGCCGACTTGACCGTGCTGGCGGCGTAGTGGGGCAGGTCGGGATCACGGGTCACCGGCTCACCGGACGGTGGTGCCAGCACGAGCGAGAAGGTTCCGACGCGCCCGTCGAGTTCGGCATCCCACGCGCGGCGGAGGTCCTCGGCGAAGGTGTTCGGCACAATCACACAACATACGCACAACCGGGCAGTGCGAGGAGTACCGTCCGGTTCAGGAACCCCAGAGGTGAGGCGCCCATGTCCGGTTTCACCCTTTCTGGCTGTGAACTCGGAGTGGCCACCGCTGCGACCCAGATCGAGGGTGGCGCCGCGGACACCACCTGGCATCGCTGGGCCGCGGCCGACCGCATCACCGACCACTCCACCCCGGCGCGGGCCGCCGATCACTGGAACCGGGTCGAGCAGGACGTCGCCCTGCTCGGCGAGCTGGGCGTTCGGCACTACCGGATGGGTCTGGAGTGGGCGCGGATCGAACCGTTGCGCGGGCAGTTCGACCCGGCAGGGTTCGCTCACTACCGCGACGAGTTCACCCGGCTGCGTGATGCCGGCATTCGTCCGCTGGTCACTTTGCACCACTTCAGCGAGCCCGGCTGGTTCGCGGACGCCGGCGGCTGGCTCGCCCCGGATGCCGTGCCGACCTTCCTGCGTTTCGCCGAGGCCGTGGTGAGCGAGTTCGCCGACCTGGTCAGCGACTGGATCACGATCAACGAACCCACCGTCTACGCCAGCCACGCCTACCTGTGGGGGCTGTGGCCGCCGGGGGAGACGTCCGCCTACCGGCGCGCGCTCGCCGTCACACAGGCGCTGGTGGACGCGCACCTGGCCGCCTACCCGATGATTCACCGGCTGTGCCCGGACGCGAAGGTCGGCGTCGCGCACCACCTGCGGGTGTTCGGGCCGCGGAGCCCGCGCAACCCGCTGCACCGGGGCGCCTCCGCGCTGTCCCGCTACCTGTTCCAGGATGCGCTGGTCGAGGTGATGGCCACCGGGCGGAGCAGGCCTCCGCTGCGCCGGCCCAAGGCCGTGGTTCCAGGTCGCTACTACGACTTCCACGGGATCAACTACTACACGCGCAGCACCGTCGCCGGCCTGGCCGACGGGACGGCGGCGAACGTGCCGGTGAACGACCTCGGCTGGGAGGTGTACCCGCGCGGCATCGTCGAGCTGGCGCGGTGGATGCACGCCCGCTGGCCGGGCCCGATCTGGATCACGGAGAACGGCACGGCCGACGCGGCGGACGCCTTCCGTTCGCGCTACGTCTACGAGCACCTCGCCCAGATCGCCGTGTCCGACCTTCCGATCGAGCGCTACTACCACTGGTGCTTCACCGACAACTTCGAGTGGGCCGAGGGTGAGGGCGCGCGGTTCGGCCTGGTCGACCTCGATTTCGGGACGCAAGTGCGCACCGTCCGCGAGTCAGGCCGGTTCTACGCCGATATCATCGCGAACCACGGCGTGACCGACGCGGCGTACGACCGCTGGGTCGCCGGGCAGGAGTACCCAACCAACGGCGAGGACGGCTGATGACGACGGGTGAGCTGGTGGAGGTGATCCCGGGCAGCGCGCCCGGTGGTGCCGGTCCCGCATTCCACCTGCTCGGCGCGGGCATCAGCTACGTGGTCCGGGTGACCCGCTATGGCCATCTCGAGCAGGTGTACTTCGGACCCGCGCTCGGCCGCCTGGGCAGCCAGGATGACCTCGAGCCGCTGCTGGTCAAACAGGCGGGGGACTCCTCAGGGGTGAAGTACCACGAGGGCGACGACAGCTACTGCCTCGACTACGTCCCGCTGGACTGGTCGGGCTGGGGCAAGGGCGACTACCGGCTGCCGGCCGCGGAACTGAAGCACCCGGACGGCAGCTTCGTCACCGACTTCCGCTACACCGGCCACCACGTCCACGCGGGGACGGTGCCGTGTGAGGACGGCCTGCCCACCGCCCACGCGGAGCCGGGTCAGTGCGCGACGCTGGAGATCCAGCTCGTCGACGGCAATCTTCGTATCACCTTGTACTACACGATCTTCGCTGCGGCCAACACCGTCACCCGGCGGGCCGTGCTCGCCAACGAAGGCTTCGCCCCGGTGTCGATCCGCAAGCTGATGAGCCAGCAGGTCGATCTCCCCGACCGCGGGTTCGACCTGGTCACGTTCGACGGCGCCTGGATCACCGAGGCGCATCGGCACATCCGTCCGCTCGCCCCGGGGATCTACGTCAACTCATCGGTCACCGGCTTCTCCAGCAACCGGCACAATCCCGGTGTCCTGCTGGCCCGCAGGGGCACCGGCGAGGACCACGGCGAGGTCTACGGCTTCAACCTCGTGTATTCCGGCAACCACTACACGGCCGTCGAGCTGAGCCAGCGCGACCAGGTGCGGGTGATGTCGGGGATCAACCCGGTCGGCTTCGAGTGGGACCTCGGACCGGGGGAGTGGTTCGAGACGCCGGAGGCGGTGCTCTCCTACTCCCGCGACGGCTACAACGGGCTGTCGGCGAACCTGCACGCCTTCGTCAGCGACCACATCGTGCGCGCCGAATGGGCCGGACGCGAGCGTCCGGTGCTGCTGAACAACTGGGAAGGCACCACCTTCGCCTTCGACCACCGCAAGGTGGTGGGCATGGCGCGGCAGGCGAAGTCGCTGGGGGCGGAGCTGTTCGTGCTGGACGACGGCTGGTTCGGCGCCCGCGACCACGACCGCGCCGGCCTCGGCGACTACACCGTGAATCCCCGGAAGCTGCCGAAGGGGCTGGAGGGCCTGGCTGCCGACGTCCGTGGGCTCGGGCTGGAGTTCGGGCTGTGGTTCGAGCCCGAGATGGTGAATCCCGACTCCGATCTGTACCGCGCGCACCCGGACTGGGCAATCCAGCTGCCCGGACGCGAACCTGCGATGGGGCGGCACCAGCTGATCCTCGACCTGACCAGGCCGGAGGTGCGCGACTACATCGTCAGCCAGGTCGGCGGAATCCTCGACCGGGTGCCGATCAGCTACGTGAAGTGGGACGCGAACCGCACCTTCACCGACGTCTGGTCGCGATCCTGCCCGGCGGGGGAGGTGCTGCACCGCTACATGCTGGGCCTCTACGAGGTGTTGGGCCGCATCTTCGAACCGCGTCCGCACATCCTGCTGGAGAGTTGCGCGTCCGGCGGCAACCGGTTCGACCTCGGCATGCTCTGCTTCTCGCCGCAGGTGTGGGCCTCGGACTGCACGGATCCGATCGAGCGGCTCGACATCCAGCTCGGCCTGTCGTACCTGTACCCGCAGTCCACGATGGGGGCGCACGTCACGGCGTCCCCATCGGAGCAGACGCTGCGGGCGACCCCGCTGTCCACGCGGTTCAACGTCGCAGCGCTCGGCCTGCTCGGCTACGAGCTCGACCCGTCCGAGTTGACCACGGCGGAGAAGAAGGAGATCCGCGCTCAGATCGCGTTCTACAAGGACCATCGCCGCACCTGCCAGTTCGGGCGGCTTCGCCGCAGCGACCCGGTGCGGCCGCACCAGCTCACCGTGTCACTGCACACGGCGGACGGCGAACCCGAGCTGGTCGGGCACTACCAGACCCGGCTCACGGCGGCAGGGGCGCCGGAGTGGCTGCCGATTCCAGGGCTCGTTCCGGACGCGCGGTACCGGGTCACTGCCCGGCCGCAGACCCTCGCGCTGCGCGACTTCGGACGGCTGGTGAACCACGTCAGCCCGGTGCCCCTGCGCGACGGGGGCACCCTGCAGGGACTGGCCAACCAGTTCTACCGGCTCCCGGATGCGGCTGAGACCTATGAAGGCACGGGGACGGCGTTGTCCCGGCTGCAACTGCAACCCCAGTTCGACGGCAGCGGCCAGGACGATCGCACCCGGCTGCTGGGCGACCACGGTTCGACGCTCTACCTGGTGGAGCGCCTCGACCACCCTCGTCGGCTCGTCGAGCCGGTCGGGACGCGCACGACGGGAGAGTCCGCATGACCGCTGAGCCGAACACCGTCCCCACCGTGCCGCCCGGCATCGACCGGCGCAACCTGTGGACCTTCGGCGTGGGTACCGTCGGCCGGGACATGGTGTACACGCTGGTCGCCGTCTACCTGGTCTTCTTCCTCAGCGACATCCTCCAGGTGCCTCGCGACGAGTTCGTCGTGCTGGGCTGGCTGATCCTCGCCGCGCGGTTGTTCGATGCGGTCGCAGACATCGTGATGGGCGGGATCGTGGACAACACCCGAACCCGCTGGGGCCAGTACAAGCCGTGGATCGCGGGGGGAGTGGTGGCGTCCGCGGTATTCACCGTGCTGTTGTTCAGCGACCTGGGCCTGTCCGGGCCGATGGTCGTGATCGTCTTCGCGGTCGTGTATCTGTGCTGGAGCCTGTCGTGGACCGCGAACGACATCCCGTACTGGTCGCTGATGCCGGCGCTGACGCTGGACCAGAAGCAGCGGGAGCGGTTCGGCTCGGTGGCGAAGATCTTCGCCACCCTCGGACTGTTCACCGTGGTGGTCGCGGTGCTCCCGGTGACGAAGGCGCTCGCGCCCTCCGTCGGCAGCGTGACCGCGTGGACCGTGTTCGCCGCGGGCGTTGTGACGATCATGCTGATCGGCCAGGCGGTGACCCTGATCGGGGTGCGGGAGCCGAAGCTGGTCGTGGAGCAGGAACGCACCAGGCTGCGCGAGCTGGCACACGTGGTGTTCCGCAACGACCAGTTGCTGTGGACGGCCGTCGCGATGGTGCTGTTCATGACCGGCTACCTGACCACCACCACGTTCGGCACGTACTACTTCAAGTACGTCTACGGCGACGAGGGCATGTACTCCCCGTTCGGGGCGGTGCTGGTCGGCAGCCAGCTGTTGGGCTACGCGATCTTCCCTGCGGTGTCGAAACGGATCTCTCGGCGCAGGCTCTACACGATCGCGACCGGATTGATCCTGGTGGGCTACCTGGTCTTCTTCCTCAGCCCCGCGAACATCGTGTTGATCGCCATCGCGGGACTGCTGCTGTTCATCGGCGACTCGTTCATCACCCTTCTGATGCTGGTGTTCCTCACCGACACGATCGAGTACGGCCAGTGGAAGCTGGGGCGTCGCAACCAGGCCGTCACCTTCGCGCTGCAGCCGTTCATCAACAAGGTGGGGGCGGCGCTGT
The DNA here is from genome assembly GCA_002843035.1 of Actinobacteria bacterium HGW-Actinobacteria-5. Lineage (GTDB taxonomy): Bacteria > Actinomycetota > Actinomycetes > Propionibacteriales > Propionibacteriaceae > Propionicimonas. The sequence continues at coordinate 71,439 of PHEV01000008.1, read as the reverse complement.
CCACCCAGGTGGTCACGATAGCGGTCTGGTTCGCGGCGCTGGACGCCGACCACCCCGAGCTCGCCTCGCCGTCCGCCCTGTTCATCATCAGGATCGGCATGCTGGTGGTGCCACCGGTTCTGATCGTGGTCAGCTACCTGATCTACCGGGCCAAGTACCGCATTGACGACGCCTTCTACGCCCGGATCGTCTCCGACCTGAGGGACCGCGGCCAGCTGCGTTGAGAGTCGCGGTCGAGGGGAAGGTACTGGTGAACCTCAGGACCCAGGTCTCGACGGCCTCATCCATCCCTTCGCCAACGAGTGGCTCCGGCTCGGCGACCCGCTGATCGGCGTTCAGCTCCCGCGCAGGATCGAGGTCATCTTCTTGCCGCGGGCGACCTCGTCGACGAGCTTGTCCAGGTAGCGGATCCGCTGCATCAGTGGATCCTCGATCTCCTCGACCCGGACCCCGCAGATCACGCCCGTGATCTGGGAGGCCGCCGGGTTGAACGCCGGCGCCTCGGCGAGGAACGTCTCCAGGTCCACCTCGCGGGCGATGGCCTGGTCCAGCCCGGCCGGGTCGTAGCCGGTCAGCCAGGAGATGACCTGATCCACCTCCACGCGACTGCGGCCCTTGCGCTCGACCTTGGCCACGTACAGCGTGTGGATGCTCGCGAAACTCGTCGTGAAGATGCGGTGGCCGGCCACGATCGGTCTCCTTGCTGCTCGCACGGGCGGAGTGCGGCCACCCTACGGGTGTCAGTGGGCGACGTGGAACCGGCGACGATGGTGGGAAGGATGCTCAATCTCGTCCACGACGGCGATCGCGAGGTCGGCGGCGGAGATCTCCGAGCGTCCGTCCTCGTCCTTCAGCAGGACGTCGTCACTGAGCCGGTACGCGCCGGTTGCGACGCTCGGCACCCACGCGCCGAACTCGGCGGGCGGGCTGAGGTAGAACCAGTCCAGGCCCTCCTCGGCCGCTCGCAGCGTGTCGAGCTTGCGCAGTCCCACCTCGATCTCCGGACGCACCTCGGCGGGCGGCTCCGAGAGGTCGAGCAGCCGCGGTCCGCCCGGCTCGACCAGAAGGGAGGACGCCCCGCCCAGCACGCCCAGCCGGGCTCCCGATTCCCGGGCCAGGGTGATCAACTCTTCGATCAGCCCGTCCACCCGGTCGGCCATGTCGCCGCGCGGGGAGATCGTTTCGAGCACCACCTCGGCGCCGTCGAAGGCCTGTGCGAGCACGTCCGGGTCGAGTACGGAGCCGGTGACGTAGCGGACGCCAGCTACCGGGGCCTCCGCGGGCCTGCGGCTGAACGCCGTCACCTCGTGTCCGCGTCGGGCCGCTTCGCGGACGATCGCGGCTCCGGCGTAGCCGGTTCCGCCCAGCACCGAGATCCGGGTCATGGTCGCTTCTCCTTCGTCGTTGGTCTGCACCCTTGTCAAGACAGTTGCGACTTCAACTATTCCCGGAGGATGCGCGTCACGACACCGCTGCCTGCAGGGCCGCCACCTCGAGGACCTCCCGTGCGTCCCGGCGCTCGTTGCGGACCAACTGGCGGCGCTTGAGTGCCCAGGCGATCGCCACCGGGAGCAGCGCGCCGAGCCAGGCCAGCGGAGCGGCCAGGCAGACCGCGAGGAAACCGAGTCGCTCGACCAGCAGCAGCCCGACCCCGGCACGGGCGAAGAGTTCCATGAAGCCGGCGATCGTCGGAACGACGGTCGAACCGAGCCCCTGGACGGCGTTGCGGAGCAGGAAGAGCACGGCCAGCACCCAGTACAGGCTCCCGTTCAGGATCAGGTACTGGTGCGCCATCGCGACCACGCGGTCCTCGCCGTCGCCGACGAAGAGGCGGACGAGGCCGGTGCCGAACACCGCGATCGCCCCGCCGAGAGCGACCGCGAGCCCGATCGCCAGCATGCTGGTGCGGAACACTCCGTGCCGGATCCGCCACCACTGCCCCGCGCCCCGGTTCTGGGCGACGTAGGTGCTCATCGCGATGCCGATGGACGCCAGGGGGGTCACCGCCACCTGGTCGACGCGCATCGCCGTGGTGAAGGCGGCGACCGCGTCCGTGCCCAGGCCGTTGATGCCGAACTGAAGGATGGCTGCGCCGATCGCGATCACCGACATCTGGAATCCGAGGGTCAGGCCGAGCCGTGCCGACTCCGCGGCCTCGGCACGGCTGATCCGCCAGTCACAGCGACGCAGCCTCAGTTCCGGCATCCGCCGGACGATCAGCACCAGGCAGAGGGCGACCGTGATCGCCTGCGCGACCAGTGTCGCGGCGGCGGCGCCGCCGATGCCCATCCGGAACACCGAGATGAAGACCACGACGAGGCCGGCGTTGAGCACGGAGGCGATCACGAGGAACAGCAGGGGGGTGCGGCTGTCGCCGAGCGCCCGGATCACGGCGCTGAGGAAGTTGAATGCCACCGTCGCGACGGCACCGCTGAACAGGATCCGCAGGAAGGTCGTTGCGCCGTCCAGGAGTTCGGGTGGCGTGCCCATCCAGGTGAGCAGGGTTGCCGAGCCCAGCGTGCCGACCAGCACGATCGCGACCGCGATACCTGCGCTGATCATCACGCCGGCGGCCACGGCGCGCCGCATGGCGGGCAGGTTGCCGGCCCCGAACGCCTTCGCGATCGGGATCCCGAGGCCGGCGGAGGCGCCCATCGCGAACCCGAACAGCAGGAACTGCAGGCTCCCCGAGGCGCCGACCGCCGCGAGTGCATCCACGCCGAGCAACCGGCCCACCACCATGGCGTCGGTGACGGCGTAGGCCTGCTGGAACAGGTTCCCCACGAGCAGGGGCAGGGTGAACCAGATGATCAGCCGGACGGGTGGACCGGCGGTCAGGTTCTTGGTCATGCAAGGCTCTCGCGACGTGGTGAGGAGGCTCGGCCTCGGCGCTTCTGCTTCGCGTAAGGTGTCGCGGATGAACGGGCGTCCGGGCGCTCGCGAAAACGTTATCGCACTCGGCTTTCACGTGCACGTCCTCCGGCCGGCTGTGGACAAGTCCCCCGCACGGGGTCTTGGAACGGTCGATCCACAAGGCCTAACCTCGTTAAGCGATCTCCCCGGGGCATACCCGGGAGCACAGACCACTGCCCGTTTCTGGAGGGGCACGGGCAGCGGGGATGTGGGCTGGGAGCCGTCCGGCCACGGCGGCGGCAGGAGGTTCCCGGCTGGATCGCAGCCACCACCCAATGGTTCGCGCGAGTTGCTTCTGGGGGGGCTCCGACTCGCGTGAAGGCCCGGGAATCCCGTGGTGGCGGCCTCGGGCCCGGGTTCCCCCGGTGTCACCGCCGCGCGGCATCTGCCCTGGTAGATGCGTACGCCAGGAACCGTGCGCAGAGGCACCGCTGCCCACTCCGGCGGCGCGTCCCGGGTGAGCGAGAGAGGGGACGCTCAGTCGGCGTCCTTGGCCTTCTCCTTGTCCTTCTTGCTCTTCTTGCGCTTCTTCCGCGCCTTGGCCCAGGCGACGACCTTCGCCTCGTCCCACAGGGGCGTGCGGCCATCGGTCCACGCCTCACGCGGGGCGTGGAACTCCTTGCCGTTCTTGCGTTCCTTGGACATCGCGGACCGGAACTGGTCCTTCGGGACTCCCACCCGTTCTGCGGCCTGCGACGTCGTCAAGTACACAGACCGCACCATACTGGCTACAGGTTACGGGGATCAGCCCCGTGGACTCCTCGGCTCGAGAACATCGAGGATGGTGACGACATGCCGAGCCTCGCCCGGGCGTGCCCAGTCGCTCGTGAAGAGGTGCAGGAAGCCCTTCTTGATCGCACCCATCGGGTTGGTCATGTCGGCTCCTCTCACTCATTGCCGGGTCTGACCGCTGAAGCTTAGCATCGCTAGAGTTGCCAAACAAGCAACTCTAGCGATGCTAAGCAGCGTGTCGCCGCCCGCGATGACGGCGCCGCGATGTGGCCGCCGATGCTGTCACACCCTTCCCATCCGTCACGCCTGGCCGCGTGAACGGCCAGATCGCGTCAGGCGGGGGCGAGGTCTCGGCTTGTCGCGTTCCGGCCACCCGAGGGCTCAGCTGTGACCGGTGTGGGCAGGGGGACAGCGAGGAGGGCTGGATCGCGACGCGTGCGCGGGAGTGGAGGAAAGGACGGCGGTGATGCGGCCCACCTGGGCGCTGACCGCGCTACGACGGTCGGGCTGTGGTCCTACCTCCGCTTCGGCCGGTCGGACCGGCGGCGCCGCGACCGGGTCGTCCGGACGCCGTGCCGGGTGAGCCGGCTGCTGATCGCCCGCGGCATCAAGAAGACGATGTAGGGCCGGGTCCGCCGGGATGGGACGATGGACGCACGATGCGACTCACCGACCTGGTGCCGGACGCCGGCGCAGCTGACCCGGACGCCCTGTACGAGGCATTCGTCGAGTGGACCACCGGCGACGGGATCACCCTCTACCCGCACCAGGACGAGGCGGTCATCGACATCCTCACCGGCGCGAACGTGATCGTGACCACCCCGACCGGGTCGGGCAAGTCGCTGATCGCCACCGCCGCGCACTTCGCGACCCTCGCCGCGGGTGGACGCAGCTACTACACCGCGCCGATCAAGGCCCTGGTCAGTGAGAAGTTCTTCGCCCTGTGCGCCACTTTCGGCGCAGCGAACGTCGGCATGGTGACCGGAGACGCGTCGGTCAACGCCGAGGCGCCGATCGTCTGCTGCACGGCCGAGATCCTCGCCAACATCGCCCTCCGCGAGGGGCGCGCGGCCCGGGTCGACCAGGTCGTGATGGACGAGTTCCACTTCCTCGCCGACCGCGACCGCGGCTGGGCCTGGCAGGTGCCCCTCGTGGAGCTGCCGCAGGCGCAGTTCGTGATCATGTCCGCCACGCTCGGCGACATGACCGACACCGCCGCCGCCCTCGAACGGCGCACCGGGCGTCCGGCCACGGTCGTCAGCGGCGCCGATCGTCCGGTCCCGCTGATGTACTCGTGGGCGACCACCCCCGTGCACGAGACGATCCAGGCGCTGATCGACGATCAGCAGGCGCCGGTCTATGTCGTGCACGCCACGCAGGGCGGCGCGGTCGACCGGGCCCAGGCGTTGCTCAGCTCCGGCATCGTCGACCGCAGCCATCGCGCCGAATTGGTGGACGCCCTGCGCGGCTTCCGGTTCTCCGGCGGCTTCGGCAAGACGCTGTCGACCCTTCTCCACGCCGGGATCGCCGTGCACCACGCCGGCATGCTGCCGCGCTACCGCCGGCTGGTCGAGACCCTGGCCCAGCGAGGGCTGCTCACCGTGATCTGCGGCACCGACACCCTCGGCGTGGGCATCAACGTGCCGATCCGGACCGTGCTCTTCGCCGCCCTGACCAAGTTCGACGGACGACGCACCCGCGTGCTGCGCAGCCGCGAGTTCCACCAGATCTCCGGACGCGCCGGGCGTCCCGGCTTCGACACGGTGGGTTACGTGGTGGCGCAGGCGCCGGAGCACGAGGTGGAGAACACCCGGATCCTGGCCAAGTTCGCGGGCGACGAGAAGAAGCTGCGCAGCGTCCGGCGCAAGAAGCCGCCGGAGGGCTTCGTCAACTTCACCGAGGCCACGTTCACCAAGCTGGTCGATTCCGAGCCGGAGCCGCTGCACGCCCGGATGCGGGTCACGCACGCGATGCTGCTGAACCTGCTGCAGCGCGACGAGGACACCGGGACGGCGTTGGCCTCGCTGATCGACTCGTGCACCTCCGAACGGCCGGTGCGGCAGCGCCTGCTGCGCCGGGCCGCGGCGATGGGACGTTCGCTGTTGCGCGCAGGGGTGGTGGTCCGGCTCGAAGAGCCCACGCCCGGCGGGCGTCGCTACGCCCTGGCCGTGGATCTGCAGCACAACTTCGCCCTGAACCAGCCGCTGAGCGCGTTCGCGCTGGCCGCCATGGCCGAACTCGACACCGACGCGCCCGGCTATGCGCTCGATGTGGTCAGCGTGATCGAGGCGACGCTGGAGAACCCGATGGTGATCCTGCTCGCACAGCAGTTCAAGGCGCGCGGCGAGGCGGTGGCCGAGCTGAAGGCCGACGGCTACGACTACGAGGAGCGCCAGGAGCTGCTCGACGAGGTCAGCTGGCCCCGGCCGCTGGCCGAACTCCTGGAGGCCGTCCACACCCGGGAGCTCGCCGCCCACCCGTGGCTCGCGGAGAACCCGGTGAACCCGAAGTCGGTGGTGCGCGACCTCTACGAGCGGGCGATGACGTTCGGGGAGTACATCGGCTTCTACCGCCTGCAGCGCAGCGAGGGACTGCTGCTGCGCTACCTGTCCGACGCGTTCCGTGCGCTGCGCCAGACTGTCCCGGAGAGCCTGCGCACCGAGGAGCTCGAGGACCTGATCGAGTGGCTGGGTGAGGTGACCAGGCTCACCGACAGCTCGCTGCTGGACGAATGGGAGTCGCTGGCCGGGCTGTCGTCGCACGACCCCACGGACGAGGCGCGGGAGATCCGGCCCCCGCAGACCGTGACCAGCAACGTACGGGCCTTCCGGGTGCTGGTACGCAACGCCATGTTCCGGCGGGTCGAGCTCGCGGCGTCCGACGACGTGGACGGCCTGGCTGCCCTCGAACCCGGCGGCGCGATGACCCGGACCCGCTGGGACGAGGCGCTGGGGGAGTACTGGGACGAGCACGAGGTGCTACCCACCGACGCGGACGCACGCGGCCCGGGCCTGCTGGTCGTCACGGAGAACGGACGGGTCTGGGACCTGCGCCAGATCATCGACGACCCTGAGGGCAACCACGACTGGTCGATCACCGCGCAGGTCGATCTCGACGAGTGCGACGAGGCCGGAGAACTGGTCCTGCGCACCCTCGACTTCGGTCGCCTCGACGGTTGATCCTCGTGGCGGGATGCCCGCCTCTGGTCAAGGCGCGGACCTTGCCTGCCGAGCCCTGCGTCCCGGGTGTCCTCTGATCGCTTCGCGCCCAGGCTCCCGGGCCGGCTGGGGATGGGCCCCCGGCCCGGGAGCCGCGACGGACCGGTCAGTCCAGACCGTGGTTGGCCTGGAACGTCCCGGCGGGATCCAGCTCGGCGCGGACGGCTCGCAGGCGGGCGAGTGTCCCGGGCTCGAACACGGACGCGGCCGGCACCGGTTCCTCGGTGAAGTTGGAGAACCTCCGTCCCCCCGACCACGGCTCCAGGGCGGCCACCGCGCGGGCTGCGTCGGCCCGGCCGCGGTCGGCCAGCTCCGGAGTGGCCGCGACCGCGACGAAGTACCCCGCGTAGCCGCCGGGCAGGCGGTCCAGTGCACCCCCGCCGGGCGCGGGACGGGCGAGCGCACCGCCGAGGTGCCGCAGCTCGGCGGCCAGCAGCGTGCTGCCCGAATCGGCTCCCGCCGCGGCCACCAGCGCGTCCATCGCGGCGGCGTCGACGTCGTCGAGGATGAGGTGGTCGGAGATGCCGGGTGTCGGGCCCTCCGGGTCCATGTGGATGCGGCTGAGCGCCGCGGCAGGTACCCGGGCGAACGTGTCCAGCTCCGGCTGCAGCGCCCGCAGCGGGGCGAGCAGTTCCGCAGCCCGCTGATCGGAGGCGAGCACCGCTCCGTCCACCACGACCAGTTGCCGGCCCCGGATGAACTCGGGCAGTTCCGGCAGCGGCGGCAGGCTGAGCAACCGCAGCGAGGTGGTGACCTCCTCGGCCAGGCCGTGCGTCCAGTCCGCCCAGGCCCGGCAGACGACAGCCGCCCGGGCGCCGTCCCACAGCAGCATGCCCGCGTAGGCGTCCGCGATCGGCAGCAGGCGCAGTTCCAGCGCGGTGACCACGCCGAAGTTCCCGCTCCCGCCGCGCAGGGCCCAGAAGAGCGCCGAGTTGTGCTCGGAGTCCGCGCGCACCAGGGTGCCGTCGGCGAGCACCACCTCTGCGGCGATCACGTGGTTGCAGGTGAGGCCGGCGCTGCGCGCGTACCAGGACAGCCCGCCGCCGAGGGTGAACCCCGCGACCCCGACATCGGGCGAGCTGCCGTGCATCACTGCGAGGCCGTGTGCGGCGGCGGCCTCGACGACGTCCTGCCAGACGGTGCCCCCGAGGACGCGCGCCACCCTGCGTTCCTGGTCGACGCTCACGCCGGTGAAGTCGGACAGTCGCAGCAGCACCGTGTTCTCGAGCCGTCCCGCGAGCGGACCGGGGTTGTGCCCTGTGCTCTGGGGGGCGACCCGCAGGCCCGCGGCCGCAGCGGCGCGGACGACCTCGGCGACCTCCTCGGCACTGGTCGGCACCGCGACCGCGGCGGGGAGTTGCTGCACGGCCACGTTCCAGGGGGTGCGTGCCGCGTCGTAGCCGGGATCGCCGGGCAGGAAGACGCGGCCGCCACACAATCCCCGCAGCGATTCCGCCGGGGCGATGGTGGATTCGATCATGGTTCTCTCCTTGGTTTGGTGAGGACGAATCTGCCGTGCGGGGAGGGTTCGCCACGATCCCGCGTGGCCGGGGAATCCGGGCTCCCACCGGGTCGGGGTGGTAGGAGTTCCCAGCTTTGTGGGATGGTCCGGTCCGGGCGTTCCCGGCAGACTCGTCCCGTGGGGAGGGCACTGGCGGCGGAGCGTGTCCGCAGGGACGTGGAGGTGCTCGCGCGCGCGGGCCTCGATCTCGACTCCTTCGTGGAGGAGTCGATGGCCTCCCTGCAGCGCGCCGTCCCGTTCGACGCGGTGTGTATCGGCTCGATCGACCCGAGCACCGGACTGCTCACCGGCACCCGCAAGCTCGGCAGCCTGCGCGGGGTCAACGAGCACGACCGCGACTGGGGGCTGCTCGAGTACGGTGAGCCGGAACCGACCTCGTTCTCCCGCATGCTCGATGACGGGGTGCTGGCGGCCGGCCTGCAGGCTCGCACGGTGGGAGACCCGGACCGTTCCCTGCGCCTGCAGGAGTTCATGATTCCCCGATTCGGCTACGCCGACGAGCTGCGCGCGATCTGCCTCGACGACCGCGGCCAGTGGTGGGCCGGTGTCGCGCTGTTCCGCCAGCAGGGCGACCAGCCCTTCGACACCGACGAGGTCGGCTACCTCGCCTCGCTGAGCGGCAGCCTCGCCCTCGGCATGCGCAGCGGCCTTCTCGCCACCCTCGCCGGGGAGGCCCCGATGAGCCTGCCCGGCCCGATCGTGCTGATCGTCGACTCCACGAACCAGGTGTCCCAGGCGTCCGCGGGCGCGGCCGACAGGCTGGACCAGCTCACCACGTCCAGTCCGCTCGACGGCGGGACGACCGGCCTGGTCGGCTCGCTGGTCGGTGCGGCCCGGCGCTACGCGAAGGGCGTCTCGAGCGTTCCGCCCCGCACCCGCATCCGCGCGGCGAACGGCACCTGGCTGGTGCTGCACGCCGCGCCGCTGGGCAACGCGGACGGACCCAGCGGGGACGTGGTCGTGACCATCGAGGAGGCGCGTCCACCCGAGATCGTGCCACTGGTGGTGGCGGCGTTCGGGCTCACGCCGCGGGAGCGGGACATCACCCAGCTGGTGCTCCAGGGTCTCGACACCAAGGACATCGCCGCGCAGCTGTTCCTGTCCGCGTACACGGTGCAGGACCACCTCAAGTCGGTGTTCGAGAAGGCGGGCGTGCGCAGCCGCAGGGAGCTGATCGCCCGGGTCTACTTCGACCAGTACGTTCCGCGGCTGGACACGACGCTGGGCCCGTCGGGCTGGTTCCTGTCCGACACGCGTACCCACTGACCGCGTGAGCACGACCGCCCGCCAGGGTTGCGCGGGGTGCGGCGAGCCGGCCTCAGTCGCCCGGGATCCGCCCGGCTTCGGCAGCGATGGCGAGCTCGACGAGCCGGGCCGCGCTCGCCCCCGGAGGCTGGCCCTCCGCCCAGACGGCCTGGAGCGGGCGCTCGACCAGCAGGCCCTCGACCATCACGGCCCGCGGTTCGCCGGACGCCACGGCCGCCTGCACGGCGTGCTCGCTGAGAACGGCTGGTCCGGCGCCCGCGGCCACAGCGATCCGCACCGCGACGTTGCTGGCCAGCTCGAGGGCGGGAGCGGCGAGGGTGAGCCCGGCCAGCGCCTGCTCGAAGCTCACCCGGGTGCCCGAGCCCGACTCGCGCACCACCAGCGGGGTGGACGCGAGCTCGGCGAGGCTGACCGGGCGGGTCCGGCGAGCCCAGTCGTGGCCCGGATCCACGACCACGATCAGCCGGTCGGTGCTGATCGTGCAGTGCCCGACCGGAACGGTGATCGTGGCGGGGAGCGCGGGGCTCTCCACGAAGCCGAGCACGTCGCCACCGCTGACCAGACGGCCCACCTCTGCGGAGTTCGTCACCGTCAGTGCCACCTGTGCCTGCGGATCCTCGGTGCGCAGCGCGGCCAGCCAGCGGGGGAGGAGTCCCTCGGCGATCGTCTGGCTGGCCGCGATCCGGAGCTGCGCCCGGTGGGTGTGTCCGAGCGCGGCCGCGCCGCTGGCCAGCTGTTCGTAGTCCTCGACCACCTGGCGCGCCCAGTCGACCACGACGGCGCCGTCTGCGGTCAGCGCGGAACCCCGGGGCGTCCGCTCGACCAGGGTCAGCCCGAGCTGGCCCTCCAGCCGCCGCAGCGCCCTGCTCGCATTCGGCTGCGGGATTCCCAGGACGCGAGCCGCGGCCGAGACGCCGCGCTGCTCTGCCACGGCGACGAGCACGACCAGGTCGCCCACCGCCGGGTAGTGCTGGAGCCCTGAAGCCAGATCAGCCATATCAAGAACGTATCACTGTGATGCGGAATCGCCGTCTTCTGGCATATCCAGAACATTCATAGGCTGAGGTCATGCCAGACTCTGGAACCGTCAGCGCACCCGCACCCGCACCCGCACCCGCACTGCGCGGCGAGCGGCGGATCACTCCCGGATTGGTGGTGTCGCTGCTCGGAGCCGCCCTGGCCGTGGGCCTGAATCTGCTCGTGCCCGCGCTCAGCCCGATGCTCGTCGCGATCCTGATCGGCGCGGTGCTGGCGAATCTCCTGCCGGGCGGGGTGCCGGACGTGCTCGCGCCGGGGCTGGCGGTCTCGTCGCGCCGGTTGCTGCGCCTCGGGGTCGTGCTGCTGGGCCTCCAGCTCGTGCTGGGCGACATCCTCGCCCTCGGCTGGACGGTGGTGGTCGGCGTTGTCGCGATCGTTGGCGGCACTATCGCGGTCACCCTCGGACTCGGCCGGCTGTTGCGGATCGACCGTACCCAGACCCTGCTGATCGCGGCCGGCTTCTCCATCTGCGGAGCGGCAGCCGTCGCCGGCATGGAGGGCGTGCTCACCAAGCGCAAGGATGAGGAGGCCGCCGCGGCGGTAGCGCTCGTCGTCGTGTTCGGCACCCTGATGATCGCGGTGATGCCGACGCTGAGCGCCGTGCTCGGCCTTGACCCCCGCACCGCGGGCATCTGGACGGGAGGCTCCACCCACGAGGTCGCGCAGGTGGTCGCCGCGGCCGGGATCATCGGACCGGCGGCGCTGAAAGTGGCAGTGGTGGTGAAGCTGGCCCGGGTGCTCATGCTCGCACCCGTCCTGGGCGTGGTCTCCTGGCGGCAGCGCAGCGAGGCCGTCGACGCCGGCCGGACCCGCCCGCCCCTGGTGCCCTTGTTCGTCGCAGCCTTCCTGGTGATGGTCCTGGTGCGCAGCCTCGGCGTGGTGCCGGAGAGCGTGCTCGCGGTGGCGAAGTTCGGCCAGTCCTGGCTGCTGGCTGCCGCGATGTTCGCCCTCGGCACTTCGGTGCACCGCGCGGTCCTGCGCCGCACGGGCGGACGACCGGTGCTGCTGGCCACGCTGTCCACGCTGGTCGTGATCGCCATCGCGGGCGTGGTTGCGCTGTCCTCGCACTGACCCTGGTACGAGTTTGATCCCCCGTGGCGCGTCGCCACGGGCATGCCTGGGTCGAGGTTGGACCATTGAGACCGTGGCAGATCAGGAGCGCAGGGCCGCGGGCCGAGGTATCGCGGGACGTTGGGGGAGGGCGATCGCCGTCGTCCTCGGAGCCGGTCTGGCGGTGAGCCTCGCCGCGTGCGTGCAGGCGGGCGGCTCGGACTTCACGCCCAAGCCGATCCAGACGATCACGCCGTCGAGCCCGCCGACGTCCGCGGCCCCCACTGGGTCGACGAACTCGGCCACACCGTCCGAGACTCCCTCCAACGCGGGCGTGAAGGCGACCGGCAGCATGGCCATCTTCGGGGAGGTCTCCAAGGCGCTCACGGGCACCTGTGCGACGGGTGACTCCGGCCCCACGATCATGCTGGCCGACAACAACAACGACTTCTACGGCAAGGTGGAGGCCACCTTGGTGCTCGACGCGGCGAAGAAGGACCTCGTCGGTGTGACGGCGAGCTTCGCCGAGGACTCCGAGGGCTTCGCCTGGGAGCTGGCCTACTCCTCCTCGGAGACGGTCAAGGGCACCTCGGCCAAGCTGAGCACCTCCGGCAGCACCTACACCGCCTCCGGGAAGCTGCAGTCGAAGGAGACCAGGAAGGGCAAGACGCGCACGGAGATCCTGCCGTTCACCATCGTCGCGAAGTGCGCCGGCACCAACTGGTGACGGCTCCTGCCGGCGGCGTTGGTCAGGAGACCTTGACGCTCTTGCTGACCTTCGTGACCGTCGAGTAGTACCACTTGGACACGACCAGCTTGACCTTGATCGTCTTGCCCTTGTCGGAGGACTTGAGCGTGTAGCTCTTGCCGGTGGCGCCCGCGATCTTCGACGACCCGCGGTACCACTGGTAGCGGTAGGTGACCGGTCCCGGCTTCCACACGCCGCGCACGATCACGAGCTTCTTGCCCACCTTCGCGGTGCCGCTGATCTTCGGAGTGTAGGTGCTGGTGAAGGTGAGCTTGCCGACGGCGAGCGGCGCGGAGGCCTTGGTGACCGCGGCGTAGCCGTCGAGGGAGCCGGTGACCCGTACAGAGAGCTGGTTGCCCGAATCCTGCGCGGTCACCTTGTAGCTGGTCGCGGTCGCGCCGTCGATCGCGTCGGCGCCGCGGTACCACTGGTAGGCCAGCTTCACCCCGGATGGCCCCCACGTCCCCGCGGACGCCTTCAGCGTGCTGTCGACCGTCGCGGTTCCGCTGATCTTCGGGGTCGATCCCGAGACGGCGCCACTGACGGCGCTCGTCGCGTCCGATGTGGTGGTGACCGAGGTGTACCCGTCCTTGCTGCCGGTGACCGCGACGGAGAGCTTGGCGCCGGCGTCATCCACCAGCACCGTGTAGCTGGACTTCGTCGCTCCGGAGATCGCCTTGCCGCCGCGCAGCCACTGGTAGGTGAGCTTGGCCGGGGTCGGCTTCCATGTTCCCGCGCTGGCCGTGAGGGTCTGACCGATCTTCGCGGTGCCGCTGACGGTGGGATCGGGGGTCGCCGTGAAGGACGCGTTGTCGACCATGCTGGTGGCCGCCGACGTGCGTGCGGTCACGGTGTAGCCGGTCTTGAGCCCGCTGACCTCGACCGACAGCTTCGAGCCTGCGTCGTCCGCCTGCACGGCATAGCTGGTGCCGTCCGCCCCGCCGATCGCCGACGAGTCGCGGTACCACTGGTAGGACAGGGCCACGGTGCCGGGGCCCCAGGTGCCGGCGTCGACGGTGAGGGTCTGGCCGACCTTGGCCGTGCCGGAGACCGCGGGCTGGCTGGAGTCCAGGGCCATGAACAGCGCGGCCCAGGTGTTGGCGTCGACGTTCCCGCTCGGGCTGCGTCCGGCGGTGGCCTGGAAGGACTTCAGGGAGGCCAGGGTGGCCGAACCGAACGAGCTGCCGCTGGTTGTGCTGTAGCCGAGCCCACCGAGCAGTGCGTTGAGGGCGCTGGTCAGCGTGCCGCTGGTGCCCGAACTGAGCTTGGAGAACAGGGCGGTCAGGGTGTAACGGCCGGACTGGCCGTCCACGGTGAGCCCCTTCGCCTTCTGGAACTTCTTCACCGCGGAGACGGTGGCGGAGTCGTACTTGCCCGTGATGCTGGTGCTGTACCCGGCAGCCTTCAGCAGGTTCTGCAGGGCTGAGACCCGGAAGCCGCTGTCACCGGACTCGAGGACGAGACCGATCGGGACGACGTCGTAGTCGGTGAGGTTGTAGCTGGCGATCAGGTCGTCGAGGGTCTTGGCGTAGCCGCTGGCGTCCTTCGGCTGGACGACCTTGGCGAGCTCGTCGACGAACTTGGGGATGCTCGACATGACCTTGCGGGCGTCGGCGTAGGCGGAATCGCTGGTGATGGCCGAGGCGTTGCCGTAGAACGAGTTGGTCATCGAGGAGAACTTCGAGTAGGTCGTCGAGCCGATCGTGGTGCAGCCGGACTTGTAGATGCCGGAGGCGGATGCGGTCACGCTGTCACCGTTGGCGAGGGTGAACGAGGGGTAGCGGCGCAGTCCGGCGTAGTAGGAGCGCGACTTCCAGTAGCTGAGGGTGGAGCGGACGACGCCGTAGGCATGCCCGCGGGCCTCGATGATCCGCCAGTCCCCGTTGCTGAGCTTCTTGGTCAGCACCGCGACATGGCCGATGCCGTTGGACCGGGCCGGGTTGTTGCGCAGGAAGACCAGGTCGCCCACTTTCGGGGACCCGGAGACCTTCTTGGTCACGTTGTACTGCGAGGCGGCGAGGTCGGTGATCGGGTTGCCGGAGCGTCCGAAGAGCCACTGGACCAGCTCGGAGCAGTCGAACTTCGGCGGGTTCGGGTCGCTGATCGCGGTCTCGGCGCCGAGCACGTACGGCTTGCCCACCTGGTCGTCGGCGAGCTGGGCGAACTGGCTGGCCGTCATGGTGGCGCTGCAGGGCGTGTTGAAGTAGTTCTTCGCCTTGGACACGACCGAGGAGGTCCCCCAGTCGGACGCCTCGATGGCCTGGGCGATCAGCACCGACGCCGGGACGCCGAACTTGTTCTGCGTCTTCTGCGCGACGCTGACCAGGCTGGAGATGAATTTGGTCTTGGTGCTGGACGAGACCGACGCACTCGCGGCCGGGGATTGAACCAGGGCAGTACCCAGCGCAAGGGCAAGCCCAACCGTCACGGATAGCACTCTCGTCGCAACCTTCACAGGTGCTTTGGTACCGAGGTGCTACGGGGGAAGCAAGGGTTCGCTTGAGGGTTGGTGTTTACCCTTCTGCCAGCAGTAGGCCTCTGACTAGGTGATTTGTTCCTGAGAAGCCTCAAGTGTGCGTTCAGGGTTGGGTTGAGGGTTGGCGCCGGCCCGGTCAGCCCTCGGACGAGCCGTCGGACGCCACCGGGCGGTCAGGCCGCGCGGACCAGCCGGCGCCCGAGCAGGCCGAGCCCGAGCACGCCGACACCGGTCACCACCGACTGCCAGGGCAGTGTGGCGGCAAGCAGCAGGCAGCCGAGCATGCCGGCCACGTTGAGCTCCCTGGGCCACAGCCGGGTCGCGCCGACCTGGGTGAACGCGGCGGCGTTGGCGATCGCGTAGTAGACCAGTACGCACAGCGAGGAGAAGCCGATCGCGTTGCGCAGGTCCGTGGCCAGCGCCACGACCGCGATCACGCCGGCCAGTACCAGTTCGGCGTGGTGCGGGGTCGAGAAGCGGGGGTGGACCGTGGCCAGCCAGCCGGGCAGGTCTTGGTTGCGTCCCATCGCCAGGACCGTCCGGGCGATTCCGGCCATCAGGGTCAGCAGGGCGCCGAGGCTGGCGAGTGCCGCGCCCACCTGGACGACGGGCGCGAGAGCGCCGAACCCGGCCGCCACCATCACGTCCCGCAATGGTGCGGTGGACGCGGCGAGCCGTTCGGGGCCCAGAGCCGACAAGGTCGCGATGCCGATGCCGGCGTAGACCAGCACCGTGATGGCCAGTGCCAGCAGGATTGCGCGGGGGATCGTCCGGCGCGGATCGACGACCTCCTCGCCGAGGGTCGCGATCCGGGCATATCCGGCGAACGCGAAGAACAGCAGGCCGGCCGACTGGATCGTCCCGTACCAGTTGTCCACGCAGACCAGGCATGCCAGCGACGGCAGCCCCTGGCCCGTGCCGGGCCAGCCCACCAGGATGACCAGCATGAGGCTGGCCAGGGTGAGCGTCACCAGCACCGCAGTGACCCACGCGGTGCGGTGGACGCCGAGGACGTTCACCCCGCCGAGGGCCAGCACGGCGAGGGCGGCGACCAGGCGTTGCACCAGTCCCGGCGTGGGCACCACGTAGGCAGCGAAGGCCAGTGCCATTGCGGCGGCGGAGGCGGTCTTGCCGACGACGAAGCCCCAGCCGGCGGTGAAGCCCCACCACTCGCCGAGCCGCTCGCGGCCGTACACGTAGGTGCCGCCGGAGGTCGGGTAGGCGGTGGCGAGCTGCGCGGACGCCATCGCGTTGAGGTAGGCGACCACCGCCGCCAGCGCCAGGCCGATCAGCAGCGTGTGCCCTGCCGCGGCGGCGGCGGGTGCGAACACCACGAACACCCCGGCCCCGATCATCGAGCCGAGCCCGATCACCAGAGCGCCGCCCAGGCCGAGGCGGCGCTTCAGGCTGGCGTCCCCGGATGCCATGCCCTGACCCTATCCGGACGACTCCGTCCCCCACGATCGCCCGGGCTTGCGGGGACGGTTCCTCTCCCGTTCACCGGGTGTGTCCCCTTCGGTTCACAGGGACGGTCCCCTTTTCGTTCAGCTTCCTGACAAGGGGTGTAGCTGCGTGAATGGTAATGGGGACGGATCAGGTGAACGGGAAGGGAACCGTCCCCGAGTGCCCGTGAACGGTAATGGGGACGGACCACGTGAACGGGAAGGGAACCGTCCCCGGAGTGCCCGCGTCCGGCGCAACGGTCGCAGGGCACGCGCGGGGCGGAACCGGGTCAGCGCTCGATGGTGTCCAGGTCGTCCAGGGCCGGGTGGGCGTTCTCCGGGTAGCTGACCGGACGCGCGGGGACGCCGGCCACCGTTGTGTACGGCGGGACGTCCTCCAGCACCACGGAGCCGGCACCGATCCGGGCGCCCTCGCCGACCCGGATGTTGCCGAGCACCTTGGCGCCGGCACCGATCATCACACCCTTGCCGATCTTCGGGTGCCGGTCGCCGCCGACCTTGCCGGTGCCGCCGAGGGTGACCTCGTGCAGCATCGAGAAGTCGTCCTCGACGACCGCAGTCTCGCCGATCACCACGGACGTGGCGTGGTCGAACATGATCCCCTTCCCGATCCGGGCGCCGGGGTGGATGTCGACGGCGAACACCTCCGAGATCCGGCTCTGCAGGTACAGGGCCAGGGCGGGGCGGTCGTGGGTCCAGTAGTAGTGCGCCACGCGGTAGGCCTGCAGGGCGTGGAAGCCCTTGAAATACAGCAGCGGCATCGAGTAGCCCCGGCACGCCGGGTCGCGGCTGAGTACTGCCCGCAGGTCCTCGCGGACGGCGACGCTGATCGCCCGGTCGTCGTCGAAGGCGCGCCGGATCAGTTCGCGCAGGCTGAGCGAGGTGATCGTCTCGCTGCCCAGCTTGCTGGCCAGGATGAAACTCAGGGCGTCCTCGAGCCGGGAGTGCGAGAGCACGTTGGTGTGCAGGAAGCTCGCCAGGGCGGGCTCGGCCTGCGCATCGGCTCGGACCTCGGTGCGGATGCGGCTCCACACGTCGTCGCGATGGGTGGTGGTCATATCGGGTGCCTTCGTTCCTTCGAGGATGTTCTGCAAGGCCCGCAGCACGTCCGGCCTGCGGGGGGCGCCGACGATCCGGTGGCGCACCGCTCCCTCACTGTCGAGCAACAACACCGTGGGAGTACGGGAGATTCCCAGTTCCCTGGCCAGGTCGAGGTGCTCCGCGGCGTCGAGCTCGACGTGCGCGACGCCGGGCTCCTGGTCGACCAGCTCGCCGAGGAGGCGGCTGGTGGCCCGGCACGGAGCGCAGACCTCCGAGGAGAACTGGACGAACGTGGCCCGCTCACCCAGGGGACGGCCGAGCCGGGACGGGCCGAGGTCGCCCTCGCGTGCGGGGACGGCCGACGCGATCCGTCCGTCCGTGGCCCGGCGGAAGAGGCCGAAGCCGAGCGCGAGCAGGACGGTCGCGCCGACCACCCACAGCCCGGTCACCGGGAGCCCCCTGCCCGGCGGCCCCGCAGGCGCATACCGAACAGGTACAGCTCGCAGCCGAGGCAGAAGTCGAACACGGCGTTCAGCAGGGCGGCGCCCAGCGCGAAGCCCGCCGCGACATAGAACAGGGCGTCCAGGCTGGCGAGCGCACCCGCGATGGCGAGCAGGGCGAAGCCGAAGCCGACAGCCTGCGCGAAACGTGGCGGACGCTCGTCCTCGAGGTCGGCCGGTTCCTCCAGCCGCGGGCGGATGTAGTGGCGGAAGACCCAGCCATAGGGCTGGTAGCGCAGGCCGAGCAGGGCGCCGGCGCCGAAGGCAAACGCCTGGACGGCAAGCAGCGGCAGCCCGAGCTGCGGGCCGGCGAGCAGCGTGCCCGCCAGCACCACGGAGGTGACGGCGGCGGCGAAGCGGGGGCCGCGCGGGTCGATCCGGGCGGTCACGAGCGGAGGTGTGGTGGTCGTGCTGGGCATGGTTGGTCCTCTGGTGTCGGGCGGTCGGGGTCGCGCAGCGGGCGCACAGGAGAAGGGTGTCGCCGCTGGTGGACGCGGCGTTCAGGCGGCTGCGGTCAGGCCAGGCTGTGACAACAACACATGCACGAAAGGGCGCGCGGGTAGCTCAGCGATACGGCGAGCCTGCGGCTGGTGTGCATGCGAGGAGGCTAACACGGGCTCGGTAGACCAGACGACTCCCGCGTCCACGGATGAGGAACCCCGCAGGTATGGTTCACCCATGCAAAGGCTTCGGCGGTGGTCGCCCCGTCCGGGAATCCGGACGCGGCTCGTCGCCGCCCTGCTCACCGTGCTCGTGCTGGTGCCGCCTCTGCTGCGCCTGCCCAGGGTGATTGTGGTGGCGTGCTTCGACGGCACGCACCCGCTGTACCAGTGGATCCCGACGAGCGATTTCGCCGCCGGGGTGCACTGCGTCAGCGCCCCCGCGCCGGTGCTCGGCTGGACCCTGATGATCGGTGCCACGCTGATCGTCCAGCTCGCTCTGCTGCCGGCACTGCTTCTGGTCGGCGCGATGCTGCTGCGGGCGGTCCGCCGTCTCGCCGCGATCGTGGATCGCGTCTTGGCGGCAGCCCTGGTGCAGCTCGGCGCGGTCCTGGTCCCGGGCCGGCGGCCGGTGGCCGTCCCGGTCCGAACGCGATTCACCGGTGCGACCCGGACGCGGGAGAACCCGCGTCGCGGGCCTCCGACCTGCCTGTGATGTAGCGCCGCGCCGCACCCGGCGCGGCTTCCTTGCGCCTGTGCGCGCCGGACGGCCTGGTCGCCGTCCCCTCCCTCACCACTCTGGCAGGGCGCCCGTCGCCCGGAATCGAAGAAACCATGTCATCCACCAGGAGAAGTACGTCCACCACTGACCGGCGCGAGGCCCTTCGCCGGCAACAGGAGGCCGACGCGCGCGCAGCGCGACGCACCGGCCTCGTCATCAAGGCCGCCTGGGCCACCGGATTCGCCGTCATCGCCGTGCTTCTCTGCGTCATTGTCTGGGCGGTCGCCCGGCCGGGCTCCGCAGGGACCGCCTCCGGGTCGCTCGTCACCCCGATGGGTGCCACTGACAGCGGAGCCGTCGTGATCGGCAACCCTGACGCGCCCGTCACGGTCACCATCTATGCCGACTTCATGTGCCCTTACTGCGGGACGTTCGAGCGGGTGAACGGCGACGACCTCACCGCCGCCGTGGACGCAGGCATCGCGAAGCTCGAGATCCACCCGATGTCGTTCCTCGATCCGCAGTCGTCGGGCACGAAGTACTCCACCCGCGCCGCGAACGCGTTCGTCACCGTCGCGAACACCGATCCCACGCTCGCCTGGAACTTCGACCGGCTGCTCTACGCGAACCAGCCCGCGGAGGGCTCGGCAGGACTCACCGACGCACAGCTGGTGGAGTTCGCGCGCCAGGCCGGGGTGCCCGACTCCGTCTCGGCGACCTTCGCCACGCAGCAGTACGTGCCGTGGGTGGATCAGATCACCAACCAGGCCTTCGACTCCGGCGTCACGGGGACGCCGACGGTGAAGGTCAACGGTCAGGTGTTCAGCGGGGACCTGTACAGCGCGGGTGCGCTGGCTGCCGCGATCAGTCGGGCCGCCGGTGCGTGAGCGGTCGGCCACTGTGGCTCCTGATCAGGACCGGGTCGTCGGCGATGCCCACCGGTCCGTCCTCGGCGGTCTCCGCCGGGTGCGGCAGTCGAACGCCTGGATCTTCACCACCATGCTGGCCTCGGCGTGCCTGAGCCTGCTCGCGTCCTTCGTGCTGTCCGTGGACGCGGTGCTCCTGGCGGCGGATCCGCAGGCCGCACTGTCGTGCAACATCAGCTCGGTGATCAGCTGTGGGACGGTCGGCGTGTCGTGGCAGGCGAGCCTGTTCGGCTTCCCGAACGCGTTTCTGGGCCTGGTCGCCGAGCCGGTCGTGATCACGATCGCCGTGGCGAGCCTGGGCGGAGTCCGGTTCCCGCGATGGTTCATGCTGTCCGCGCAGGTCGTGTACACCCTCGGGGTCGTGTTCGCCTACTGGTTGTTCTTCCAGGCGTACTTCGTGATTGGTGCACTGTGTCCCTGGTGCCTGCTGGTCACCCTGTCGACGACGCTGGTGTTCACCTCGCTCACCCACGTGAACATCCGCGACGGCAATCTGTTCCTGCCCGAGCGGGCCAGCAGGGCGGCGCGACGGTTCGTCGCCGCGGACCTCGATGCGCTCGCGGTTGCGGTCTGGCTGATGGCGGTGGTGACGATGATCGTCACGAAATACGCGCCGCTGATGACCTGACGGCCCGCCCTCGACCGGGCGCAGTATCACCCGCAAGGGGACAGGTGTCGCGCTGGCGCGGGCGGGTATCGTTCCTCCCGTGCAGAGCGTTCGGCAGTGGTTGCCTCGTCCGGGGATCCGGTCGCGCCTCGCTGCGGGTGTGCTCACGGTGCTCGCACTGGTCCCGCTGCTGCTCCGCCTGCCCAGAGTCAGTGTGGTGGCCTGCTTCGACAGCGGCCACCCGCTCTACCAGTGGATCCCGAACACCTCCGGTGCGGCCTGCGTGAGCGCGCCCACCCCGGTGGTGAGCTGGACGCTGGTGATCGCGGCCACGCTGCTCGTACAGCTCGTGCTGCTCCCTGCGCTGATCCTCGCCGGCGCGCTCCTGGTGCGGGGTTCCCGTCGGCTCTCCGACGCTACCGGCCGGGTGCTCGCCGCCGCGCTGGTGCAGCTCTCCGGGCTGGTGGTGCCGCAGCGCCAGCCGGCGCCGGTGCGTATCCAGACCGGGTACCCGGGCGTCATCCGGACGCGGGAGAACCCGCGCCGCGGCCCTCCGTCCTGCCTTTCCTGACCTGACTCGACCCTCGCGCTCCGCAGCGCGACCGCGCGCCATCGCGCCCGGGCGGCTCTCGCCGCCAACAGACGTCTACCGGCGGAGATCCCCGCCTCAGTGAAGGACAGCCCCATGACCAAACAGAACCCGACCCCGCCTCCCGTGGCAGGCAACCGCCGCGACTCCCTGCGCCAGCAACGCCTGGCCGAGCAACAAGCGGCACGCCGTCGCACCGTCGCCGTCCGCGTCGGCATCGCAGTCGTCGCCGCGGCCGCCATCGTTGGGGTGGTTGCCGCCATCGGCCTCGCGATGGGCTCCTCGCGAGCCTCGACCGCCGCGAGCGTGCCGGTCGCCCAGACCACGGCGAGTGCGCCCAGCGCGGTGGACGCCTCCGGCGCCATCGTGTTGGGCAACGCCTCGGCGCCCACCACGGTGACCATCTACACCGACTTCATCTGCCCCTACTGCGGCGAATTCGACCGCGCCAACGGCAGTGTGCTCAGCCAGGCCGTCGCCTCGGGCGGAGTGAAGCTGGAGATCTTCCCGCTCAACTTCCTCGACGACGCCTCGCAGGGGACCAAGTACTCGACCAGGGCTGCCAACGCGTTTGCGACGGTCGCCAACGCCGACCCTTCGGCGGCGCTGGCCTTCTACCAGGCGCTGTACCAGAACCAGCCGGCGGAGAACTCCACCGGGCTGAGCGATCAGCAGATCGCCGATCTTGCCGCCGGCGTGGGCGTACCTGCGGACGTGGTCTCCAGCTTCGCCGACCAGAAGTACGTTGCGTGGCTGGACGAGCTGACCGCGAACCGGCTGCCCACGATCCAGGGCACCCCGACGATCAAGATCAATGGCACGCTGTTCGACGGTGATCCCTACCACGCCGGCCCGTTCGAGGCGGCGCTGGCCAAGGCCCAGCAGGGCTGAGCGTCAGGCCGGGCCGACCAGGCGCGCGGACGCATCCCAGAGCCGGCGAGCAGTCTCGGCGTCGTCGGCCTGGGCTGCGGTGTGGCCGGGCTTGCGCTTCTCGTAGTAGCCACCGGACTGCCAGGTGGTGCCGGGCGTGCCGTCGGCCAGCCAGACGAGCTGGTCGGCGCCGCGGTCGGGGGTGATCGTGAACAGCCTCCGGAGGAACCCGGCGGCGTAGAAGAAGCGCATCGGGCTGTCGGTGTCCAGGGCGAAGTTCGTGCCGACCACCCCCGGGTGGAAGGCCGCCGCGCTGATGCCCTGGTCGTGGAAGCGCCGGTGCAGCTCCCTGGTGAACAGGATGTTCTCCAGCTTGCTCGCCCCGTAGGCGCTCTGGGCCGAGTAGCCGTGTTCGAGCTGCAGGTTGTCGAGCTCGACGCGTCCGGCCAGCCGGGCGGCGACGCTGGAGGTCTGGATCACGCACGCCCGGCTCGCAATGAGCTTGTCCATCAGCAGCGTGGTGAGCAGGAACCCGGCCAGGTGGTTCACCTGGAAGGTGAGTTCGTTGCCGTCCTCGGTGACCTTCCGCTTCGACCCCATGATGCCGCCGGCGTTGTTCGCGAGCACGTCGATCCGCGGGTAGGCGGCGTCCAGCTCTGCCGCGAGCCGTCGCACCTGGGCCAGGGAGGCGAAGTCGGCCAGGTGGTGGGGGGCTCCGAGCTCCTCGGCGAGCGCGGTCGTCTTCTGCGGCGACCGGCCGACCAGGACCACCTGCGCTCCGCGTCCGGCCAGTTCGCGCGCCGCTGCCGCGCCGACACCGTCGCTGGCGCCCGTGATCACGATCGTCTTTTGCTCCATGGAGGCTCCCTTCGCTGCCGCGGACGAGGCTAGCGCGTGGTTTCGGCGTCCCGGCCGCTCTCGACCAGCGCGCCCAGGGCCAGCCGGACGGCGGCGCGCTCGAGCCGGTCCGGACGACCCAGCGCGACGATCGAGCGCACCGAGCGCACGTCGGTCAGGGGGACCAGCACGACCCCCGCCCGCGGGCGGGTGGTGAATCGCGGCAGCAGGGCGCAGGCCACCCCGGCCGCGACCAGTGCCTCGACGACCCGGTTGTCGCGGATCCGCTGCACGATCTGCAGCGCCACTCCGGCGCGGTTCTCGATCGCGATCCGCACCGTGTCGAAGGGGAAGCCCAGGGGCACCCCGATCCAGCGCTCGCCCGCGAGGTCGGCTGCGGTGAGTGCGGGGAGCCCGGCCAGTCGGTGGGACGCCGGCAGGGCCACGTCGAGCGGCTCGTGGGCGAGGACGCGGGTAAGCAGGCGGTCGGAGCCGGCGGGTACGTCGGCGAGGCTGTGCCCGATCACCAGGTCGTGGTCGGCCGCCCGGGACGCGAAGTCCGCCTCGGCGACGTCCTCGTCGGTGAGCTCCACCTCGACGTCGGTGCCGGCCAGCCGCGAGACCAGACCCGGCACCAGGAACTCCACGGCGCTCGGCAGGCCCGCGATCCGCACCACGCCGGACGGGTGGCCGCGCAGGTCGTCCAGCCCGCGCTGCAGCCGTCCGAGTTCGGTCGCCACTCCCACCGCTCCCTCGGCCAGCAGCCGTCCGGCCGCGGTGAGCCGCAGTCCACGTCCGTCCGGCTCGACCAGCGCCGTGCCGAACGCGCGCTCGGCGCTGCGCAGCTGCTGGCTCACCGCCGATGGCGAGCGGAAGGTCGCCTCGGCCACGGCCGTGACCGTGCCGCGGTCGGCCAGTTCGCGGAGCAGCTCGAGGTGTCGCACATCCATGAAGCCAGCCTAAAGTAAAGATTCACAATCATGCGCTGGTACTTCAAGAAAACTTCGTGGACGATGGTGTGGTGCCTGTTCGTCATCGCCTGCTCGCCGTCATCGTGGCCGCGCTGTGGGGCGTGAACTTCCTGGCGATCCATGCCTCGCTCGGCCAGTTCCCGCCTTTCTTCCTGGTCGCGCTGCGGTTCGCCCTGATCGCCGTACCGACCCTGCTGTTCGTGCCCCGGCCGCAGGTTCGTCTGCGTTGGCTGGTGGGCTACGGCCTCGGCTTCGGTGTGGCCCAGTTCACGTTCCTCTACTGGGGCATGGCGGCCGGGATGCCTACCGGCCTCGCCTCCCTCGTGCTGCAGGCGTCCGCACCGTTCACCCTGATCCTCGGCGCGCTGCTGCTCGGTGAGCGGGTGCGCGGACGCCAGTGGCTGGGGATCGCGGTGGCGATCCTCGGCATGGCCCTCGTCGGGGCCTCCCGCGCCCAGGCCGCAGCGCTGGTGCCGTTCCTGCTCGTGCTCGCCGGCGGGCTCGGCTGGGCGTTCGGCAACCTCGCCAGCAGGCTGGCCCAGCCGCCGAACCCGCTGCATCTGACCTTGTGGATGTCCGTGGTCGTGCCGGTGCCGATGCTCGCGCTGTCGCTGGTCTTCGAAGGGCCGGGGCAGATCTGGACGGCGCTGGCGGGTTCGCTGAGCGCGTCCGCGCTGCCCGCGTGGGTGGGGCTGGCCTACACCTGCATCATCGCGACCGCGGTCGGTTCAGGGATCTGGACGTGGCTGCTGGCCCGGCACCCCGCCGGCGTCGTGGCGCCGTTCTCGATGCTGGTGCCCGTGGTCGGCATCCTCACCGCCGCGCTGGCGCTGGGCGAGCGTCCCACCTGGCTCGAACTGCTCGGCGGCATCGTGGTCGTCGCCGGCGTCCTGGTCGGCGCCCGGCGTCCACCTGTCCCGACCGAACCCGTGCCGCCTTCCGCGCTGTCCGAGTCCGAGCCGGCCGTGACCGGGTGAGGTACTCGCCGATTCGGTAGCGGGGCCGGGTCAGCGTTCGTCCGGGCCTGCGTCCGGCGTGGCGTCCGGGCCCGCATCGGACTGCTTGCGCAGGTCCTCCTCGCGGCGGCGCAGGTCGTCCTCCCACTGCTTGAGCATGCGCTCATGGTCGGAGTTCGACTTCTTCAGGCTCGCCAGGAACTCGGGGTCGTCGTCGGGGGCCTTCGGCCGCAGGTGGGCCGGACGCTCCGTCTCCGGGTAGCCGGCGGTACGGGAGGGCCACGGCACCTGTCTTGGTGGCGCGTTCACCGGGCGGCCGGCGACGAGCCAGGCGATGCCGCCGACCAGCGGGATGACGATGATCAGGAGGATCCAGCCCCACTTGGGCAGGTTCCGCACCCTCGAATCGTCGGCAAGGATCGCGTCGATCAGGCAGAACACGAGGATCACGGCTTCGACGACGAAGGGCAGTAGGCGGATCATTCAGGCTCCCGGGTTGCTGGCGACCACCATAGGCCATCCGGGCCTGATATCAGGCGGCCAGGGCCTTCGCGCGCAACTGACCGCAGAACGCCTGTGCGAGCAGCCGCCCGTTGCGGGAGATCTCGGTGTCCTGAGCGTGCATCGAGCGTCGCATCGTGCGGGCGTCGCCACCGGTGAGTTCAGCCCAGCGCCCCATCAGGTCGGGGGACGCCTCGGGATGGAACTGCACCCCGACGGCCGAGCCGACCCGGAAGGCCTGGTTGGGGTACCGCTCGGTGCTGGCCAGCTGCACCGCCCCGTCCGGGAGCCTGGTGACCGCGTCGGAGTGGGACTCGGCGAGCAGCGTGCGTCCGCCCTCCGCGAGCCGACCCAGCAACGGGTCGCCGGAGGCCGCCTCGTGCCAGGTCACGGGGTAGGCACCGTGCTCGCCGCCGCCCGGGTGCGAGACCGTCACCTGGCCACCGAAGGCCTCGGCCAGCAACTGGTGGCCCAGGCAGATCGCGAGCGTGGGGATTTCGGCGTCCACCGCGTCGACCATCAGCTGCTTGAGCGGCTCCAGCCACGAGTACTCGGCACCGTCGTGGGCACTCATGATGCCGCCGAGTACGAGCAGGCCGTCGCCCAGGTCGCCGACCTTGGGCACATCGCGCAGCCACAGCGGAACCGCGCGCACCAGCACCCGGTTGCTCGCCAGCCAGGGGCCGAATCGGTCCACCGGCACATGCGGGTCCGGCTGAACGATCGTCGCGCGCACTGCCCTCGGCATGGCGGGAGATTAGCGGAGGAATCTGACAGCCACGTTACGGCGTGATGCCGACCCGCTGACGCTCAGGCCGCGGGCACCGACTCCGCGTCCAGCGCCTCCCGAGGATCGGCCACCCGGGTGAGCACGGGCCCGACCTGGTGCGAGACCAGGAGGCTGGCCAGGATCGCCACCAGCACCACGAGCAGCGCGTGCTGGGTACCGCCGAGGGCTGAGGCGACCACGCCGATCAGTGGGGCTCCGCCGCGACCGCGATCGGGAAGCACAGCGCCGCGCCGACACCCCACAGCGCCACCCCGATCAGGGCGACCTGCGGGAGGTTGGCCAGCCCGAACAGGCTGACCCCGAGGATGCCGAACAGTCCGGAGAGCTGCAGGCTGGCAACGCGTCCAAGCCGGTCGATCGCCCGGGTGCCGATGATCCGGACGATCGTCATGCAGCCGATGAAGATCGCGAGCACGATTCCGCCGAAGGCCTCGGTGGAACGGAAGCCGTCGACGAAGGCCAGCGAGAGCCAGTTGTTGGCCGCGCCCTCGCTCAGCGCTGCGGCGAAGGCCACCACGCCGATCAGGAGGGTGCGGCGTTCCGTCCAGGCGGACATCGCGGAGGTCGAGGGCCTGGGCGTCCGGGAGCGGTGGACGGCCGCGCCGGGCATCACCATGCCCGCTGCGAGCGCGGCGAGGCGGAGGGCGCCGACGGCCACCCCGACGACCGCGAACTGGATCGCCACGGGGATGCCGAGCGACGCGCAGGCCGCGCCGAGTGCCGATCCCGCGACCGCTCCCACGGAGAACGCAGCGTGGAAGTGGGGGATCACGGCCCTGCGGTAGGCCTGCTCGATCCGGGCCGATTCCACGTTCATCGGGACGTTCAGCAGGGCGCCCCCGATGCCGTTGATCACGATGCCCACGCCGAAGACCCACAGGGACGCCAGCGCGGGGCCGATCCCCATCAGGGTGAAGCCCGCACTCATCACGACGGTCCCGACCCCGAACACGCGGGCGCTGCCGAACCGGGCCACGATCGCAGAGGACGCGAAAACGGTGGCGAGTGCGCCGATCGAGCCGACCAGCAGGATGCCGCCGAGTTCGATGGCGTCCAGTCCCAGCCCGTCCCGGACGCTCGGGATGCGTGCCAGCCACGAGAACGAGATCACTCCGCTGAGCGCGAAGGCGCACAGCAGAACGACGCGCGCACGTTCGTGCGTCGGGCGGGCAAGGAATTGCCTGTACACGGGATTACTCCGCTGGCTAGGAACGACGTTGGGAAGATCCCGTTCCGCAGGCGTCGGAGGGCGAACGTTGGAGGGCAGGCCTCCACCTCGGCCAGCCAGGCTGGACCGCGGCGTCGGGGATGCAGCAATTCCATCAGTCCGGGCCTCTCGCGTCAAACCGAGTCGCGATTGGGTTTGCGCTACCACGGTGATATAGTTCAGCTCTCAACTACTTCTGGAAGCGACGTACGTGACCACCGAGACCACCGCCCCATCGCAGACCGCGGAGAGCATCTTCACCGACATGCACACCGCCTACCGGTTCACCCCGGAAGAGGTCTCCGATGAACAGCTCGCCCGCATCTACGAACTTGCCAAGTACACGCCCACCGCGCTGAACAGCCAGCCGCTGCGGATCACCTTCGTCCGCTCCGAGGCCGCCAGGGCCCGGCTGCTGCCGCTGCTCGCCGAGGGCAACCGGGCGAAGTCGGCGTCCGCTCCCGTCGTGGCCATCCTCGCTGCGGACACCGACTTCCACGTGCATCTGCCGGTGGTCAACCCGCAGTCCCAGGGTGCGCGTGAGCGGTTCGCCGCGAACGACGAGCTTCGGCGTGCGATGGCCACCAACAATGCGTGGCTCGCCGCCGGCGGCTTCATCCTCGCGGTCCGGGCTACCGGCCTGGACGCCGGCCCGATGGGCGGCATCAACGCCGCCGGGATCGACGCGGAGTTCTTCGCCGGCACGTCCCTGCACACGATCATGGTCGTGAACATCGGCCACGTCGCCGATGACGGCTCCTTCCCGCGCAACCCCCGGCTTGGCTTCGACCAGGCCGTCAGCCTCGTCTGACCGAACCGGATTGGGGACGGTTCCGAACTCGGTCCATTCTGCGTAGTGGACCGAGTTCGGAACCGTCCCCAATCCGGTCCGGGTGCCCGTCAGGGTCGCTCCAGCACGGCGAGCACCTCGGCCAGCACCTTCGGGTGACCGATCGGGAGGAAGTGGCCGGGCACGTCAAGCGTCACGTTGCACGCGCCGGGGAGTTCGCTGCCCTCGGGGACGTGCTCGTCGAAGGTGGTGGCCAGGGAAGTGATCCGGGCGTTCACCGGGTGGGGGTCGCCCAGTGCCACCAGGCCGGGGTGACCCGGCGCCAACGGAGTGACACTCGGCAGCGGCAGCAGCCGGGCACGGCTCGAGCCGTGGAACGGCGTGCAGATCGTGACCAGCGAGGAGATCCGTCCGTCCGTGTCACCCAGCATCGCGAGCTTGCCGATCAGCCCGCCCTTGCTGTGGCCGACCAGCACCACGTCACGCAGGTCGCGAACGGCGAGCAGGTCGAGCACCGCCGCCGCACCGTCCGCGATCGGGGATCGGTTGTAGCCCAGCTCGGCGACCACGTGCACCCGGTATCCGCGACGGTGCAGCGGCACGATCAGCGGACGCAGGAAGGCCCAGTTCTCGTAGACCCCGGGGAGTACCACCACCGTCCGTCCGGTGCCCTGGGCGTAGTGGTCGGGAGTTGGTGGGGCGAAGAGCGTGCTGGCCCAGACCAGCGCTGCCCACAGATAGTCGAGCGCCCACCACATCGCCATTCGCAACACAGGCCCATCCTGCCTGCCGCGACAGGCTCATGACGCGATCTGGCCACTCGATGCGTCCCGATCGCCCCACCCGCCACATCCCGGCGGTTCGGCGGTCGACTCGCGTCCCCGTGGTAGGAACGAGGGCATGGACGTGCTCGGCGAGCTCTGGACGCGGGCCCTTGCTGCCCACCCGCCACCGGCCCCGACCGTCTCCGCGGTGATCGCCGCAATCGCGGTGGCACTCGTGCTGCTCGTCTGGCCCCCGGTGCGAATGCTGGTGACGGTCTGCCACGAAGCCGGCCACGCCGTCGTCGCGCTGCTGGTGGGACGCAAACTCAGCGGCATCCGCCTGCATTCCGACACCTCCGGGCTCACCCTCAGCCGCGGTCGTCCGACCGGGCCCGGCATGGTGGCCGTGCTCTTCGCCGGCTACCCCGCCGCGTCTGTCGTGGGACTGGGCGCCGCGTGGCTCGCCGGCGCCGGCTACGCCGTCGGGCTGCTGTGGCTGCTCGTCCTGCTGCTCGCGCTCATGCTGATCAAGCTGCGCAATCTCTATGGCGCTCTGGTCGTGCTCGCCACCGGCGTCCTGGTCGGCTTCGTCTCCTGGTACGCGACGCCGACCATGGCGGGCTGGCTGGCCACCGGGCTCGCGTGGCTCCTTCTCCTGTCAGCACCGCGGCCGGTGGTCGAGCTGTTGGTCTCCCGGTCTCCGGGTTCGGATGCCGCCCAGCTCGCGGGCCTCACGCACGTGCCGCGGGTGGTGTGGACGCTGCTGTGGCTCGTGCTCACCGTCGGCGCACTGCTGCTGGGCGCGACCTGGCTGCTGGCCGGACTGCTGCCCCGTCCCTGAACGGGAATGGGGACGGACCTGGTGAACGGGAAGGGGACGGTTCCCTTTCCGTTCAGCGCTGCCGGGCGACCAGGTTGACGAACACGTCCTCGATGGACGGGTCGACCTCGGCCACCACGGTGTCGGGGCATCCGGCGGCGACCAGGCGCTGCCGGAGGGACGCGTCGGTGAGCGTCGAGGACGCGGACACCACCGCGTGCAGGGACGCCCCGGACAGGTACGCCTCCTCGATCTCGGGGTCGTTCTCGAGCTGGGGGAGCACCGCGTCCGCGTAGCGGGTGGTGATGTCGAAGATCCGCTGCTCCATGTGGTCGGCGCGGATCTCCGCGGGGCTGCCGTCGGCGATGATCCGGCCTCGGTAGATGAACGCCAGCCGGTTGCAGTGCGCGGCCTCGTCCATGTAGTGCGTGGTCACGAACAGGGTCACGCCCCGGCTGGCCAGGTCGTAGAGCAGGTCCCAGAACTGCCGTCGGGCCACCGGGTCGACGCCGGAGGTCGGCTCGTCCAGGAACAGCAGTTCGGGCTCGTGGATCGTGGCCGCCCCCAGCGCCAGCCGCTGGCGCCAGCCGACGGAAAGGTTGCGGGTGAGCTCGTCCTCGCGTCCGACCAGATCGGCCATCCGCAGCACGTACTCCCGCTGGGCGGCGAACACCTGCGGGTCGAGGTCGTAGACGCCGGCATAGAACCTCAGGTTCTCCTCGACGGTCATGTCCTCGAACAGGGCGAACTTCTGGCTCATGTAGCCGATCCGCCGCTTCACCCGGTCAGGGTGCCGCACCACGTCGACGCCGAGGACGCGAGCCTGTCCCGCCTTCGGACGCAGGGTCCCGGTCAGCATCCGGATCGTCGTGGTCTTGCCCGACCCGTTCGGGCCGAGGAAGCCGAAGATCTGGCCGCGCGGCACGTCCAGGTCGATGCCGTCCACCGCGGTGAAGTCGCCGAAGGTCTTGGTCAGGCCGCGCAGGGAGATGGCAGGTTCGGTGTCGGGTGCAGGGCCCGAGGTGGCGCCGCTCGTTCCTCGCGGCTCCTCGGGGACCCTGTCGGGCGTCTCACTCATCCGTGCCTCCTCACTCGGCGATCCGGCGTCGGGTGGCGACGATGGACGCGCCGAAGATCACCACGGCGAACCCGGCCAGCACGATCATGGGGACGGCCAGCGCCTCGAACCCGCTGCCCTTCACGAAGGCGCCACGCAGCACTTCCAGCGCCCAGGTCAGCGGGATCAGGTTCGTCAGGGGCTGGATGATCGCCGGCATCGACTGGATCGGGAAGATGAACCCGGACAGCACCATCGTCGGGATCATGATGAACATCACCGCCTGCTGTGCCTGGTGCCGGGTTCTCGACACCAGCGAGACCAGCAGGCCCAGCCCGATGCAGGTGAGCATGAACAGGGCCAGCCCCACCAGCACGACCCAGAAGTTCCCGTTGAAGGGCACCCGGAACCAGAACAGTCCGCCGGCGGCGACCAGCAGCATCTGCGCCGTCGCGAGGGCCGCGTACGGGGTGAGCTTTCCGATCAGGTACTCGGTGGCGTGGATCGGCGTGACAAACATCTGCTCCAGCGTCCCCGACTCCCGCTCCTTCACCACCGCCTGACTCATGATCGCCATCAGCGAGATCATCATGATCGCCGCGATCAGGCCGGGGATCATCGTGTTCACCGGATCGAGGGTCGGGTTGAACATCACCCGTACCTGCGCGTCGATGCCCGGAGCAGTGACGCTCACGCCCTGCTCGGTCATCCGGTCGGCGTTGAACTGCGCGATGATCTGGGACGCGTACCCGCTACCGACGGCGGAGATCTGCGAGTCCGAGCCGTCGACGATGATCCCGATCGGCGCGGTCTCGCCGCGGTCGAGCCGGTCCTGGGTGCCCTCCGGGATGACCAGCGCGACCTTGACGGTGCCGCGGTCGAGCAGCGGACGCAGGTCGTCCTCGGTCGCGGGGGTCTGCGTGATCGTGAAGTAGCCCGAGCCGGAGAAGGCGGCCTCGAGCTTGCGCGAGGTGGACGTCTGGTCGAGGTCCACCACCGCCGTGGCGAGGTTGCGGATGTCCACGGCCACCACGTAGCCGAACAGGATCAGCTGCAGGACGGGCATGACCAGCAGCAACCGGATCAGGAGTGGATCGCGGCGCAGCTGGGTGAATTCCTTCCAGATCAGCAGCCGGATTCGCCGGGCACTCATCGCGCGGACCTCCTGCCGTAGAGGACTGAAGAGATCACGAGCATCACCAGCGCGTACACGGTGAGTGCGGCCAGTTCGGGCCACAGTTCCATGAAGCCCGCGCCCTTCAGGAAGACTCCGCGCGAGATCGTCACCATGAACCGCGCGGGGAACAGATAGCTCACCCACTGCAGGAACACCGGGATCTGGTCCAGGGCGAACGCGAAGCCGGAGAGCAGGAAGGCCGGCAGGAAGGCAATCAGCATCGCGAGGATGTTCGCCGTGTCCAGGCTCGGCGCGATCGCCGAGATCACCAGCCCCATGCCGAGGGAGGCGAACACGAACAGCGCCGACCCGAGCGCCAGCGTCCAGAAGTCACCCCGCAACGGGACGCCGAAGATGGAGCGCCCCAGCCCCGTGATCAGCGCCATGTCCGCGAACGCGATCAGCGTCCAGGGCAGCAGCTTGCCGATCATCAGTTCGATCTGGCGCATCGGGCTCACCTCGAGCTGCTCCTGGGTGCCCTGGTCGCGCTCGCGGACCAGCGTCACCGCGGTCTGCTGCACGGTGACGATGGCGAGGATGACCACCATCAGGCCCGGGATCAGGAAGTCCGACGACTTGCGCTCGGGGTTGTACCAGGTGCGGATTCGCGGTTCGAGCGTGCCCAGGCTGGACAGGTCGAGCCCCTGCTGGTCGGCCCACTGGCGGGTCAGCTGCTGGCTGTAGAGCTGGTTGAGCGCCACCGAGTAGGCCTGCGAGACCTTGGCCGCGGTCGGCTCGCTGCCGTCGATCAGCACGGCCACCTGGGCCGCCTCTCCGCTGGCCAGGGTGCGGGCGAAGCCGGCCGGGATCACGACCGCCACCCGGGCGGAGTTCGCGTCGAACGCGGCGTCGACCTGGGCCATCGTGCCGCCGTGTGCGACCACGTCGAAGAAGGTGGATGCCTCGTACCGCTCGACGTAGGTGCGGCTGGTCTGGGTCTGGTCGAGGTCGATCACGATGGTCGGGACGTTCTCGACGTCGAAGCTGATCGCGTAGGCGAACAGCAGCAGCTGGATCACCGGCGTGATCACGACGGCCAGCAGCATCCGCGGATCCCGGGCGAGGTGGCGGAACTCCTTGCGCACGATCGCGCCGATCCGGACCAGTGCGCTCCTCATGACGCCTGCTCCTCGTCGGCAGCCCCGGACGCCTCGGCGAGGTAGGCGAACACCGTCTCCATGTCGGGGGCGACCTCGCGGACGCGACCGGACCGCCCTGCGGCGGCCAGGGCGCCGGTCAGGGCGGCTTCGGGGTCAGCGTCGGCGTCCCAGAGCACGCGGACGACATCGCCGAGCAGGTGCACCGAGGTGACTCCGGGCACGTCCGCAAGGACCGCCATCGCCGCGCGCGGTTCGGGCAGGGACACCTCGAGCAGCTGCCCGGGCACCTGGGCCTTGATCTCGTCGGGACTGCCGGAGCGCTGGATCCGGCCGCGGTCGAGGAACGCGACCTGGGTGCAACGCTCGGCCTCGTCCATGTAGGGGGTAGCGACCAGGACCGTCCTGCCCTCGCGGTGCAGCCCGGCGAGGATTCGCCAGAACTCGCGCCGGGAGACGGGGTCGACGCCGGTGGTGGGCTCGTCGAGCAGGAGCAGATCGGGTTCGTGCATCAAGGTGGTGGCGAGCATCAGCTTCTGCTTCATCCCGCCGGAGAGGAACTGGGCCTGCCGGGTGGTGAACTCGTCCAGCCCCATGCTCTCCAGCAGGGCCTTGGCTCGGGTCCGGCGATCGGCCCGGCCAACGCCGCGGACGGTCGCGAAGAACTCCAGGTTTTCCATAACCGACAGATCGGGATACATCGAGAACCGTTGGGACATGTAGCCGATCCGCGGGGTGACCTGGTCCCGTTCGGCGGTCACGGAGTGGCCGAACACCTCCGCGGTTCCGGAGTCGGGACGGAGCACGGTCGCGAGCATCCGGATCAGCGTGGACTTGCCGGCCCCGTCCGGGCCGAGCAGGCCGAACACGGCGCCGGCGGGGATGTCGAGGTCGACCTCCGCGACGGCGACGACCTCACCGAAGGTCCGGCGCAGGGCGTGGGCGCGGATCGCGCCGACTCCCTGCGGCGTGGTGGTTGCGGTCATGGCTCAGCCCAGAGCCACGTCCACCGGCATGCCGGCCTTGAGGGTGCCGGAGGAGTCGGAGACCTTCACCCGCACCTCGTAGACGAGCTTGGTGCGCTGGTCCTTGGTCTGCACGTTGTTCGGGGTGAACTCGGACTCGCTGGCGATGAAGCTGACGGTGCCGGTGAACGTCCCGGTGCTGGAGTCGGTGGTCACGGACGCGGACTGGCCGACCTTCACGTCGCCGATCCCGGTCTCGGGCACGAACACCCTGATGAACAGGTCGGTGGGGTCGAGGATCGTCAGCAGCGCCTTGCCGGGAGCAGCGTTCTGGCCGACATTGCTGGTCACCGACACGACCGTGCCGGTGGCGGGCGAGGTGACGGTGGTGTAGCCGAGCTGCACCTTCGCCAGCTTGACGGCCGCCTCGGCCTGCTTCTGCCGGGCCTTCGCTGCGGTGACGTCGGCGGCGGTCGCGTCGCCCTTCTTCTTGTCGTCCTTTGCGTTCTTCACGGCAGCCTTCGCCGCGTCCACGCCCTGCTGGGCCTGCTGGATCTGTAGCTTCACCGCGGACTGGTCGAGCGTGACCAGCACGTCGTCCTTCGTGACCTGGTCGCCCTCGCTGACCTTGACCGAGGTGATCCGGCCAGCGATTCCGGGGGTGACCTGGTACTGGCCGGCCTCGACCGTGCCGGTGAGCCGGTTGCTGTCCGCTGCGGCGCTGGGCTGGGTCGAACTCCACCACCACCACGCGCCGCCCCCGATCACCAGGAGCAGGACCGCCACGATCACCGGGATCGGCGGGTGCTTGCGCTTCGTATCGCCTGCCATGTTCGTCAACCGTTCGTCGTGTCGGTGCCGGCCGCAGGGCGGCAGCCGGCGATGGTGATCTCCACCGGAACACCTGCGGGCAGCTGTCCGGTGGCTGTGAACTGGACCTCGACCGCGCGGGTGAGGTGGACCTCGTCCGTGGCTACCGAGGTCGGTGGGTACTGCCAACTCGTGCCGATCCGGGTCACGGTGGCCGGAACGGTGGTTGTCGTCCAGTCGCCGGCGATGGACGCGGAGTCGCCGTCGCAGATCTGGGCGAGCTGGGTGCCCGAAAGCCAGGCGGTGAGGGTGCTGGGCGCGGACTCGCGAATGCTCACCACGGTGGCTCCGGGTGCCAGCGCGTCTCCGGTCGAGGCGGCCTGGACGACCACGCCGTTCACCGGCGCGACGAGGTTCGTCAGTCCGAGCTGAACCCGTGCGAGCTCGATTGGCACCTGCATCGCGCCTGCCTGGATCGTGGCCACGTCCTGCAGCCCCTCCAGGGTGCCGCGGGCGTCGACGATCTTGGCCTTGGCGTCGTCGAGCTTCTTCAACCCGGCCCGGGCCTGCCGCAGTCCCTTGTCGAGCTTGGGCAGGGCGGCCTTGATCTGCTTCAGTCCCGCCGTCATCTTCTTGATCGCGGCGGTGAGCGCCTGCTTCTGGGCGAGCAACTCATCAGGGACGGGGACGCCGGCCGGGATCTGCGCGATCGCGGCTTCGACCTGCGCGAGCCCGGCCTTCGCCTTGGGCAGGTTCTTGTCGATGGTCCTGCGCGCCTTGACCAGCTTCGCCTTGGCCTTCGTCAACGTGCTGATCGCGTCGACCACCTTCGCCCGGTTGTCGGCGATGGTGGCCTGGTTGTCGTAGGTGGTGTCGATCGCGTCGCCGAGCAGGTCGGGCTGGGCCGAGGCGACCGCCGCATCCGCCTTCGCCGCGGCCAGCTGGGCCTGGAGCGGTGCGGGGTCGATGGTGGCGACCACGTCGCCCGCCTTCACGGTGTCGCCCTGGCTGACCTTCACGGCAGCCAGTCGCGCGGTCGTGCCGATGCTGTAGGTGGTGCCCACCCCGGAGTACTGGTTCGACGTCCGCCCGGTGACCGGGTTGTAGGCGCCGGTGACGTCGGTGAAACCGGCGTCCAGGTTCACCGCGGGGACGGCGAGGTTCGGCACGGTGACCGTCGTCAGGGTGTCGTCGACCGTGCCGGAGACGACCACCCCGGACGGGGCGGATGCGCAGCCGGCGAGCAGGACGAGACCGGTGGCCAGGGCGGCGTAGCGTCGGGCGGTCACGGCTGGGCTCCCATGCTGGCGAGGAAGGCGTCGACCAGCCGGACCAGGCGTGCGTGCTCGGGCGGCGGGGAGGGGTTGGCGCTGAGGAAGCCGTCCAGGGCGACATAGGTCATCACCGGGCCGACGAACATCCGCGAACCCAGTTCGGGGTCGTCGATCCGGAGGATCCCGCGGGCGTCCGCCTGGCGCAGCATGGCCTCGGTGCGGGCGAGCACCTGGCCGGGCAGGGCCTCCCGGAAGGTCTTGCGCAGTTCGGGGACGTGGAACACCTCGCCGAGCACGAGCCGCATCAGCGCGATGGTCTCGGGCTGCAGCAGGCTGTTGGTGAGGCGGGAGGCGAAGGCGATCAGGTGCTCGCGGAGGTCGTCGAGGCTGTTGATCTCGTTGGGCGTCGGTGGCACCAGGACGAGCTCCTTCATGCCGGCGTAGAGCACGTCGGCGAGCAGGTCGAGCTTGGTGGGGAAGTAGGCGTACAGCGTCTGCTTGCTCACCCCGGCCTCTGCGGTGACCGCGTCCATCGAGGTGCCGTTGAAGCCCTGGCTGAGGAACAGCTTGCGGGCCGCAGAGGTGATCTGCTCCCGTTTCGCGGCTCGCCGCCTGTCCGTCGCCGTCGGCATGAATCAAACCGTACGGTCTGGTTTGATCGTTGTCAAACCGAACCGTACAGTTTGAGCACTTCCGCTGGCTGTCCGGCGGACGATCGCGGTGGCGGTACCGCACGATGCCTCGCCCCCGGGCACCGCGACGGCCAGGCTGTGGCTGGACGCCGCTCCGACGGGCAGCACACTCGCCTCCACCCCGCCCGAAGCCGCCCGGGCCCGCGACATCGACGCAGATGACCGGGGAAGCGCGGTGGCCTTCCGCCCTCTCGTGCGGAGTCTGGGCGAGAATGTGGGCGTGCAACCGGGTGCAGCGATGAATCCGTGGCGGCGTCATCGCCGCGATCGTCCTGGCCGTGCTCGGGGCCGCATCCGCCACACCGTGGGTCGTTACCGTCCCCCCGTTCACGATCGGCAACCGCGACCGGCCCGTCCCGACGACCACGCCGATGACGCTCCCGCCGCAGGAGCCGCCCCAGCGCGACCTTCCGGTCGCCGAGACGCTCGAGAAGGCCATGCTCGCCCTGTTCACGGTGATCGTGGTTGCACTGGCCGCACTCGCGATCGGCTGGCTGGTCCGGCGGCTGCGCGCCGCCTGGCGGCCTGAGGAGGACCTCACCGAGCCCGACCGGCTGGACGGCTCCGACGTGCCCGGCGAGGTGGTTGGCGTCGACATCACCTCCCTGGCCACAGCGGTCGCCCGCGCCGAGGCGCACCTCGCAGGCACCCGGCAACCCCGGGACGCCGTGATCGCTGCCTGGGTGGCACTCGAGGACGAGGCGGAACTCCAGGGCGCCGGACGCGATCCCGCCCAGACCGCGACCGAGTTCACCACGGAACTGCTCGCGCGCACGTCCGCCCCCGCGGACGCCGTCGCGGTGCTGCGCGGGCTCTACCACCGGGCGAGATTCACCTCCGGCCCGGTCACGCCGCAGGACGTCGGCAGCGCCCGTGGGGCACTCGCGCGGATCGCTTCGGCGCTCGACGTCGTCCAGGACAGCCACCGGGAAGAGGCTTCGTCATGACCACCTCGGTTCGCGGCCTCGCCATCCGCGGCGTGCTCGCGGTCGCGCTGTGTGCTGCGCTCGGGTTCGGCGGCATCCTCGATCCCACCCATGCCGCGCTGTGCGCGTTCCTGTTGCTGGCCGTCGTCCTGCTCCAGGGACGTCGGCCGCCGCCGCTCGAAGCGGAGTGGCCGAGCCACTCGTTCGGCCACCGCGCCGGCGGGCGGGACGCGGTGAGCGACCTGTCCTGGCAGGTGTTCGGTGAGGATCGGAGGGCCAGCGACCGGATCGTCCGGCGGGCGCGCGACCTCGCCGCGGCCCGGCTCGCGCTCCTCGGCGTGGACCCCGCCGACCCCGCCCGGAGGGGCGACGTGGAGCGGCTGCTCGGCGCATCCGTGGTCGCAGGGCTCGCCTCAGGGCAACGCCCCACCGCCCGCACCCTGCAGACCTGGCTCGACGCGATCGACAGGCTTCGTGACGAAAGGACCACCCGATGACGAACACCATGCCGGTCGCCGAGGTCGCCCGGCTCGGGCAGGCGATCCTCGCCGAGGTCGGCACCGCTGTCGTGGGGATGCGCGAGACGCTTCCGATCGCTCTTGCCACGATCCTCGCGGGCGGCCACGTGCTGTTCGAGGACGTGCCCGGCACCGGCAAGACGCTCGCCGCGCGGAGCCTGGCCACGGCACTCGGGCTCGACTTCGCGCGCCTGCAGTGCACGCCCGACCTGCTCCCCAGCGACATCACCGGTTCGAGCGTGTGGGATCCGCAGCGCGGCGACTTCAGCTTCAGGCCCGGCCCGGTGTTCACCGGACTGTTCCTGGCTGACGAGATCAACCGGACGGCGCCCAAGACCCAGTCCGCACTGCTCGAGGCGATGGCCGAGCGGCAGGTCACGGTCGAGGGCGCGAGCCGTCCGCTCACCCTGCCGTTCCACGTGGTTGCGACCTCGAACCCGGTCGAGTACGAGGGCACCTACCCGCTGCCCGAGGCACAGCTGGACCGGTTCATGGTGCGCCTGGCGGTCGGCTACCCGACCCGGGACGGTGAGAGCGAGGTGCTCGCCCGGCGGATCGCCCGGCAGCAGGAGGCGGCGCCGGTGTCGCGGGTCGTCGACTCGGCCACCGTGCTGGCGATGCAGGCCGGGGTGGAGGCCATGCCGGTCGACCCGGACGTGATCACCTACTGCGTCGACCTCGCCGCGGCGACCCGGCGCCACCCCGCCCTCGAAGTGGGCGCCTCGCCGCGGGGATCCCAGAACCTCGTGCTGCTCGCGCGCGCGGTCGCCGTGCTCGACGGGCGCGACGTGGTGCTGCCCGAGGACGTGAAGCAGGTCGCCGTCCCCGTGCTCTCCCACCGGCTCACGCTGACCGCGACGGCGTGGGCGTCCGGACGTCGGCCCGAGGCGGTCGTGGCCGACCTGCTCGCGTCCGTGCCGGGCCCCACGACCGTGCGACAGTCCTGATGCCGCCGGACGCGCCGGGATGGCGGGTGGGCGGCCTGCCCGAAGCGGCGGCCGTCGCCGGCGTCGTCCTGCTGATCGCGGGGCTGGCGCTCGGCCGTCCTGACGTCGCGCTGCTCGGGGTGCCGATGCTGCTGGCCACGGTGTTCTCCCGCACCCGGCCTCCTTCCGGCGCGCACGCCGTCGCCGAGGATCCGCCGGACCCGGAGACCGAAGCCGGTGTGGCGTCCACGATCAGGATCAGCGGGGGTGACCTCGCGCACGTCCGGGTGTCCGCAGCCGGGCACCGGACGGCCGAGTTCGTTGCCCGGGTGCCGCCGGACGGCTCGCGAGCCGTCGACCTCCGGCTCGCCTCGGTGCGGACCGGCCCGCAGGAGACGGCGATCGCCGACGTGCGCAGCTACGCGGGGGAGTGGGAGCACGATCCCGTCACCGTCGGCGGCACCCGGCGGCTCGTCCTGCCGTCCTCCATGCCTCTGGCGCACGTGCCCGTGCCGCGGAACCTGCGCGGACTCACCGGCCCGCGGCGCTCACGCCGGTTCGGCGACGGGGGCGAGTTGCGCGACATCCACCCGTTCGCACCGGGCGACCGGCTCCGGCGGATCGACTGGCGGGCCACCGCGCGGCGTTCGCCGAACCTGGAGACGCTCTACGTTCGGCGTACGTTCGCCGACGCGGAGGCCGCGGTGATGCTGGTGCTCGACTCCCGCGACGACGTCGGCACCGACCCGCGCACGTGGCGCCACTTCGGCGAGCAGCGGGTGGACGAGGCGACCTCGCTCGACCTCGCCCGGCACGCGGCCGCCAGCATCGCCCGTGCGCTCGTCGAGCACGGCGACCGGGTGGGCCTGGTCGACCTCGCGCTGGACGCGCGACCGCTGCCGCCGGCGTCCGGACGGCGCCACCTGCGCCGGATCCTGCACGGGCTCGCGCTCTCGCACCCGGTGGGGGAGCCGAGCGCGCGGCTGCGTCCGCCGCAGGTGTCGGCGGACGCGCTGATCTACCTGTTCAGCACGGTGCTGGACGACGCCTCGGCGCAACTCGTTCGCACCTGGCGCGGCCTCGGGCACCCGGTGGTGGTCGTCGACACGCTGCCGGACGTGCGCCCGGCCAGCGACCCGCGCCTGGCGATCGCGTGGCGGATCGTGCGAATGGAGCGCGAGCTGCGCCTCGACCGGCTCGCGCGGGAAGGCGTCCCGATCGTGCACTGGGCCGCCTCCGGGAGGGCAGAGGCCGCGGCAGGCCTCGATGCACTCGCCCGGGTCGCCGCACGGAAGCGGGACTGGCGATGAGGACGTGGCTGCTGACCTTGCGCGCGGAGCTGCCGCTGCTGCGCGACCTGCCGGACCCCGAGGCCCGGCCACTGCCCCGGATCGGTGTGGTGCTCGGCCGGACGGTCCCGGGTTGGGTGCTGCGTGCAGCGACCTCGCTTGCGTCGGGGCTGCTGCTCCTGATCGCGACCGGTCGGCTGGCGATGGACGCCGGGGTCGCCTGGACGCTGGTCTGGATCTGCGTCGCAGTGATCGCGGTCTGGCCGTCCCCGTCGATGGCGCTCGTCGCGGTGGTGGCGTCCGGACTGTTCCTGGCGCTGGACGGCCACGGTCCGTTCGACCCCGTCGTGCTCGGGCTGATCCCGCTCGGGTACGCGTCCGTCCGGCTGGGTTGGTGGGCGCAGCGGGTCTCGTGGACCGCCCGCGTCGAGTGGGCCGCGCTGGCCCGCGGCCTGCCGCGGGGGCTGGCCTTCGTGGGTGGCACGGTGGCGGTCGGTGCACTCGTGCTCCCGCTCGCGGGCCAGCCGCTCGGCCCGGCCGTTGTGGCCGGCGGCGCTGCGCTGGCGGTGCTCGCCTGGCTGGTTTTCGCGCGCAGGCCGTAGCTGACCGCCTGCCGGGTGGGGACAGACCGGCCGGTGGCGCGATCCAGCCGCCGCCGCGGTCACACCTGCCACTGGAGTCACAGTCAGGGCCTCAAGCGGTCGAATGGCGTCACCAAGATCAGGCCGTCGGGCCGGGGAGTGCTGCGTTGCCCTGCCCGGAGGCCAACCGCCTCACCGGCCGGCCTCCGGGGCGCTGGCCCAGTGGCGGGTGGTGGTCGAACTGGGTGTGCCACGCTGTCCAGCGCGACCAGCACCAGGCGCCCAACAGCTTCCCGCGCGCGACCTGGCCCGCGGTGACCACCTGGATGCCGGGAGCCGACCTCTCGAACACGTCGTCCAGCCGACAGCCTCGGAGCCGCCGTGGAGCACGACCCGGGCGACGTCTCCAGTCCGGGCGACGGCGGGATTCCCCCAGCCGTCATCCTGGTCGGGCGCACCGGGCGGTGGTGGGTTCCCAGCGATCGGCCACACCAGGAGGCTAACCGGTGACGGCATCTGGCCGCGTGAGTTGCCGGGTGTGGCGCCTGTGGCAGGTGGGACGGGTCGGGCGGCCGGATCGCGACACGGGTCAGGGGTGGCCCAGTTCCTCGGGCAAAGGGTCCGCGTGCAGGATGGTCAGGCTGGTCACTGCGCGGGTGAGGCAGACATAGAGGCGGCGCAGGCCGGTGAGATGGTCGGGCTCGTCGGCGACGAGACGGGCGGGCTCGAGTAGCAGGACGTGGTCGAACTCCAGTCCCTTGGCGAGCACGGCGTCCACGACCTCGACCCGGACGAACTGGTCGGGATCGGCCGCGTCGTCGCCGAGGACGCGGTGGTCGAGCCCTGTGAGCGCCGCATCGACCGCTCCGACCCAGCCGGACGGGACGATCACGCCCAGCGTGCCCTCCCGGTCCAGCAGCCCGGCGACGGTCGCGGCCACCGCACCGAGCGGTTCGGTTGCCACGACGTCGAGTTCGCCGCGGGCGTGCCGGATCGAGTGCGGGGGAGTGAGTCCCGGCGCGATCTGGGGAAGCAGCCGGGCCGCGTAGTCGATCACCGCACCCGGCACCCGGAAGCCCTCGACCAGTTCGGTGACCGAGGCCTCCGCGTGGCCGACGTGCGCCAGGGCCGCAGGCCAGTCGCGGACGCCCCACGCCGTGGTGGCCTGGGCGAGGTCGCCGAGCAGCGTCACCGAACCGGTACTGGCCCGCCGTCCCGCGGCTCGGAGCATCATCGCCGACAGGTCCTGCGCCTCGTCCACGATCACGTGGCCCAGGCTCGGCACCCGGCTGATCAGGTCGGCCGCCTCGTCCACCAGCACCAGTTCAGCCAGCGTCCAGCGGCGCGAACGCACCGATCGTGCCGGGCTCAGCAGGAGGGCCTGTTCCTCGGCGTCGAGCACGCCGTTCGCAGCCCGGGCCAGGGCGTCGGGCTCGGTCAGCAGCGTGTGCACCACCAGCGGCGCGGAGAGTTTCGGCCACAACTGCTTCGCCGCGTCGACCACCGGACGCGACCGGGCCACCCCGGCCTGGACGCGGTCGTCGGTGGCCTCGCCCGCCTCCTCCAGTTGCAGCAGCACGTGGTGCGCCAGCCGTTGTGGCAGCATCGCCCGCCCGGCCTCGTAGCGGACGCCCTGCTTCGCGATCGACACCATCACCTCCGCCACGGTGCGCGGCTGGAGCCGGCAGCGGCGGTGGCCCCACGGCACCTCCAGCACGGCGGACGGAGCGCTCAGCTGCCCCCAGACGAATCGTCGCAGTACCTCCGCGAGCCGGGCATCGCCCTTCAGCACCGCGACCTCAGCCGCGTCGACGCCCTGCACGGACAGCCCGGACGCGGTGGCCACCAGCGAGGCGATCGTCTCCTGGGTCGCGTCGATCTCCCCGAGCGCCGGCAGCACGTCGCCGATGTAGCCGAGGAACGAATCGTTCGGCCCGAGCACCAGCACCCCCGAACGCGACAGTCGCTCCCGGTAGGCGTAGAGCAGGTACGCGGCGCGGTGCAGGCCGACCGCCGTCTTGCCGGTGCCGGGCGCTCCCTGGATGGCCAGCGAGGTGTCGAGGTCGGTGCGGACGAGCACGTCCTGATCGGGCTGGATGGTGGCGACGATGTCGCGCATCGGGCCGGTGCGGGGACGCTCGATCTCGGCCTCGAGCAGCGCCGACGTGCTGGTGGAGTGGGCGTCGGCGAGGTGTTCGTCCTCGTAGGCGGTGATCGCGCCGTGGTGGAAGCCGAACCGGCGGCGCAGTTCCACGCCCATCGGCTCACCGGGACGCGCCCGGTAGAACGGCAGCGCCATCGGGGCCCGCCAGTCCATCACCAGCGGGTCGCCGCCGATGGCAGCCTCGACGTGGCGGCGCCCGATGTGGAAGACCTCGTCAGCCTCTGCGCCGAGGGCCGTGGCGTAGTCGATCCGGCCGAAGAACAGCGGCACGTCCGGGTCGTCGGCCAGCGACTCCCGCCGCCGGTACAGCTGCTGGCGCAGGAACTGGGTGGACACGTGGTCGCCGCCGATCGCGGTCGTCCAGTCGGCGGCGCGAGCCCGCATCGCTGCGAGCGCTGAGTGCGAGCGCTCCAGGTGGTCTCGCTCGGCGTGCAACACGGCGTCTTCGGGCACGGCTCCTCCTCGGGCTGCGGACGGCGCGCAGCGCTGCTGCGTCCGACAAAGGGAAATGGCGGGTGCGATGCACCCTGCCCGGCGGGTGCGCCCGACGGGCGGCCAGCTGACAGCAGGCTCTGGAAGGGGCCCGACTGTACGCCTCGCGCGCCCCGTCCGCCAGTCGGTGAGTGCTTCGCCGAGTTTGTACGCTGGGCACCATGACGGATCCGGTGGCCGACCTCGCCAGGCGACGCAACGACCTGCCGCTGCCGGACGCCGACACCTCCGTCCCGCTGCCGCGACGACTGCTCACCTCCTGGTGGACGTGGGCCGTGGTCGCGCTGAGCGTCGTGTTCCTCGTCGCGCTGCTCTCGCAGTACCTGATGCTCACCGCCGACATCCCGGTGGAGGGCGGGGTGATCCAGGGGATCAACACCGCTGCCATCCGCTCGGCTGCGTGGTACGCCCTGCCAACGCTCGCCTTCTGGACGATCGTGTTCATCTGGGCGGACCGCTACCGTCCGCAGCGGCTGGTGGTCTGGTACCTGGTGCTGGGCTGGGGTGCGGCGATCGCCACCTTCATCTCACTGCACGTGAACACCTGGGCCGCCCAGCAGCTGGCCGTCACCGGCAACGGTGACCCGGCCACCAGCGCCAGGGCTGCGATCTTCGTGGCTCCCTTCGTAGAGGAGGCCGCGAAGGCGTCGGTGTTGTTCCTGATCGCGATCCTTGCGCGCTACCGGCTCACGTCGAAGGTCTCGATGATCGTGCTCGCCGGCTTGTCAGCGGCCGGTTTCGCGTTCACGGAGAACATCATCTACTACGCCCGCGCGATCATGTACTCCTCGCAGAACATCAGCGTCGGGGACGCCGCTGCCGCGGTCAACGACCTGGTCTGGCTGCGCGGTTTCTGGACCTGCTTCGGACACCCGCTGTTCACGATGATGACCGGCATCGGCGTGGCGGTCGCGCTGCGCACCCGGAGCAAGGTGGTGCGGGTGCTGGCCCCGCTGGTCGGGTACGGCGCGGCCGCGCTGCTGCACATGGTCTTCAACTCCCAGGTCAGCCTCAACAACGGGCTGGGTCAGCGGA
The DNA here is from genome assembly GCA_002843035.1 of Actinobacteria bacterium HGW-Actinobacteria-5. Taxonomy (GTDB): domain Bacteria; phylum Actinomycetota; class Actinomycetes; order Propionibacteriales; family Propionibacteriaceae; genus Propionicimonas. Next base: position 26,680 of record PHEV01000008.1, on the reverse strand, counting down.
TCCTCTACATCGTGGTCGCCCTGCCGATGGTGCTCGGAGCGGTCATCTACGTCGTGCGCCAGGTTCTCGCGCAGGGCAAGGTGCTCGCCAACCGGCTCGGCGACTATGCACAGCTCGGCTGGCTGCCGGCGAGCGACCCGGTGGTGTTCGCCCGGCAGCGGCTGCGCTGGTGGGCGGTGATGGTGGCGGCCACCCGGGGCTGGAAGGTGTTCAGCGCGACCGTGCGGCTGGAACGGACCCTCACCGAGCTCGCCTACCTGCGGGACGGCCAGGTGCGCGGGATCTACGACGAGGCGGCCACGGTGCGCGCCCGGTACCTGGTGGAGCAGGCGAAGGGCCTGCGGGGTGTCGCGATCGACGACCCGCGGGGACTGAAGCTGAGCCTGCCGCGGCTGCGCCGGCCCAGGCCGGTCACCTACGTGCCCCCGTCCTACCCCGGCCCGGCAGGAATCGGCGGCAACTGGCCAGCACCGGTCGGCCAGCCGCCGATAGGATCGCCTGGATACTCGGCTGTCGACCCCACCTGGGGGCCGCCGAAGGGCTAGGGCGTGGGGGAGGGAGCGATGGACGCTGACACGCTGTCCGCTTCCCTGGAACACCTGCGGGACGCGCTGTCCGGCGTCCGGCTCCCCCTGGACCTGCCCGCTTCCGCCGATGCCCGAGATCGTGCCCGGCGCTGGGTGGCCCAGCTCGACGACTACGTGCTCCCGCGCCTGGCCCGCCTGGACGCGCCGCTGCTCGCGGTGATCGGGGGCTCGACCGGAGCCGGGAAGTCCACGCTGGTGAACACCCTGCTCGGCCGCGAGGTGAGTGCGTCCGGCGTGATCCGGCCGACCACCCGCTCGCCCGTGCTCGTGCACCACCCCGCCGACGCCGCCTGGTTCGCCTCGGAGGCGATCCTGCCCGGCCTGGCCCGCAGCACCGGCACCGCCCACGACCCCCGCACGCTGGAGGTCGTACCCGAGCGCTCCATGCCCCGGGGCCTCGCCATTCTCGATGCACCCGACATCGACTCGGTCGTCGCCGAGAACCGGGCCCTGGCCGGCCAGCTCCTCGCCGCCGCCGACCTGTGGCTGTTCGTCACCAGCGCTGCCCGCTACGCCGACGCGGTGCCGTGGGACTACCTGCGCTCCGCGGCCGAGCGGCACGCTGTCGTGGCCGTGGTGCTCGACCGCATACCTCCGGCGGCGATGGACGAGGTGCCCGCCCACCTCGGCCAGATGATGGGGCAGCGTGGTCTGGGCCGATCGCCGCTCTTCGCCGTCCCCGAGACCGAGGTGGACGCGGACGGCCTGCTGCCCGACGCCGCGGTCGCGCCGATCCGGGACTGGCTGGCCGGGCTCGCCGCCGACGCGGTCAGCCGCAGCGAGGTCGTGCTGCAGACCCTCGACGGGGCGATCGGCGCGCTGGCCTCCGGGGCGCCGGCAGTGGCCACGGCGATCGAGGAGCAGGTGGTCAGCCTGGAGACACTGCGGGCCGACGCCGAGACGACCTTCGCCGAGGCGGTCCGCAGCGTGGGCGTGCAGACCGCGGACGGCACGCTGCTGCGCGGCGAGGTGCTTGCCCGCTGGCACGACTTCGTCGGCACCGGCGAGTTCTTCCGTGCGGTCGAGCAGAAGATCGGCTGGCTCCGTGACCGGGTCGTGGCCGCGGTGAAGGGGGAGCCGAAGCAGGCGATCGAGGTGAAGGCTGCCGTCGAGTCCGGGCTCGAGGTGCTGATCCGCGAGGAGGGTGAGGCCGCGGCCCGGCGGGTCGAGTCCGCCTGGCAGGCCCATCCCGCCGGACGCCAGGTGCTCGCGTCCGGGGCGGGTGACCTGGGGCGTGCGTCCGACGACTACCCGGGCGCGGCGGCGCGGGCGATCCGCGACTGGCAGGGCGACGTGCTCGACCTGGTCTCCACCGAGGGGGCTGCGAAGAAGTCGACGGCCCGCTTCTGGGCGCTGGGCGTCAACGGTGTCGGCGTGGCGCTGATGATCCTCGTGTTCAGCCAGACCGGCGGACTGGTCGGGGCCGAGCTCGGGGTGGCCGGCGGTACCGCGATCCTCGCCCAGCGCGTGCTGGAGGCGATCTTCGGTGAGGACGCCGTCCGGCGGCTCGCGAAGAAGGCCAAGGCCGATCTGGACGCCCGGGTGGAGGCGCTGCTCGCCATCGAACTCTCCCGCTACCTGGCGGCCCTGGACGCCGTGGACGTGCGACCCGAGCAGGCCGGCGAGGTGCTTGCCGCCGCCGCCGAGGTCGACGCAGCGCGCCACGGGCTGCGGTCCTCTGGTGCCCCGGTGCCGCAGGCCCGGGTGCTTCCGGCCGGAACCGGCAGGCCGTTGCTCCCGACCGGGCGGCCGCAGGGTCCGGCCGAGCTGGCCGAGTCCGTGGCCGCAGAGTCCGTGGCCGCCGAGACCGTGGCCGCCGAGACCGTGGCCGCCGAGCCGTCGGCCACCGTCGAGGGCGAGATCCTCGACCCCGGGGAGCACTCGTGAGCGCGGCGGAGGACCGGCTCGCTCCGCGCGTGCGGGCGCTCGGTGAGGCCGTCGCGGCGGCCGAAGGGCGGGCGGACGCCGCGGTGCTGGAGAAGGCGCGGGCCGTGCTGGACCGGGCCGGAGCCCGGGTCGCGTTCAGCGGCAGCTACACCGTGGTCGCACTCGCGGGAGCCACCGGCTCGGGCAAGTCGAGCCTTTTCAACGCGCTCACCCGCACCGACCTCGCACGGGTGGCGGTGCGGCGTCCGACCACCTCGAAGGCGATGGCAGTGAGCTGGGGGAGCGAGTTGCCGCACGAGTTGCTGGACTGGCTCGACGTGACCGGCCGCCACCTGGTGCCGTCCGGCCCGCACGAACTGTCCGACCTGGTGCTGCTGGACCTTCCCGACCACGACTCCACCGAGGTCTCCCACCGGCTCGCGGTGGACCGCCTGGTCGACCTCGTCGACGCGCTGATCTGGGTGGTCGACCCGGAGAAGTACGCGGACGCCGCGTTGCACGACGGCTACCTCAAGCGGCTGGCGCCGTATGCGGAGGTGATGATGGTCGTGCTGAACCAGTCCGATCGGCTTGCGCCGGAGGAACTGGACAGGTGCCTGAGCGACCTGCGTCGGCTGCTCGACTCGGAGGGCTTGCGGGCCACTCCGATCATGGCCACGTCCGCTCTGCGCGAGACCGGCGTCAAGGAACTGCGGGAGGCGCTGGCTCGTACCGTGGCAGCGAAGCAGGCGATGGTCCGCCGGTTGTCCGCGGACGTGGGCGTGGCGGCGCGGACGCTCGGCGACGACCTGGGCGGCGGAGCGGTGCCGGTGCTCGACACGAAGCTGAGGGAGCGGGCGATCCGGGGCCTGGGCGAAGCTGCCGGCGTCCCCGTGGTGGTGGACGGGGTGCGCAGGGCGTGGCGGCGCCGGGGTTCGGTGGCGACCGGCTGGCCGTTCGTGACCTGGTTCGCGCGGCTGCGTCCGGACCCGCTGAAGAAGCTGCGACTCGACCTGAAGCCGGGAGAGCACAGCCCCACCGAGGTGAACCGCACCTCGCTGCCGAAGGCGACCTCGGTGCAGCGGGCGCGGGCCGAACAGGGGCTGCGCGAGCTGGCCGACGGCGCCTCGGACGGGCTGCCGCGCGGCTGGGCCGACGCGGTGCGGCTGGCCGCCCACGGGCGCGAGTCCTTGCTGTTCGACCGGCTGGATGCCGCGATCGCCGGCACCGACCTGTCCGTGCGGCGGGGAACCTGGTGGTGGGCGCTGTTCGGCGTGGTCGGGGTGGTCTGGTTGTTCTCGGGACCGGTGCTGGCCTGGCTCGGGTTCCCGCCGTTGCCGCAGGTGCTCTGGTACCACGTGCCGGTGCCCACCTGGCTGCTGGTCGGCGGCGTGCTCGGCGGGGTGTTGCTCGGCGTACTCGGGCGGGCCCTGGTCGAGATCGGGGCGAACGGGCACGCCCGGGTGGCCCGGAAGAGCCTCGACGCCGCGGTCGGCGCGGTGGTGGCCGAGGCGGTGCTCGACCCCGTCCAGGCCGAACTCGACCGCTATGCCAGGGCCAGGGACGCCGTCCGGAAGGCCGCCGCAGCGTAGAACAACGAACGGGGACGGTTCCGAACTCGGTCCATCTTCCCGGGCGGACGCCCCGCGGGGGCACCCTGCAGGTTCGCCCGGGTTGGCTGGCAGGTTGCTGGAGGTCCGGGCCGAACACTTCGCCACGCGGAGCCGGATCCCTATCGTCGGGATCATGCCAGCCAGAGTGATCCCCGCCGTCGCCCTGCTCATCGTGTTGATGGTGAGCGGGTGCGGGACGCTGCGTCCCAGTTCCTCGTCGAGTGGGACGCCGACGTCCGGTCCGTCCAGCCCGGCGGTCGGCACGACGCACGAACAGCTGGAGTCCGGCGGACGCCAGCGCACCTTCGCGCTGCACCGTCCGGACGTCGCCGCCCCGGCTTCGGGCTACCCGCTGGTGGTGATGCTGCACGGAGGATTCGGGAGTGGGGCGCAGGCCGAGGCCGCCTACGGCTGGGACGCGCAGGCCGACAACGCCGGCTTCCTGGTCGCCTACCCCGACGGGGTCAACCGGGCCTGGAATGGCGGGGGTGACTGCTGCGGACAGCCCGGGCGGCAGGGTGTCGACGACGTGGCCTTCATCGAGGCAATGGTCGCCCGGATCGGCGCGGAGGTCGCAATCGACCCGGCCCGGATCTACGCCACGGGAATGTCGAACGGCGCGATCATGGTCTACCGGCTGGCCTGCGAGAGCGACCTGTTCGCGGCTGTCGCCCCGGTCGCGGGAAACCAGCTGGTCGACTGCGCGGACGCGAAGCCGGTCTCGCTGCTGCACATACACGGGGCTGCCGACACCCATGTGCGGCTGGACGGCACGCCGGGCGTCGGTGTCGCCCGGATCACTGGGCCACCGGTCGCGGACGTGGTGGACGCCTGGCGCCTGCGGGACTCCTGCGGCGCGTTCCGGAGTTCAGCGGGGGGTGAGGTCAGCACGTCGGTGGCGACCTGCCCGCACGGTCGCGTCGTCGAGCTGGTCGTCATCGCCGGCGCCGGGCACCAGTGGCCGGGCTCGTCCAGCAAGGGCTATCCGGGAGCCGATCCGCCGTCCCGGGCGCTGTCCGCCACCGCGACGATCTGGGCGTTCTTCGCCGATCACCCGAAGGTGTAGGAGCGCGCCTGGTCAGGTGAGGCCGGCGGCGAGGCTCGCCGAGGCGCGCTCGGCGAGTTCGGAGACCGTCGCCAGCGGGGGCGCCACGGTCGAGTTGTCGGAAGCCGACCTCGAGGATGCCGAGGGTGAGCGACGCGGCGATGCCGACGTGCTCCGCGTCCCCGCACATAGCCCTCGTGGGGTGATCCCGTCCAGCCCTGTCCACAGGCGGTCGGTCATCCACAGGACGCGATGTTGCCTGAACCGTACCGGGGCCGGGTGCCGATACTCACCACCGACATCGACGGAGGGAATCGGCATGGAGGCAGCGGTCTGGATCACCGGCAACGTGGGCAGCGAGGTGGAGGTGAAGGAGTTCCGGGAAGGGGTCACGTACGCCAGCTTCCGGCTCGCCTGCACGCCGCGGTTGTGGCGGGGCGGGCAGTGGGGCGACGACGAGACCACCTGGCTGGGGGTCGTCTGCACCAAGGCGTTGGCGCTGAACGTGAAGTCGAGCCTCGGCAAGGGCGATCCGGTGGTGGTCGTAGGCAGGCTGCGCACCGAGCGGTGGACAGACCCGCAGGGGGTGCGGCACGAGCGGCTCCGGCTGGACGCGCAGTCGGTCGGCCACGACCTGTCCCGGGGCACCTCGGTGTTCCGGAAGTCGACCAGGGCGGCGGCGGCGGACGACCAGGAGGTGAACATCGGCGAGCTCATCCTGGCCACCGAGGAGCAGGACGCCGTCGACGACGGCGAGCCGAAGCCGGGGGAGGATGCAGCCTGAGCAAGGCCACCTCGCCCCCGGGCGATCGGCTCCTGATCAGCGCGTCGCTTGACCTTGACGCTACGGCAGGGTTTCCACTGGACGCGGAGGTGGTCGTGATGACCCATCAAGACATCGATCCGCTGGTGGTGGACAGGCTGAGGCTGGCCCTGGCGGCGGACTCGGCGTCCGCCAGGTTGCAGACCGCGATGGCTGCGGGCCTGCGTCCCCACGATGCCTACATCGATCCGATCGTGACCCGGTTCGCGGTGGAACCGGACTTCTTCGTGCGCGACATGCTCACCTGGGCACTGGTCCAGCACGACCGGTCGCGCACGCTGGAGCGGGTCCTGCCGGAGCTGCACTCGGCCTTTCCCCAGGCTCGGAGCCAGGCGTTGCACACGCTGTCCAAGCTGGGTGATCGACGCGCGTGGCCCGCGATCACCACCGAACTCCTCGCTGACGCCGAGGACGAGGTGGCCCGGACCGCGTGGCGCGCGGCGGCCACGCTGGTGCCGCCGGACGAGGCCGCAGGGCTCGCCGAGTTCCTCTCGACGCAGTTCGGGCGGGGCGACCGCGTGACGCAGCGGAGTCTGAGCCGCGCCCTGGCCATGCTCGGCGACGGCGCGACGACGGTCATCGAGCGGGGACGGCTGCACAGGAATCCTGCGATCCGCACGCATGCCATCGCCACCGAACGGCTGATCAGGAATCCCGACGAGGGCTTCGACGTCGCCATCATCGCCGCCCAGCGGATCGTGGCGCTCAACGGCGCCCCGCTCGTCGAGGGCGTCGAGCTGTAGCCAGGTGTCCCCCCGACCGGCCGGAGTGCACCAGCGCCCCGACCGGCGATCGGGATCCGACGGCGAGGATCAGTCGCGAGTGAGCCGGCGGTGCTTCGTCCGGTGCGGACGGGCCGCCTCGGCACCCATCCGGGCGACCTTGTTCTCCTCGTAGTCGGCGTAGTTGCCCTCGAACCAGAACCACACCGCGTCGTCCTCGTCGGTGCCCTCCCACGCCAGGATGTGGGTGGCGACCCGGTCCAGGAACCAGCGGTCGTGGGAGATCACGACGGCACAGCCGGGGAACTCCAGCAGGGCGTCCTCCAGCGACTGCAGGGTCTCCACGTCCAGGTCGTTGGTCGGCTCGTCGAGGAGCAGCACGTTGCCGCCCATCTTCAGCGTGAGCGCGAGGTTCAGCCGGTTCCGCTCACCGCCGGAGAGGACGCCGGCCAACTTCTGCTGGTCAGGCCCCTTGAACCCGAAGGATGCCACGTAGGCGCGCGAGGGCATCTCGAAGCTGCCCACCTTGATGTGGTCCAGACCGTCCGAGACGACCTCCCAGACGTTCTTGGCCGGATCGATGCCGGAACGGCCCTGGTCGACGTAGGAGAACTTCACCGTGCCGCCGACCTTGAGGCTGCCGGAATCGGGCTGCTCCTCGCCGACGACCATCTTGAACAGGGTGGTCTTGCCCACGCCGTTCGGGCCGATGATGCCGACGATGCCGGCGCGCGGGAGGGTGAAGCTGAGGTCCTCGATCAGCACCCGGTCGCCGAACCCCTTGGTGAGCGTGGTGGCCTGCAGCACGTCCGAGCCCAGGCGCGGGCCCGGTGGGATGTTGATCTCGGCGAGGTCCACCTGGCGGTTACGCTCGGCCTCGGCCGCCAGCTCCTCGTAGCGGGCCAGGCGCGCCTTGTTCTTGGCCTGGCGGGCCTTCGGGTTCGCCCGCACCCACTCCAGTTCCTTCTCCAGGATCCTGGCGCGCTTGGCGTCCTTCTTGCCCTCGATCTGCAGCCGGGAACGCTTGGTCTCCAGATAGGTGGAGTAGTTGCCCTCGTAGGGGTGCAGCTGGCCGCGGTCGACCTCGCAGATCCACTCCGCGACGTTGTCCAGGAAGTACCGGTCGTGGGTCACCGCGAGCACGGCGCCCGGGTAGCTCTTCAGGTGGCCCTCGAGCCAGGCGACGCTCTCGGCGTCCAGGTGGTTGGTGGGCTCGTCGAGCAGCAGCAGGTCGGGCTGCTGCAGCAGCAGCTTGCACAGCGCGACCCGGCGACGCTCACCACCCGAAAGGATGTCCACGATGGCGTCGCCCGGCGGGCACTGCAGCGCGTCCATGGCCTGCTCCAGCTGGGAGTCCAGGTCCCACGCCTCGCGGTGGTCGAGATCGGTCTGCAACTCGCCCATCTCCGCGAGCAGGGCGTCGAAGTCGGCGTCCGGCTCGGCCATCGCCATCGAGATCTCGTTGAACCGGTCGAGCTTGGCCTTGGTGTCGGCGACGGCCTCGTGGATGTTCTCCAGCACGGTCTTGCCCTCGGTCAGCGGGGGCTCCTGGAGCAGGATCCCGACGGACTTCTCCTTGGCCAGCATCGCGTCGCCGTTGTCAGGAGTGAGCATCCCCGCCATCAGCTTGAGCATGGTCGACTTGCCCGCCCCGTTCGGCCCGACGACGCCGATCTTGGCGCCCTCGAAGAAGGAGAGGGTGACGTTGTCCAGCACGAGCTTCTCGCCCAGCTTCTTGCGGACGTTGTGCATCGTGAACACGAATTCGGGCATGCGGATCTTCCTCGAGGAGTGTGGAGCGGCGCCCAGTCTATGACAGCCGCGCCGCACCGCCGAGTCGTCAGACTCTCAGCGGGCGGCGGCGTGCGGAGACTGTGACACGTCGGCTCTGCGGGAGCTGAGGAGTTCGGCGAGCGTCAGGGCCCGGCGTCCCGCCAGGTCGGCGAGCTGGAGGCGGCAGGAGAATCCGTCGGCGAGCAGGACGGCGTCGGGACCGGCAGCCTCCACCGCCGGCAGCAGGTGCGTGTTCGCGACCGCCACGGACGTCTCGTAGTGGCCACGCTCGACACCGAAGTTGCCGGCCAGGCCGCAACAGCCGGAGACCGTCACGACCCGGGCGCCGGTGCGGGCGAGCAGGCGCTCATCGGCCGCCCAACCCAGCACCGCCGAGTGGTGGCAGTGTGGCTGGGCGACCACGGTGGTGCCGGTGAGGTCCGGAGGCGTCCAGTCGCTTTCGGTCAGCAATTCGGCGAGCGTGCGGACGCCGGCCGCAACCTCGGCCACTCGCGGGTCGTCCACCAGGTCGGACGCGTCGCTGCGCCACACCGCCGTACAGGACGGTTCCAGCCCCAGCACCGGCGTCCCGGCAGCGACGATCGGATGCAACACGTCCAGCGATCCCCGGATCAGGCGGGCGGCGTGAGCGCGCTGCCCGGTGGTGATCCAGGGCAGCCCGCAACAGGCCGTGCGGCGCAGCACCGTGGGGGCGAACCCTGCCTCGACCAGCACGCGCAGCACGGCGTCCAGCCGGGTGGCGTCGAGCGTGTCGGTGAACGAGTCCACCCAGACCACCAGGGCTCGCCCTTCGGGTGAGCGGGCCGCGCGCCCCTCACCGAATCGGGCTGCCCTCCGGTTGAACCGCGGCAGCGCCCGACGTTCATCCACCCCGGCGAGCCAGGTGGCGGCCCGCCCGATGCCCGGAGCGGCGAGCAGGCCGTTCACGACGGCGGCGAGCCCCGGCACGCCGGTGGCCAGGCGTCCCCAGGTGGGCAGCCAGCCGAGCGTGTAGTGGCTGCGGGGCCGGGGCCGGAACCGGTACGCCTCGGCCAGCACGCGCGACTTCAGTGCGGCCACGTCGGTGCCGGTCGGGCACTCGCTGGCACAGGCCTTGCAGGACAGGCACAGGTCGAGCGCCTCCTGCACCTGCGGTGCCCGCCAGCCGCCGGTGACGAGGGTGCCGTTCACCATCTCCTGCAGCACGCGGGCGCGGCCCCGGGTGGAGTCCTGCTCGCGTCCGGTGGCCTGGTAGGACGGGCACATCACCCCGCCCGTGTCGGCCAGGCACTTGCCCACCCCGGTGCACCGGTGCGCGGCCGCGGTGAAGCCGACGTCGAGCCGGGGCAGCCGCGAGCCGACCGCCGCAGGGAGCCGCAGGTCGGCGTCCAGGGGACGCGGATCGACCAGCACCCCCGGGTTGAGCAGGTTGTCGGGGTCGAAGATGTGCTTCACCGCCGCGAACAGTGCCAGCGCCTGGGAGGAGTACATCCGGCCCAGCAGCTCCGAGCGGGCGCGGCCGTCCCCGTGTTCGCCCGAGCACGATCCGCCATAGCCGGCGGCCAGTTGGGCGGCCGCCTCCACGAACGACCGGTAGCCTGCGACGCCATTCGGAGAGGACAGCTCGAAGTCGATCCGGACATGCACGCAGCCCTCGCCGAAGTGGCCGTACGGCAGTCCGTGCAGGCCGTGGGCGGCGAGCAGGGCGTCGAAGTCGCGCAGGTAGGCCCCCAGTGCTTCGGGCGGGACTGCGGCGTCCTCCCACCCGGCGTGAGCGGGTTTCGCGAGGCCGACCGCGGCCAGCCCGGCCCCGTCCGCGCGGATCCGCCACAGCCTCGACGCCAGCGCCCGGTCGGTGACCACCTCCGCGTCGAGCCCTCCCGCGGCCGCCAGCACCGCCGCCGCCCGCCCGGCGAGGTCGTCGGGATCGGCATCGGTGAGCTCGATGAACAGCCAGCCCTCGCCGGCGGGCAGCGGCGGCACGGCGGAGGCTCCGAGCCGGCGCCGGACCACCTCCACGATCCGCCGGTCGAGGCCCTCGACGGCGGTGGGGCGGAACGGCAGCACCCGGGGCGTGGCGTCGGCGGCGGACGCCATGTCCGGGTAGCCGATCACGACGAGCGCGGCGTGCGGGAGGTCGGCGACGAGCCGCAGCCGGGCGCCGGTGACGACGGCGAGCGTCCCTTCCGAGCCGGCCAGGAAGCGGGCCACGTCGAACCCGTGTTCGGGGAGCAGGTGCTCGAGGCTGTAGCCGGAGACCTGGCGCGGGAACCGGCCGAACTCGGTGCGGATCACGCCGAGGTTGGCCTGCACGAGGTCGTGCAGGGCGGCCAGGGAGGGGGAGTCGCCGGGGCCGCTGCCGGACGCGAGAGCGAGACGCTCGCCGCTGCCGGTGATCACATCGAGGCCGAGCACGTTGTCGGCGGTGCGGCCATAGCCCAGCGCCCGGGCGCCACAGGCGTTGTTGCCGATCATGCCGCCGACGGTGCACCGGTCGGCCGTCGACGGGTCGGGTCCGAAGCGCAGCCCGTGCCCGGACGCTGCGGCGGTCAGTCGGGCGGGCACCACCCCGGGTTCGACGATCGCCGCCGGTGCGGAGGGGTCGATGTCGGTGATCCGGTCCAGCCGGGAGCAGTCGACGACCAGCCCGCCGCCGATCGCGTTGCCGGCGATCGACGTGCCGGCGCCGCGGCTGGTCAGGGGCAGGCGGGCGTCGCGCGCCGCGTCCACGAGGTCGCGCAGCTCGGCGACGGAACCCGGCCGCGCGACGGCGGCCGGCGCTATCCGGTAGAGCGAGGCGTCGCTGCTGTAGAGCGCTCGCGTGAGCGTCGTCGTGTCCAGGTCGAATCCGGCCGCCGCCAGCGCGGCCACCTTCCCGGTGAACGCTGCGGCCGCCACGGCCTCAGTCTGTCACGCGGGAGACCGCCTCCATGGCCCGGCCCAGCGCTTCGAAGTCGTCGGGGTCGACCCGATCCACCAGCGCGCGGCGCACCGACTCGACGTGGCTGGGGGCGGCGTCCACCAGCAGCCGGTAGCCCGCGGGAGTCATGATTGCGTTCACGCCGCGCCGGTCGGACGGGCACGCGACCCGCTGCACCAGGCCCTTCGACTCCATCCGCGAGATCGTGTGGGTGAGCCGGGACCGGGACTGCCGTACCCGTTCGGCGAGGTCGGACATGCGCAGCATGTGCCGCTCGCACTCGGACAGGTGCACCAGGATCTCGTACTCGCCGAGGTCGAGGCCGAACGGACGCAGCTCCGCGTCCAGCCGGTCGTTGATCCGGGCGACGCCGTTCAGGAATGACCGCCAGATCCGCTGCTGCTCGGCGCTCAACCAGCGGGGCTCCACCTGCGTAGTCATCCGCAGAGGATATCAATTCAGTTCACATTTCAACAACTGGACGAAAAGGGGACGGTTCTCCTTTCCGTCCATACCCTCCGACCAGGCCATTCGCCGGCGCTGGACGGAAAGGAGAACCGTCCCCTTTCCGTCCACACCTTTCGTCCAGATTGCGCACGGGCGTTCGTGGACGCGCGGGTCGGGTGTGGGGATAGGCTCGTGATCGCCCCCTCCGATGGAACTCCGATAGGGGAACTACGTGATCGAAGTGCTGAGTGCGCGCGGACTGATGGCCGCACGGTTGGCCGGACGGTTCGTCGGGGGAACCCTCGACGAGCTCCGTCGACGGGTCCGCGTGGGCACCAACCTGCTCGAGATCGACGAGTGGGCCCGGGAACTGATCGCCTCGGCCGGGGCCGTGTCGTGCTACGTCGACTACGCGCCCCCGTTCGGACGCGGGCCGTTCGGCAAGGTGATCTGCACTTCGGTGAACGATGCGGTGCTGCACGGCCTGCCGCACGACTACACGCTGCAGGACGGCGACCTGCTCAGCCTCGACTTCGCGGTGTCCATTGACGGCTGTGTCGCCGACGCCGCCACCAGCTTCATCGTGGGCGATCCGGTCGACCCGGCCGACCAGCGGATGATCGACGCCACCCGCACCGCGCTGGCCGCAGGCATCGCGGCAGCCGGGCCGAAAGCCCGGGTCGGCGACATCTCCGAGGCCATCGGGACGGTGCTGCGCGCGGCGGGCTACCGGGTCAACACCGATTTCGGCGGCCACGGCGTGGGCAGCACCATGCACCAGGATCCGCACATCCCCAACGACGGACGCGCCGGACGCGGCCTGCGCCTGCAGCCGGGGCTGCTGCTCGCGATCGAGCCGTGGGTGATGCGCGACACCGACCGACTGGTCACCGACGACGACGGCTGGACGCTGCGCAGCGCCACCGGGTGCCGCACGGCCCACTCGGAGCACACCGTCGCGATCACCGACCGCGGGGTGGAGATCCTGACCCCCCATTCCTGATTCGACCTCCCGGACGACCACGGGCTCCGGGCTCGCGCGCTGCGGCGATGCGCACGGCGGATCCGGTCTGAACCCGGCGAATGCTCGCGAACGACTGCGGAGAGTACGTAGCGGGATCCCCGGCGGCACGGTTCCTACGCAATAGACTGCGGAGACAGTCCAGCGGGGGATGTGAGGGAAATGGCACCTTCGAGCATCGACGTCGACGCACTGGTTGGGGCGGCACCGCCGTCCGCGGGGGCACTGTTCCGCTGGCGCGTCGAGCAGACCCCTGCGAAGGAGGCGTTCCGCTACCCGGACGCCCATGACCAGTGGGTTTCGATCGACTGGACCGAGACCCGGAGCCGGGTGGACGCCTACGCCGCCGGCCTGCTCGCCCTCGGCCTGCAGCGTGAGCAACGGGTCGCGATCGTCTCCAACACCCGGATCGAGTGGATCCTCACCGACTACGCCATCAACTGCGCGGGCGGTGCGACCACGACGATCTACCCGAACACCCAGGGCAGGGACTTCGCGCACATCGTCACCGACTCCGGCTCGGTGATCCTGGTGGCGGAGAACGAAGAGCAACTCGCCAAGCTGGACTCCTCGGCGGAGGCCGAGGCGCAGGTCCGCCACGTCATCCTCTTCGACGGCGAGGGCGACGGTGAGCGGGTGCTCACCCTCGACCAGCTGGCTGAACGGGGCCGTGAGCTGCTGGCGTCCGACCCCGGAGTGGTCGACCGGGCGATCGCGTCCATCGGGATCGACGATCTGGCCACGCTGATCTACACCTCCGGCACGACCGGCATGCCCAAGGGCGTCGAGCTCACCCACCGCTGCTGGGTCTACCAGGCGGTCGTGCTCAACGAGTTGGAGCTGATCAGCCCCAGCGCCCTGCAGTACCTGTGGCTTCCGCTGTCACACGTATTCGGCAAGGACCTGCTGACCATCCAGCTGGGCATCGGCTTCAGCACTGCCGTGGACGGCAGGATCGACCGCATCGTGAGCGGTCTCGGCGAGACGCACCCGAACTTCATGTGTGGCGCGCCGCGAATCTTCGAGAAGGTGCGCGCCGCGGTGATGCTGTCCTCGCCCCGGCGCGGCGTCAAGGGCCGGATCGCCCGCTGGGCGTTCGCGGTCGGGCGCGCGTCCCGCGAGTACCGGCTCGCCGGGAAGTCGCTGCCGCCGGCGATGAGCCTGGCGTACACGGTCGCCGACCGCCTGGTGTTCAGCAAGCTGAAGGACCGGGTCGGCGGCAACGTCGACTTCTTCGTCTCCGGGTCGGCGAAGCTGAGCTCGCAGGTGCAGGCGTGGTTCTACTCGGCCGGCCTCGTGGTCGTGGAGGGCTACGGGCTCACCGAGACCGGCGCGGTGAGCTGCGTGAACCTGCCGCTGCCGGTGCGGATCGGGACGGTCGGGCCGGTGCTGCCAGGAACCGAGCTGAAGATCGCCGCCGACGGCGAGATCCTGATCAAGGGACCCGCGGTGATGCAGGGCTATCACAACGACCCTGAGCGCACCGCGGAGGCGCTGGTGGACGGTTGGTTCCACACCGGCGACATCGGGAAGCTGGACGCGGACGGCTTCCTCACCATCACCGACCGCAAGAAGGACCTGATGAAGACCTCCGGCGGGAAGTACGTGGCGCCGGCGAAGGTGGAGGGTGTGATCGCCGCGACCATCCCGTACGTCTCCCAGGTGGTCGCCGTCGGCGACGGGCGCAAGTACATCTCCGCGCTGCTCACCCTGGACCGCGACAACCTCGCGAAGTGGGCGGCCCGACACAAGCTCGCCGACCTGGACCATGCCGAACTCACCCAGAGCCCCGAGCTCCGCAAGACGATCGAGCGGTTCATGGGTGCGGCCAACGGCAAGCTGGAGCGCTGGGAGACGGTGAAGAGGTTCGCCATCCTGCCGAGCGAGTTCAGCGTGGACGACGGCGGGGTGACGCCGAACATGAAGATCCGCCGCAAGGTGGTCACCGAGCGCTACGCGGAGATCGTCGAGTCGCTGTACGAGGAAGACCCGGTCGAGGTCGAGTGAGCGGGTACGTCAGCCGCGTCCCGCTGCGCTGGGTGGACCTGGACGCCCAGGGACACGTCAACAACGCTGTCATCGCCGACTACCTGCAGGAGGCCCGGGTCGGCTGGCTGCTGTCGGGACCGAACGCGCACCTGCTCGGCACGTCCACGATGGTGGTCTCCCACCAGGTCGAGTACCTCGGCCCGGTCGCCTTCGCGGTCGAGCCGGTCGAGGTGGTCCTCAGCGTCGGCACGGTCGGTGCCGCCCGGTTCACGCTCGGCTACGCGGTCTTCCAGGACGGGCGCCAGCTCGCGAGGGCCCGCTCCGTCCTCTGCCTGTATGACTACACGGCGAGCCGACCGCGGCGGATGACCGGAGCGGAGCGGTCCTGGTTCAACGCCCAGACGGTCGACCTGGAGCCGCTGCCCTCGCTCGGCCGCTGGCAGGTCGGTGAGCGTGCGCACGCCTACGACTTCGGCGTCCGCTGGTCTGACCTGGACCCGTACGGCCACGTGAACAACGTCCGGGTGTTCGACTTCGTCGCGGAGGCCCGAATCCGGATGAACCCGGACGACGACACGTCCACCCGGATGCACGCCGCGGCCGAGCAGGGCCAGTTGTGGATGGTCGCGCGGCAGGACGTCGACTACCTGGGCCAGATCGCGCACCGCTCCGAGCCGTACCGGGTGCGTTCCGCGATCGCGCGGGTGGGCCGCACGTCGGTGACCATCGTTGCCCAGGTCGAGGACCCGCTCGAGGACGCCGTGCTCACCCGCACCCGCACCGTCCTGGTCTGCGGTGACTCCGCCGGACGCCCGGTGCCCCTGCCGGCGTCGATGATTGCCGCCGCCGAGCGCTGGCCGGCTGATCCGGTCTGAGCGGGTGGCCGAAAAGGAGAACCGTCCCCTTTCCGTCCACCCTGGCCGAAAAGGGGACGGTTCTCCTTTTCGGCCATCCGATGCCTAGGGCAGGTCGAGCCAGACGGCGGTGTCGGTGGGCACCAGCCCGTCCTCAAGAGGGCCGGACGCGATCAGCACCTGTGCGCCGCCCGGCAGCGGGACGGGCTCGGCCGACAGGTTCACCAGGCACCCGAAGCCCGGCTCGCGGGTGAAGTACAGGACGTGGCCGGGGACCTCGTCGCTCCAGGCCAGCGTGCCGTCGCCGAGCGCGGGGTGCGCCGATCGGATCGCCAACGCGTGCCGGTACAGCGAAAGGGTGGAGTCCGGATCACCGTCCTGCGCGGCCACGCTGAGGTCCGCCCACGCGGCGGGCTGGGGGAGCCACGGCTCCGCGTCCACGCCGAACCCGTAGGGCGACCTCGTGCCCGACCACGGCAGGGGTACGCGGCAGCCATCCCTGCCGGCGATCCGGCCGTTGGTGCGGAAGAAGCTGGGGTCGTCCCGCACCTCGTCGGGGAGGTCCTCCACCTCGGGCAGACCCAGCTCCTCGCCCTGGTAGATGTAGGCCGGGCCGGGCAGCGCGAACTCCAGCAGGGCTGCCGCCCGGGCGCGGCGCCGGCCGAGTGCGGCGTCGGTGGGCAGCGGATAGAAGTACTCGGCGAACCGGTGCAGCCATTCCGGCGGTGTTCCCGCGAGGGTGAACGGCTTGCCGGTCTCGGGCTTGCCGTAGCGGGTGACCACGCGGGTGCAGTCGTGGTTGCCGAGAACCCAGGTGGTCGGGGCGCCGATGGCGGCGTGGGCGACCAGGTTGCGGTCGATCATCGCGCGCAGCGAACCGGCCTCCCACTCGCACCAGAGCATGTCGAAGTTGAAGGTGGTGTGCATGCGTCCGGGTTCGACGAACCGCATCAGGGCGTCCAGCGGCTTCACGTTGGACTCGCAGACGAAGATCCGTTCGCCCAGGCCCCGTTCGGCGTAGCTGTCGGCGATGTCGCGCCAGTGCCGCTGGATGGCGTCCAGTTCGGGACGGTTCCACCACGGGTGGCCCGGGTAGAAGGTGGCCTGGCCGAGGCCGGTCTCCGGGTCGATCGGGGTGTCGGGGTAGTCCATGTCCTTCGCGAGGCCGTCGGCGACGTCGACCCGCAGGCCGTCCACGCCCCGGTCGAACCAGAACCGGATCACGTCGTCGAAGAACTCCGCGACCGCAGGGTTGGCCCAGTTCCAGTCCGGCTGCTCGGGGGCGAACATGTGCAGGTACCACTGTTCGGGGCCGTCCGGGCCGACCACCCGCTCCCAGGCCGAGCCGCCGAACAGCGAGCCCCAGTTGGTGGGGGGCTCGGCGCCGTCGGGCCCGCTGCCGTCGCGGAAGTGGAACAGTGAGCGCTCCGGCGAGCCGGGGCCGGCCGACAGCGCCGCCCGAAAGGCCGGGTGCGTGTTGGCACAGTGGTTCGGGACGAGGTCGATCAGCACCCGGATACCGCGCTCGTGGGCGCAGGCGAGGAAGGCGTCCGCATCGTCGAGGGTGCCGAACATCGGCGAGATGTCGCAGTAGTCGGCGACGTCGTAGCCGCCGTCCGCCATCGGGGACGGGTACCACGGGCTCACCCAGACCGCGTTCACGCCGAGGGACTGCAGGTAGTCCAGCCGCTCGACCATCCCCTGTACGTCACCGGTGCCGTCGTTGTTCGCATCCGCGAACGAGCGCGGGTAGATCTGGTAGACGACGGCGTCGCGCCACCACGGGCGGTCAGTGCTGGTCACGGTTCCGCAGCCTAGGGCACGCAAGAACGATGTCGCGATCCCGCCGCTCTCCGCATCCCGGATGCCCCACCCGTCCCATTCGGGCGCTTCAGCGGTCAGATCGCGTCAGGGTCGACGGAAGTCCGAGGACGCGCGGACGATCAACTCCGGCTGGAAGACCGTGTGCGGGTGCTCGGTGAGCAGCAGGTCGGCCGCGGCCCAGCCGAGCTGACGCATCGGCTGGCGCACCGAGCTCAGCGGGGTCATCAGTTCCGCGGCGAAGTACAGGTCGTCGTAGCCGACCACGGCCATGTCGCGGGGGATCGACAGGCCGCGCACCCGCAGTTCCCGCATCGCGCCGAGGGCGACAATGTCGTTCATGGCGAAAACGGCCGTCGGTGCGGGGCCGGGGTCGTCCAGCGCCTCGATCAGGCCACGCTGGCCC
Source organism: Actinobacteria bacterium HGW-Actinobacteria-5 (assembly GCA_002843035.1). Classification (GTDB taxonomy): domain Bacteria; phylum Actinomycetota; class Actinomycetes; order Propionibacteriales; family Propionibacteriaceae; genus Propionicimonas. Next base: position 8,793 of record PHEV01000008.1, on the reverse strand, counting down.
TCGTTCGCCGTCAGGTTCGGCAGGTTCACGACGCGCAGCACGTCGGTCGGGTCGAGCCCGGCGGCCTGGACGGCCTCGATGGCGCCGCGCAGCCGGTGCCGGGTCTGCTGGAGGTCGGTCGGGCCGGCGAGGTAGAGGATCCGTCGGTGGCCCTGGTCGAGAAGGTGGCTGATCGCCTGGCGTCCGCCGGAGACGTGGTCGACGCCCACGGAGGTGTGCTGGGTGCTGTGGGAGTCCATCAGCACCGAAGGGATGCCGAGCCGGCGCAGGTCGCCGAGCCGCTGCGTGGTCGAGGCTGTCGGCGTGACCAGCACACCGCGGACGCCCTGCTCGGCGAGCAACCGGAGGAACTGCGCCTCCCGCTGCGGATCCTCGTCGGAGGAGCACAGGATCAGGGTGTGGTCGTCATCGGCGAGGCGGTCCTCGATGCCGCGGGCGAGTTCGGTGTAGTACGGGTTGCCCACGTCCATCACGATCACGCCGACGGTGCGGGACACCCCCGCCCGCAACTGCCGTGCGGACGCGTTGCGGTGGAAGTTGAGCTGCGCCATCGCCTGCTCGACCCTGACGCGGGTCTTCTCTGTGACCGACTCGGGCCGGTTCAGCACGTTCGAGACGGTGCCGACCGAGACCCCCGCCAGCTGCGCGACGTCCTTCACGCTCGCCCGTTGTGCGGTCATCGGAGTCCTTCCTGCAATTGGCCCGAGCATAACCACAGGGCCTGCCGGAATGCCGGAGAATCGCCCAAACTGCTGAATCGATTCATGCGGGACGGGCTCGGCCGCGGAATCAGCGGCGGTAGGTGGCTGCGCCCTTCCAGATCGTCATCACGACGGGGTCGGGCAGCTCGCGTCCGTGGTACGGGTTGTTCCGCGAGCGGGAGCGGGACGCGTCCCGGTCGACGACGGCCCGCGCGGACGGGTCCACGAGCACGAGGTTCGCCGGTTCCCCGACGGCCAGCGGACGGCCCTGGCCGGCCACCTGCCCGATTCGGGCCGGCGCGGACGACATCCGCTCCACGACGGTGGGCCAGTCCATCCGCCCGGTGTTGACCATGACCTCCATCACCACCGACAGTGCCTGCTCCAGGCCGATCATGCCGGGCAGCGCCACGTCGAAGGGGTGGTCCTTGTCCTGGCGGGCGTGCGGGGCGTGGTCGGTGCCGACGATGTCGATCGTGCCGTCGGCCAGCGCCTCGCGCACCGCCTCGAGGTGCTCGGAGGTGCGCAGCGGCGGGTTGACCTTGAACGTGGTGTCGTAGCCGGCGACCAGTGGGGTGTCGAGCAGCAGGTGGTGCGGGGTGGCCTCCGCGGTCACCTTGATGCCGCGCTTCTTGGCCCAGCGCACGATGTCGACGCTCTCCGCGGTGGACACATGGCAGACGTGGACGCGGGAGTCGGTGAGCTCGGCGAGCTGCACGTCGCGGGCAACGATGATGCTCTCCGCCTGGGATGGCCAGCCGGGCAGGCCGAGGCGTCCGGACCACTCCGACTCGTGGCAGCAGGCGCCGGGCCCGGCCAGCTGGGTGTCCTGGGAGTGCTGGGCGACCACGCCGTCGAAGGAGCGGACGTAGCTGAGCGCGCGGCGCATCAGCTGGGAGTCGCCCACGCACCGGCCGTCGTCGGAGAAGACCCGCACCCGGGCGCCCGAGTTGGCCATCAGGCCGAGTTCGGCCAGTTCTTCCCCGGCCAGCCCCTTGGTGATCGCGCCGACCACGCGCACCTCGCAGTGGCCCTCCCGCTGGCCCAGTCCGGCCACGTACTCGGCGGCCTCGGCGGTGTCGGTGACCGGGTTGGTGTTGGCCATCGCGTGGACGCAGGTGAAGCCGCCACGCGCGGCCGCGGCGGTGCCGGAGTCGACGGTCTCTGCGTCTTCACGTCCGGGCTCGCGCAGGTGGGTGTGCAGGTCGACCAGCCCGGGGAGGGCGAGCAGGCCGTCCGCGTCGAACCGCTCCACTCCGGCCGGCGCGGACGCGGGGTCGGCGATCAGCCCACCGGACAGGTACAGGTCGCTCCGGCTCCCGTCGGCGAGCGTCGCGCCCGTGATCAGGAGGTCGGTGGGCGTGGTGGTCAATGCACTGCTCCTTCGTCCGAGCCCAGCAGGTGGTACAACACGCTCATCCGGATCGCCACGCCGGCGGCGACCTGGTCGAGAACCAGCGAGTTGGCGGCGTCCGCGGCGGCGCTGGAGATCTCCACGCCCCGGTTCATCGGGCCGGGGTGGCAGATCGCCGCGTCGGGCTTCATCGCGGCGAGCCGTTCCTCGGTGAGTCCGAACCGCGCGGTGTACTCGCGTTCGGTGGGGAAGAAGCCGCCGGCCATCCGCTCGCGCTGCACCCGCAGCATCATCACGATGTCGGCCTCGCCGAGCACCGGGTCCAGGTCGTCGCTGATCTGGCAGCCCCAGTTCTCCACCCCGGTGGGCAGCAGGGTCGGGGGCGCGACCAGCACGACCTCACCCCCGAGGGTGTGCTGCAGCAGCACGTTGCTGCGCACGACCCGCGAGTGCAGCAGGTCGCCGACGATGGCGATCTTCTTGCCGGCGAAGCCCTCGGCGCCGACCGTCCGGAAGTGCTGGCGCATCGCGTAGGCGTCCAGCAGCGCCTGGGTGGGGTGCTCGTGCTGCCCGTCGCCGGCGTTGACCACCTGGGCGCGCACCCAGCTGGCCACCTGGGCGGCCGCGCCCGAGGACGAGTGCCGGATCACGAAGCAGTCCACCCCCATCGCGTCGAGGGTGAGCATGGTGTCTCGCAGCGACTCGCCCTTGCTCACCGACGACCCCTTGGCGGAGACGTTGATGGTGTCGGCGCTCAGCCACTTGCCGGCGATCTCGAAGGACGTGCGGGTGCGGGTCGAGTCCTCGAAGAAGATGTTGACGATGGTGCGTCCGCGCAGGGCGGGCAGCTTCTTCACCGGACGCGACTGCACCTGCTGCATCTCCTCGGCGAGGTCGAGGATGCCGGTGGCGGTGGCCAGGTCGAGATCGGCGCAGCTGAGCAGGTGCCTCATCGGTTGCCTCCCCGGGAGATGGTGACCGCGTCGTGCCCGTCCTTCTCGGTCAGGAGCACCTGGACGCGTTCGTCGGCCGCGGTCTGGATGGTCCGTCCGACGTGGTCGGCGGCCACCGGCAACTCGCGGTGGCCCCGATCGACCAGGACGGCCAGCCGGACGGCCCGTGGCCGGCCGAGGTCGCGCAGGGCGTCGATCGCCGCGCCGATCGTGCGTCCGGAGTAGAGCACGTCGTCGACCAGGACCACCACGGCGTCGTCGATCCGGCCGGGGATCGAGGTCCGGGCCGGGTTGCGGGTGGGGTTGCTGCGCAGGTCGTCGCGGTACATCGTGATGTCGAGGTCGCCCACCCGGACGGGGCTGCCCTCGATGCCCTCGATCAGTCTCGCCAGCCGCCGGGCCAGGTGGACGCCGCGGGTCGGGATGCCGAGCAGCACCAGGTCGGACGCGCCACGGTTCGCCTCGAGGATCTCGTGCGCGATCCTGGACAGTGATCGGGCCAGTTCGGATGCATCGACAACGGTGCGGGAACTCTCCTCCGAACCGCTGGTCGGGCCCGAACCGTCGGTCGAGCTTGTCGAGACCTCCCGGGGTGCAGGGTCAACCACGCAGCGCTCCTCGTGTGCTCTCGGATCGGTGGTCATCAGCACAGGTGCCACCGGTCTTCGAGCGGCCAGACTATCCGAGGTCGGCTACGGTTTGGTCATGCTTCCAGTTCCCGCGTTCCTCCCGCTGGAGACCCTGCCCAGTTGGCCTGCCGTGACGGATCCGACGGTTCTGGAGATGCTCACGCTGACGATCTTCATCCCGTTCGGCGTCGGCGCCGTGCTCACGGCCCTGATCATGGGCCCGGCGTGGCGGCAGCGAGGCGAGTAGCCGCCGCCGGATCGTGAGCCGGCAGCCGCACGGTCCCGGCATCACAGTGCAGGGCCCGAGAGCTCAGTTCACGACCGCGCCCGGGCAGCCTCCTGGCAGCGCAGGGCACGCTCGGCGTCGTCGCGGTGCTCGGTCACCTGGCGCAGCACAGAGTCGCTGAGCGGGGTGGCCTGCAGCCACTGGTCGACCAGCTGCAGCGTCGCCCGGTCGGCGAGCGGGCTCGGGAAGAGCCGGCCGAGCACGTGCTGCTTGATCGCCGAGCTCCGGTCGGCCCAGCCGTCGGTGCCCTCCGAGATCGCCTTCGCGACGGCGAGGTAGCGCTGCACGTAGGGACGCAGTACCTCGTCCTGCTCGAACTGCCAGAAGCGCATGCAGACCTGGAAGTGGGTCTCGTTGGGCACGTCGTCGTCCTCGGTGGCCAGCAGCCACGCGGCCGCCTTCGCCGCGGGTGTGGGCTGGGCGGCCCTGGCGCCGGCGGCCTGTTCGGCGCCCCGCGCGGTCGCGTCCCGCGCCAGTTCGGCGTCGATCGTGTCGTCGCCGACCACGCCGAGGCGGGCGAGGTTGGTCAGGATCAGCCAGCGCAGGTCGGTGTCGACGGCGAGTCCTGCCGGCGCCTCGTTCCCGGCCAGCCAGGCCTGCAGGAGTTGCACGACGGCATCGGAGCGGGCCGCGTTGGCGAGCGCCCTTGCGAAGGCCAGCTGGTGGTCCGAGCCCGGCTCGGCCTCCTTGAGCAGCCGGGCGAGCCCGGTCACGAACCGTTCGTTGAGCTCGACCCGGTTCTCGCGCGGCGCGTACAGGTCGATCGCGGTGCGGGCCTGGGCCAGCACGCCCTGCACGGCGGTGAGGTCGGTCTCCACCCCGACACCGGACAGCGCCAGCGAGACGAAGTCGGACGCCGGCAGCTCACCGTCGCGGCACATGTCCCAGCTGGCTCCCCAGCACAGCGCGCGGCTGAGCGGGTCCTCGAGCCTGCCGATGCCGTTCACCACCGTGGTGAGTGACAGCGGGTCGAGCCGGATCTTGGTGTAGCTGAGGTCGTCGTCGTTGAGCAGGATCAGCGCCGCACGCGGCTGGCCGACCAGCTCGGGCAGCTCGGTCAGTTCTCCGGAGATGTCCACCTCGGCGCGATGGACGCGGACGAGCCGTCCGTCCTGCTCGGCGTACAGGCCGACGGCGAGCCGGTGGTGCCGCAGGGTGGGCCACGCGGCGGGGGCGATCTGGCGGATCGCGAACCGGGAGAAGTTGCCTGCCTCGTCGAGGGCGAATTCGGCCCAGATCGTGTTCACCCCCGCGGTCTGCAGCCACTCGGCGGCGAAGTGGGACAGGTCGCGTCCGGACGCCTCGGTGAGTGCTGCGAGCAGGTCGGACAGCTGGGTGTTGCCCCACGCGTGCTTCGCGAAGTAGGCCCGCACGCCGGCGAGGAACGCGTCCTGGCCGACGAACGCGACCAGCTGCCGCAGTACGGAGGCGCCCTTGGCGTAGGTGATGCCGTCGAAGTTCAGTTCCACCGCGGCGAGGTCGACCATGTCGGCGGCCACCGGATGGGTGGACGGCAGCTGGTCCTGCCGGTAGGCCCAGTTCTTGCGGCTGTTGGCGAAGGTCGCCCACGGGTCGTCCCGCTCGGCGCCCTTCGCCCGGATCTCGGCCTGGCAGAAGTGGGACGCCCATTCGGCGAACGACTCGTTCAGCCACAGGTCGTCCCACCAGGTCATCGTGACCAGGTCGCCGAACCACATGTGGGCGAGCTCGTGCAGGATCGTGTTGTCGCGCGCTTCGTAGGACGCGTTGGTGACCCGGGAGCGGTACAGGTACTCGTCGCGGATGGTCACGCACCCGGCGTTCTCCATGGCGCCGGCGTTGAACTCCGGCACGAAGACCTGCGCGTAGTCGGCGAAGGGGTAGGGCCTGCCGAAGTGCTCCTCGAAGACCTCGAAGCCGGCCTTGGTGGTGGCGAGGATGCGCTCGGCGTCGAGGTGCGGTGCCACGGAAGCCCGGCACGACACCGACAGCGGGATCTCCGCGCCCTGGCCGGTGTAGCTGTCGCGGACGGTGTGGAAGTTCCCGGCGATCAGGGCGGTGATGTAGGTGGAGATCGGGGGAGTGGCGGCGAAGGCCCAGCGGGCCAGGCCGTCCTCGAGCGGGGTGGGTTCGACCTCCGGGGAGTTGGACAGCACGGTCCAGGTGGCGGGCGCGATCACGGTGAGGGCGAAGGTCGCCTTCAGGTCGGGCTGCTCGAAGCAGGCATACATGCGGCGGGCGTCCGCGGTCTCGAACTGGGTGTAGCAGTACACCTGGTCGTCGACGGGGTCGACGAAGCGGTGCAGGCCTTCGCCGGTGCGGCTGTACCGGCACAGGGCGGAGACGGTGAGCTCGTGCTCGCCGGCCTCGGCGGTGAAGTGCAGCTTGTGCTCGGTGAGCTCCGCCTCCAGCAGCGGACGGCCGTCGAGGGTGACGGCGAGCAGGCGGTCGGCGATCAGGTTGATCCAGCTGGGGCCGCCGCTGCCGGTGAACCTCACGGTGGAGGACGACACGAAGGTCGCGGTCGGGTCGTACTCGCCGGCGTCGGGGACGCGTCCGGAGAGGTCCACGGTGACGTCGTAGCTGTGCGTGGCGATCTGGCCCGAGCGGGTGGCGGCTTCAGCACGGGTGATGTTTGCCGGGTACATGCAACCTCACTGAGTAGGGGTGATGGACGGTGGGTACTTCGCTGTCACGGACGCGCGGGCCTGCCGCTGGCGGCACGCGCGCACACAACATACCCCTGTGGGCACCGGTTCAATGACGTCCGCGGTCCAGGCGCGCCAGCGCAGCGTCCGCTGCGGCCTCCGCCGCGGCCTCGTCAGACGGTGTGGGACGCGACACGTCGCGGGCCCGCTGCGCCCGGTGGGCGTCGACCAGGCCCGAGATGCCGTCCCTGCCGAAGACCCGTTCGGGCTCGGGATGGCGCTGCGTCGAGCTCATGAGTGCAGCGTAGACTCCGAGACCCTTCTCCACCCGGAGGTGACATGCCTGAAGGCCACGTGATTCACCGCCTGGCCGACGAACTCACGGTCGCGTTCGCCGGACGGCCGGTGCGCGTCACGAGCCCGCAGGGACGCTTCGCCGCGGCCGCGGAGCTGCTGGACGGGACGACGCTTCGCGCCGCCGAGGCCTACGGCAAGCACCTCCTGATCGACTTCGGATCCACCCCGGTGTCGCCCCTCGAGCCTGCCGGGCCCCCTTCGCCGGGCCCGTTCGTCCACATCCACCTCGGCCTGATCGGCAAGCTGCGCTGGGTGCGTCCGGGTCCGGTGGAGGGTGCGGATACGTTGCGGCTGCGGATCGAGACCGACCAGCACGCGGCGGAACTGCGTGGCCCGCAGACGTGCGCGCTGATCGGCCCGGACGAGGTGGCGGGTCTGCTCGCGGGGCTCGGCCCCGACCCCCTGCGCGCGGACGCCGATCCAGCGCGGGCCTGGCAGCGGGTGCACCGCTCGGGGCGCAGCATCGCGTCGCTGCTGATGGACCAGCGGGTGGCGGCCGGGGTCGGCAACATCTACCGGGCGGAGGTGCTGTACCGGCAGCGGATCCATCCCGACACGCCGGGGAACACCCTCTCCGCCCGGGCGTGGCAGCGGATCTGGGCTGACCTGGTCGAGCTGATGCCGCTGGGGGTTCGGCACGGCCGGATCGACACGGTGCGTCCCGAGCACACGCCGGAGGCGATGGGCCGCGAGCCGCGGGTGGACCGGCATGGCGGCGAGGTGTACGTGTACCGCCGGGCCGGCCAGCCCTGCCTGGTCTGCGGGCGCGAGGTCAGCGTCCGCGCCTTCGAGGGTCGTAACCTCTACTGGTGCGCGAGATGCCAACGCCGGCGGTGATGCACTGGGGCGAGGCCGAGGTGCGGGTCGCCGCGGACGGCACCTCCGTCCGGCTGCTGCGCGGGCCGGATCTCGTCGTGGAGCTGGCGTGGCTGGGGGTGAAGGGCGCTCCGGCCGAGTTCGAGGCGCCGGACGAGGTGGAGCACACGCTGGCCACGCCAGAGGGCCGGGTCTTCCAGCGGCACTCGGTGCTGGAGGGCTGGCGCAGCCGCTGGGTGCTCACCCGGGAGGCGCACCGTCCGGACGTGGTCGAGGACCGGCTGCGGGTGCGTCCGGGGCCGGAGTACGCGCTGTGGAGCTGGGGGAGCGGGGTGAACGCGCTGCTGGCGGTGGCTCCCGCCCACACTGCCGGCCCGGTGCTGGGGCTGCGGCTGGAGCAGGGCTACCTGGAGGAGTTCGGCGATCCGGCTGAGAGCAGCGCGTCCGTGGACTATCTGGTGGCGCCCGCGGGCGCGGAGCTGGCGGCAGGGGAGCGGCTGACCACTTCCCTGGTCTCGGACTGGTACCCGATGCTGGACGACCTGGCCGGGCGGTTGCCGCCGTGGCTGAACGACACCCAGCTGGACGCGGAGGAGTCGTGGTGGGGTGACGTCGCCGACTACGGCCTGAGCGCGCCCGAGGACGTGGTGGTCGACTTCACCGACGGGATGGTCTCGGTGACGGCGGAGGTGGGTCGCCGGATCCTGGACGTGCAGACCCCGCGCGGGCTGAGCCGGATTCCGCTGGAGTGGGTGCCGTCCCCGGAGAGTGTGCTGCACGAGGTCGCGGCCGACGCCGTCGGGCGCGGCGACGAGCTGGATGTCGCGGAGGCGCTGTGCGTCCAGTTCGCTGCGGATCGACGGGCGCTGTGGCTGGACCCGTCGGCGCACGACCTGCTCGACCGGGTGGACTGGGCGGCGGAGGAGTCGGTGTTGGGGGCGGCGTTCGGACTGGCGCGGGGACGCAGCCTGGGCGAGGCTGCGCTGGTGTCGGACGCGCTGCGGCTGCTGGGGCGAATCCCGGCGGGCGAGGGCTACGGCCGGGTGGCGATGGCGGGCTGGATCACGTCG
>PHEV01000172.1 GCA_002843035.1 Actinobacteria bacterium HGW-Actinobacteria-5 | reverse complement strand
CACCGCCTCGTGGACGGGGAGATGGGCTCGAAGTTCCTTGCCGACGTCTCCACGATCATGTCCGACCCGGCACTGGCGCTGCTCTTCTGAGCTGTTCGCGGCGCGGGTCCGGACCCACCAGTTCAGGCTCCGGTAATGCCGCGCACCACAAGGAGTAGTCCGATCCCCGCCAGCAGGGCGGCGACCAGCCCGGCCTGCCGGGGCAGCAGCCAGTCCCGCAGGCGGACCAGCTGATCCTGGGCGCGTCGGCCGACCGCGAGGAACACCAGGACCGGCACGAGCACGGTGCTGCCGGCCAGGAGACAGAAGGCGATCGCGATCGCAGTGGTCTGGTTCGCGGACAGGCCGGACCAGCCCAGCATCAGCCCTGCCGTCCCGCTCGCCACCAGGTTCTTCGGATTCACCGCTGACAACGCGCCGCCGGCGGCGAACGCCCGCGACGGCGGCAACTCGTCCAGGGCGGCGAGCCAGCCGGGAGGACCCGCTTCGTCGGCCGGCCGCCGTACCCAGACCAGGACGCCGGCCACGATCACGAGCACCCCCAGGACGATCCCGATCACGGCCGCCGAGCGCTGCAGCCCGGTCAGGCCCAGCCGGCTGGCGCCGATCGCGAACCCGAGCGCGACCGTCAGCACCGCCACGATGCCGCCCAGCCAGCCCCCGGCGAAGGCGAGGCTGGTGGGCCGCGGACGCCGCGACACCAGCAGCGCGATCACGGCCAGTACGGGCAGCGGGCTGATCGCCACCCCGGCGGAGAGCAGGAGCACGCTGGTGATGGTTTCGGGCGCCACGGCTGGCCGATCAGGAGGCCAGCGGGCCTTGGGCCGCACGGACGGCGTCCCTGCGGTTGTCCACCCCGAGCTTGCGATAGATCGACTTCAGGTGCGTCTTGAGCGTGTTCTGCGAGATGAACAGCGCCTCGCGGATCTCGGCCGCGCTCAGGGTGGTGGCGAGGTAGCCGACGATCTCGCGTTCCCGCGCGCTGAGCGACTGGTCGTCGCCGGAGCGGGACTGGTGCTCGGCGATCAGCGAGGCGAGGAAGCCCTCGTGGCGGGTGCCGAGGGCCGCGTGCGCGGACAGGAACTCGGTCAGGCGCGGGTCGAAACGCTGGAACGGGCGGCGCAGGCCGAGCTCGGCGCCGAGTCCGAGCGACTCCTCCAGCAGCGCGTGCGCGGCGTCGGACTCCCCCTCCCGGTACCGGCACAGGGCGGTGAGCACCATCGCCCCGATCCGGATGTAGTCCGGCGTTCCGGTGAGCAGGGGCTCGACCTGTGCCCTGGCTTCAGTGGTACGCCCGCTCATCCAGTACAACTCCGCCGCCAGTGCCCGCGCGGCCGGGATGAACGCCCGGGCTGCCGACATCTCCTCCAGGAGCGAGAGAGCACCCTGCACGTCGCCACGGAAGGCCGCGATCCCGGCCCGCGCGCCGAGCTTGTAGACCCCCCAGGGCAGGCCCTGGATCGTGGTGTCGGGAACGTCGGCCAGAAGTCGCTCGGCCCGGTCGAGCTCGGCGGCGTCGCGCCGCGCGAGCACGGTGTGCACCAGCCACAGACGCGCCAGGGGTGCGACCGAGGTGATCGCGCCTCCCGCGGCGATGGCGTCCCGGAACGCGCCGAAGGCCTCGACGTAGTCGCCGGACCAGAACGACATCCACCCCATCGCGAACGACTCCACCGAGCCGTCATCCCTGCGCCAGGCGGCCTCCCTGGGCGCGTGCCCGGCGGAGAACATCTCTCTCGCGCCGGCGAAGTCCCCGCTGTAGGCCAGGATGAAGGCACGGTTCGTCCGTGCCCGGTCGGCGAGATCGTCCAGCCCCTCGGCGCGGCACCGGGTCGTCGCCTCGTCAAGCAGTCGCACGGCCGCCCGTCCGTGCCGCAGCCGGAGCCGCGACCAGCCCACGAGCAGCACCGCACACGCGTGCAGCGCCCCGTCCAGGTCGACGCGGCGGTCGAGGAACGCCTCGACGTCGTCGCAGGCGGCGGCGAGTTCATCCTCCTCGTCGGCGAGGAAGAGGCGGCTGAGCCGGTCGGTCACCTCGAAGGTGGCGCGCTCGGCGGGAGGAAGATCGATGGCAGCGAGCGCGGCCCGGCGCGCGAGCCTGGCCGCAGCCTCGGTGTCGCCGCGGTTCTGCAGGCACAGCGCGCGGATCGTGAGCACCTCCGGGTCGTCGCTCCACGGAGCAGGCAGGCGCCCGCACAGTGCGTTGACCAGTTCGGAGTCGCCCCGGAGCACTCCGGCCAACCACTGCGTCTTGAGCAGCCGGGCGGCCATCGCCGGCTCGCGCGCGGCCAGCGCGTGGACGGCGGCCTCGTAGGGGTCGGCCACCCGGAGCAGGTCGGCGGCCCGACGGTGCAACGAGCGCGCCAGGGCCGGATCGCGCCGGAGCAGCAGCGCACGTCCTGCCTGTGCCATCACGGGATGCCACCGGTAGATCGGGTCGCGGCCGGGGAGACTGACCCGCTCCAGCGGCAGCCCGGTCGCCGCCGCCTGTTCCAGATGCTGGGTCGCCTGGCGGTGGTTGGTGAGGTCGGCGGCGAGCTGCCCGGTCAGCCAGTCGCAGGTGCAGGCCTGCAGCACGAAGTCGGCCAGGTGGTCGGGCAACTGGCTCAGCACGTTCTCGACGAGGTAGTCCGCCAGTTGCGGAAACGCGTCGCCGACGGCGAGCAGGGGAAGCGGCGTCTCCAGGTCCGTGGAGATCAAGGCCAGGCGGACGGCCACCGGCCAGCCTCCGGTCAGGCTGCGCAGGCGCTCCGCACCGGCGTCGTCCAGCTCGCGCCCGAGGATCCGGGCCGCCTCGCGAACCTCCGTCCGGGTCAGGGCGAGGTCGTCGGGTCCCAGTCGGGCCAGCTCTCCGTCGGCCAGCAGGCGGGCCAGCCCGATGTTGAGCTCGGCCCGGGTGGAGAGGACGAGGCGTGTGCGAAGGTCCGTCCGGCCGATGAAGTCGCGCAGGGCCTCCATGGCGCCCTCATCCCTGGCGAACTGCAGGTCATCGATCACCAGGACCGGCCAGGCGTCGCTCTCGGCGCGGTCGAGGGCCATGCTCTCGTCGCCGAGCGACTCGTCCGCAGCCAACTGCTCGGCGGCGGCCTCGAGCGCCCGCCGGAGGTGTTCGGGGTGCTGGTCGGACTGCGTCAGCGACAGCCAGCCCACCGGGCCCTCCCACCGGTCCGCCCAGTCACTGAGCGCGGAGGTCTTGCCGAACCCCGCGGGCGCGACCACGGTGGTGACCCGGTGGGAGGTCACCAGCTCGCCCAGCAGCGCCCGCAACCTCGGACGGTCGATCGCGTGCGCGGGCAGTGCCGGGCGCGTGACCAGATGGCGCGGGACGTTCGTCCCGACGGTCGAGCGGACAGGTGGCATGCGCAATTCTTCCAGCGGATGGCGGACCGGCTGACTGGCTCGCGCCAAAGTTATCACCCTGCCGGGGTGATGCCCCGGCGCCCGGGTCGGGGTGACGCTGGGGCTCCGCCCGTGTGGCGGGCCGATGCTCCCGGTCGGTACGGGAGGTCGGCAAACTATCGAGAGAAAGGCAAGCACGTGGATTTCTGGGGCTTCTTCTGGCTGATGGTCTGGGGATTCTTCTTCATCCTCTACCTGATGGTGCTCTTCCAGATCATCGTCGATATCTTCCGCGACTCCACGATGAGCGGCGGACTCAAGGCCGTCTGGCTGATCGCCTTGTTCATCATCCCGGCGATCACTGCGCTGATCTACATCATCGTCCGCGGCAAGGGAATGAACGAGCGCGAGATGGCCGTGCACCAGCAGTCGAAGGCTGCCGCCGAGGACTACATCCGCTCGGTCGCCACCACGGCCGATCCCGCTTCGCAGATCGCCAGCGCGAAGTCCCTGCTCGACTCCGGTGCGATCACCCAGGCCGAGTTCGACCAGCTCAAGGCCAAGGCGCTTGCCTGAGAGGGGACGACATGACCTTTGGACCCGCTGACCTGTACGTGGTCGAGTTCCCCGCGGGGAGCTCTCCTGCCGAGGTGACGGCCACGCTCAGGGACGTCACCACCGCCGGGGTGGTCACCCTGCTTGACGTGGCAGCAGTGCGCCGCGGCCCGGACGGCACCCGCGCAGTACTCGAACTCGACGAATTCGCTGACGAGCTCGGCCTGGCCGGGGTGAACCCGGCCGCGGACGGCCTGATCGGCGAGGACGACCTGATGGAGCTGACCGAGGCTCTGGGCGACGGCTCCACCGCGCTCGTCGTGTTGCTCGAGAACACGTGGGCGAGGAAGGTCGTCAAGGCGGTGCAGGACGCGTCTGCGGAGGTGCTCTCGGTCGAGCGCTTCACCGCAGATGTGGTCAACGAAGTCGCCGCGCTCGCGGTCTGAACGAGGAGAGGAAACCATGCGTCGAATCGGACGTCCCGGCCTGATCGGAACCGCGGCCAGGACCGCAGTGATCGCGGGCACAGCACAGGCGACGATGGGCGCCGTGGCCAGCCGCCAGGCCCGGGCCGCGCAGGCCCAGGCCGCTCCGCCGCCGGCGGCCCCCGCGCCGCAGCCGGTCGCACCACAGCCCCCCGCCGCGGCGCCCGCGGCACCGGGGAACGACCTGATCGCCCAGCTCGAGCGGCTGGCGCAACTGCAGGCCGCCGGGGTGCTGAGCCCCGAAGAGTTCGCCGCTGCCAAGGCGAAGCTGCTCGGCTGATCCCGTGCCGGGTCCCGGGCTCGCCCGGGATCCGGCTCAGGCCGTACCCACAAAGGAGACCCTCCGATGAGTTCCGACGCTGCACTCGACCAGGGGCTGTTCCCCTTCCACGACCGTTCGGACTTCGACGACGCGACCCGCGGCCTGATCGCCGCAGGGGAGAGCGCCGTCACCAATGACCGCGGCGAGGTGGTGTGGGACAACGGCGCCTACGCCTTCCTCGGTGGCGACGCGCCCGACACCGTCCACCCGAGCCTGTGGCGGCAGAGCACGCTGACCGCCGTCCAGGGGCTCTTCGAGGTGGTCGAGGGCATCTACCAGGTTCGCGGCTACGACTTGTCGAACGTCTCCTTCGTCGAGGGGGACACGGGCGTGATCGTGATCGACCCGCTGCTCACGCTGGAGACCGCGGCCGCGGCCTGGCGGTTGTATCGCGAGCACCGCGGTGACCGCCCGGTGACCGCGATGATCTACACCCACAGCCACGCCGACCACTTCGGTGGCGTGAAGGGCATCATCACCCAGGCGCAGGCGGACGCCGGGCTGCCCGTGATCGCGCCCGCGGGCTTCATGGAGCACGCGATCTCCGAGAACGTCTATGCGGGCGTCGCGATGAGCCGGAGGGCCGGCTACATGTACGGCGCGGCGCTCCCCCGCAACCCGCGCGGCGGCGTTGGCGCGGGACTGGGCCAGACGACGTCCACGGGCACGGTCAGCCTGATCGCGCCGAACCTCGACATCACCCACGACGGCCAGGAACTCGTCATCGACGGGGTGCGGATGGTGTTCCAGCTCGCTCCCGGCTCCGAAGCGCCCTCGGAGATGCACTTCCACTTCCCGGACAAGCGGGCGTTGTGCATGGCCGAGAACAGCACGCACACGCTGCACAACCTGCTCACGCTGCGGGGCGCCCTGGTCCGTGACCCGCACGCGTGGGCCGGCTACCTCACCCAGGCGATCGAGCTGTTCGGGGACGACACCGACGTGGTGTTCGCGTCCCACCACTGGCCGACCTGGGGACACGACGAAGTGGTCGCGTTCATCAGCCTGCAGCGCGACCTGTACGCCTACCTCCACGACCAGACCCTGCGGCTGCTCAACCAGGGCTTCACCGGCGCGGAGATCGCCGAGCAGTTCCGGATGCCGCCGGCGCTGGACGCGGCCTGGCACACCCACGGCTACTACGGCTCGGTCAGCCACAACGTGAAGGCGGTCTACCAGCGCTACATGGGCTGGTACGACGGCAACCCCGCCCGGCTGTGGCAGCATCCGCCGCAGCAGGCCGCCGAGCGGTACGTCGAGGCCATGGGTGGTGTGGACGCGGTGGTCGCGAGGGCGCAGTCGGCGTATGACGCGGGCGACCTGCGCTGGGCAGCGGAACTGCTCGACCACGCGGTCTTCGCCGCGCCCGGTCACGCGGGGGCCCGGGCGCTGCTCGCCGACACCCTCGAACAGCTCGGCTTCGGCTCCGAGAACGGCACCTGGCGCAACG